>CAJUIO010000071.1 GCA_910586025.1 uncultured Lachnospiraceae bacterium
ACCATCTATCTCGCAAGCAGCATCCCGCTTCTGCCCTCAACCGGCACTTCCCGCACCCCTTCCTCGATCCTGCGGCGGCAGTCTGCCTCTCTCCCGTCCGCCAGGATCTCCCAGCTTCCCTCAGGCACAGGCACGGCATAGTCTTCCTTTGAGGCATTGTAGATAATCAGCAGCTCCTCCCAGTTCCCGTTTTCCAAAGCCCTGTTGTTTACCCGGAAGGAGACCACGCCGTCCCGGTGAATGCTCTTTGCGGTGATGCGCATCTCCGCCCCGGGAGACTTGTCGCAAAGCCCGGGCAGCTTCTTGCGCAGATGGATCAGACCTCTGTAATACTCCACCAGATCCCCGAACTCCACGGTCTGATCCCAGCGGAGCATATTGATCTCCGGCCTGGAGCAATAGCTGTTTTCCTCTCCCAGCTTGGTCCGCCCGAATTCCTCCCCGGCCTGCATGAACAGATTTCCCTGGCAGGTAAAATAGATAAAGGCCGCAAGCCTGTTCGCCGCAAGCACATCCTCATAATGTCTGGTAAAATCGGGGTTCTCCCTGTGCATGGACAAAACCAGCTTATCCCATAGCGTGAAATTGTCGTGAGCCGAGACATAGTTGATAATCTGGCCGCAGCTCAACGGGCAGAAATCCGCTCCGCCGTCCCTCCATCCGGTCACGGCGTGAAGCACCAGATGCTCCAGGTCGCTCCCTCCGTTGACAAAGCCGGGCTCCTTTTCCTCAAACACATGTCCCTTGATCACATCCCTGGTGTCATCGCTGAATATCCCGATTCCGTCATCCAGACATCTGGTGTTTTCCTTGAGAGCCGCCCTGGTTCCCCGCTCCATGGGCGACGCATCCGCTCTCCAGGGCTCTCCATAGAGGAACTTTTCCCCTTTCCCGAATTCCCCGTCAAGCTCGCTCCTGATCCGGTTCATCAGCTCCACCGTGAGAAGTCCCATGAGATCAAAGCGGAAGCCGTCTATATGATATTCCTTTGCCCAATACATGACTGAGTCCGCAATATAATTATCCACCATGGCTCTTCCCGCCGCAATATCATTGCCGCAGGCGGATCCGTCTGAGAGGCTCCCGTCCTCCTCATAGCGGTAGTAGTACCCGGGCATCATCCTCTGCAGCCAGGAATCCTCCTTATACGTATGATTATACACCACATCCATGATTACCCGCAGCCCGTTTTGATGAAGGGAGCGTATCATCTCCTTGCATTCCCTGATCCGCACCGTCCCGTCCTTCACATCCGTGGCATAGGAGCCTTCGGGCACGTTGAAATTGACCGGATCGTAGCCCCAGTTGTACTGCTCCTCATCCCCGGATTCATCCACGGAGCCGTAGTCAAAAAAGGGCAGAAGGTGCACATGCGTGACTCCGAGCCTCCTCAGATACTCCATACAGACAGGATAAGGCTCCTCTTCCCCCTTCACCGTAAAGGCCATATATTTTCCCCGGTATGCCTCCGGCACTCTGCTGCCCTTATCATAGGAAAAATCCTTAATATGGAGCTCATAGATAATTCTCTCCTCCTGCGCATCGGGAGCGCGGTCCTTGTCAAACCCTTCCGGATCCGTGAGGCGCAGATCCACCACCATGCTCCTTGCCCCGTTGCAGCCGCAGGCTCTCGCATAGGGATCCGCCGTCACGGTATCTGCGCCGTCAATCCTGACAAGATAATCGTAATACATCCCATGAAGGCTCCTCTCAAAGGCCAGCTCCCAGACACCCCTTTCCCCGCGCATCATCTCCCTTTCCATGCAGTGTGCGCCTCTATCCTCCCGGTAAAGCCGCAGCACGATCCTTTCCGCCGCAGGACTCCACGCCTTGAATATGGTTCTATTTTCCGCACAGACTGCTCCGAGGTCCTTTCCGTCATACCGGAATCTCTCATCCAGCTTTATATTGGTGAATTCTCTGTCAGTCATAAACCCTTTCCTTTCAAAAAGGGCGGCCACAAAGACATCCTGCGGCCGCCCCTCTTACACTTCCTTAACCCTTTACAGCTCCCGATACGCCTTCCACATAGCACTTCTGCGTCAGCAGGAAGAGAATCGCTATAGGGATCGATATGATAACGCATCCGGCATAGAACTGCGTGTAATAATATTCTACATATTCCTGTTCCAGCATGGTCCACAGACCAATGGCAATGGTATAATAGGGCGTCTCATTTCCCATGATAACCTTGGCAAAGATATAATCCACCCAGGGCCCCATGAACGCCGTGATCAGCGTGTAAGTAATGATCGGCTTTGACAGCGGAACCGTAATCTTCACAAAGGTGTCCCACTTGGTGGCCCCGTCAATATAGGCCGCCTCGTCAATGGTTTTGGGGATAGTGTCAAAGAATCCCTTCGCCATGTAAAAGCCAAGTCCCGCTCCTCCGGAATACACCAGCACAAGAGCCACCTGCTTCAAAACGCCTGTCTCCAAAAGCCCGAGTCCCTTGAGGATATAGTAAACCGCGATCATGGACATGAAGCCCGGGAACATTCCCAGAACCAGAGCGATATTCATGAAGGTCTTGCGCATCTTAAAACGCAGTCTGCTCATAACATAAGAAACGCACAGCACAAAAAATGCGGAGAGCAGCGTACTGAATATGGCTATGATCAGCGTATTCATAAACCATCTGGAAAAGTTAACATTATTATTCCCATGAAACAGATTAATATAATTGTCCAGAGTAAATCCTCTCGGCCATATGTAGCTCTTATAGGATCCGCTCTCCTCCCGGAAGGAGGTCAGCACCACATAAAAGATCGGCAATACCCAGATAAAACTCAGGATGGCCAGCAGAATATGACAGGCCGTGTCTGTTATAATTCTTTTTGCTCTCATTATTGGAATGCCCCCTCATCTTTATAAGATCCTGTACGGCGATAGGTTAACAGTGACACAGTTGCAAGGATAATGAACACCAGAATACCGATAACCGCACCCAGGTTGTAATCCTTCTGCGTGATTGTCAGACGGTACAGCCAGGTAACCAGCAGATCCGTTTTTCCCGCATAGTAGTAGTCCAGAGAATCCGGACCGCCGCCGGAAAGCAGGAAGATCACGTTGAAGTTATTGATATTTCCCGTAAAGGATGTGATCAGATTGGGCGTCATTACAAATAACATATAAGGAAGGGTGATCTTCCGAAAGATCGTGGGTGCGCTGGCGCCGTCGATCTTTGCCGCCTCATAGAGCTCTCCCGGTATATTCTGAAGAATACCGGTTGTGGAGAGCATGGTAAAGGGCACACCGATCCAGATATTGATGCAGATAATGGTGATCTTCGCATAAAGAGGATTGGTAAAAAACGGTATGGACTCCGTCGCACCGATCATGCCGAACTCACGAAACAGCACGTTCACCGGACCGTTTGCATTGAAGATGGTTCTCATGCTCAGCAGCGTCACAAACTGGGGAACCGCCACGGAAAGCACAAACATGAATCTCCAGAAGCCCTTTGCCCTCGTTCCCTTGCGGTTGATCAGAAGTGCGAGCAAAAGCCCCAGAATATAGCAGGTGACGGTAGCCACCACGGCCCAGATCAGCGTCCAGGAAAGCACGGGCCAGAAAGTAGCGGCCAGCTTGCTCCCCTGAGAGAACATGGATTTAAAGTTTTCAAGTCCAACCCAGGTAAAAAGATTTCCGGGCGGCTGATGCTCATGGTCATAGCTGGTAAAGGCTATGAGGATCATGAAGATCAGGGGCACGATGGTGAAACAGAGGATTCCGAATATGGGGAAAGCCAGCAGAAAAGCATGCAGGTTTTCCTCAGTGAGCGAGCGGATGTCGTCCTTAAAGGAAGGGATGCTCATCCCCTTTTCCTTACGGAACTGCGTACAGTATGCACTCTTTCCCGACATGCATCCCACAAAGACGGCCGCAGCCGTGAGCACAAGAGTGATCACTCCGTACAGCAGGCAGAGCATGGAATCGTCGCCCGCCGAGTATTCGTAAATTCCAAGAGCCTCGTTGTATACCTGTCCCTGTTCCACGGTGCCCAGGGTGATAAAATCACCCAGGGCGCCGATACCAAAGGAAACAAGATAAATGAAGTAACCGATTTCGATTGCCAGGAAGATAAGTCCCCTGACGATCTGCCTGTTTGTTATGTTGCCAAGACCGAAGATGAAGAAAGACAGCTTCGTCATGACATTGCCGTTCTTAAAAGCCTGTGAAACGCCGGCATCGCCGGGTTTCGTATAAACAGGCTGAATTTTTTTGTTAAAGATTCCCATATGAAACCTCCCCGGCATGCATTATTTTGTCATTGCTTCCACAAAGGCATCCAGTTTTTCCTGCACGTTATCCTTCGTAATCTCTTTGCTTCTGATTTCCGTGGGGATCGCATTCGCATAGGTCCAGTATCTTGCGCTGAACTCGGCATTTGCAGGCTGCGCAACGCTGGCCTTGTTTGCCTCCTCCACGATAACGGTTGCAAGAGGATCCGCCTTCACGGCCTCGCTCTCGCCTGCCGCAATATTTGCAGGGATCTGTGCGGAAAGCTCATAGCGCAGAAGCTGGTTCTCTTCGTTTCCAAGGAATGCCGCAAACGCTACCGCAGCCGCCATGTTAGCGGATTTTGCGTTCACGCCGATGCACTTGGAGCCGTAGAAGCCAAGAAGCTGATAGTCGTTTCCGTCAGGATTGAAGGTGGGAATAATTGCCATTCCCAGATCGTCGCCAAGAATTCCCTTATACAGATCATAGTTCCAGGAACCGTCGAACCATGCGCCGATTCTGTGGTCGCCTGCCAGCTCGGACACGGAAATCTCGCCGTCATAAGCGCATTTCGGGTTGTTGATCAAATCGATCAGATAGTTGGTTACCGCAACGCCCTTTTCGCTGTTCCAGTCAACGCCTGCTGCCACATCGCTTCCGTCGGGTCCGAAGATGCTCAGGCCCGCACCGTAATAATAGCATCCCAGCTTCCAGCCGCCTGCGGATTCAAAGTAAAAATTATAAACGTTGTCAGCCGTCTCCTTAGCCATGATCTTCTCCAGGGATGTAACGTCCGCTTCGTCAAGGATTGTCTTGTCATAGAACATGAAAAATGTATTGTGTGTAAAGGGAATCGCATAGAGTGCGTCATCCACTTTTGCCGTTGCCACAACGGCTTCCGCAATCGTGCTGTTTACCATCTCCTCGGTAGCTCCGCCCAGTCTTGCGATGGCTCCCGCCTCTACCAGAGATGGCAGCTGGTCACTTGCAAACAGGAATACGTCGGCTGCCGCTCCCACGTCCTTGAGCACGGATTCCTGACACTTGTCTTCTCCCACGATCTCCGTGGTCCACGTAATGTTATACTCGGGATGCTCCGCCGCAAATGCCGCCTGCTGCTGTTCCATGATCCCGCTGTCCACCTGGTTCTGAGGGCACCATACCTTCAGGGCGATATCCTGAACCTCGCCGGTCGCTGCGCCTTCGTCCGCCGCCGCATTGTCCGCGGGCGCTTCTTCTTCCGTTTTTGCGCCGCCGTCTCCGGATGCCGCACCCTGGGAGCTTCCGGAAGAATCTCCGCCCTTTCCGCATCCCGCTACGGCAGTGATGGTCATTGCTGCCAATAATAATGCTGCCAGTTTCTTTTTCATTTCTTGTCTCCTCCTTTAGATTTATAAAAGTTTCGTTAAGTTTTGTTAAAGAAACATTAACATATTAGTCATGTTCAGTCAAGCATTATATTTGTGCATATTTTTCTCATTTTCGATATATTTCATTACTTATTGTGCACTATGCACATCATTTCGAAACATGATTACCATTTTGTTTCGAAACATTATTTTTATCAGTTTCGACATTGCTCTTCACGACTCAATCTGATTCCGCATTTTTCTGTGCATACTCTCTGAAATGGTATCGCCAAGTTTCGCAGACACGCTTGTTTTTTGGATTACGCTTTGTTATAATCAATTCGATCATGGAACTGATTCTTGTGATCTTTAACAAAATTTTGGGAGGCTGCCCTATGGTCACGATCAATGATATTGCGGCAAAGCTCGGCATATCAAAAAGCACGGTTTCCAAAGCCCTGAACAACGCCACGGATGTCAGCGAGGAGATGCGCAAAAAGATCCTGTATACGGCCGTGGAGCTCGGTTATGTCAATAAACGCCAGCAGAAGAAGGAGAAGAAGCTCTGCATCCTGATCGAAAATATGGATTACAACACGCCCAATCAGTTCGGACATGACATTGTTCTTGGCTTTAAGCAGATGGCGGAGCCCGAGGGATGGATCGTGGATATCGTTCCCATGACCATCAGCTTTCAGAAGCTGACCCCCTACAGCGTTTTCATGATGCAGCAGGGCTACCAGGCCTCCTTTATTCTCGGCTTTTCCCTTCTGGATCCCTGGATGAAGGAGTTTCGTATCTCCAAAATCCCCGCGGTCCTCTACGACAATTACATTAATGACAACCCGAACATCGCTTCCGTGGGGTGCGACAATCAGGAGGGCTTTGAGCTGGCCGTCAAGCACCTTATGAAGCTGGGGCATAAGAAGATCGGCTTAATCTCCGGCCCCCTGGATTCCTATATTCTCAAGGCCCGCTATAACGCCTATCTCAACGCACTTTACAAGTACGGGCTTGAGGTGGACGAGGACTGCATCGGACTGGAATATTACGTGGCGGAATCCACGCGGAAGTATATTCCAAAGCTTCTGGCCCACGGCGTAACCGCCATCCTCTTTTCCCATGATGTCCGGGCCATTGCGGCCATCACGGAATGTGACGATCGGGGCATCCGCATTCCGGAGGATCTGAGCATTGTGGGGTTTGACGATCTTCCCATGACCTCCTACACCGCACCGCCGCTTACCACCCTGCGCCAGGATCGGATCGCACTCGGGAAATGCGGCTTCTATGCGCTGACCTGTCTTCTGAACCAGGTAGCCATCGGCTCCATACTCCTTCGGACCTCTCTGGTAGTTCGAGGCTCCACAGGACCCGCACCCATAAAAGAACAGGAGAAAGATAAAATATGATACGAATTCTTTTAGTCGCACTTTTTGTAGTACTCTTTCTTGTGTGCAGCATTCCGCTTCTGATCGCGGAATGGATCATCGGAAAGTACAATATGGATCTGAAATCAAGAAGCTCCCTTGCCATCGTCAAGTGGGCATTCCGCATGGTTCTTTTCCTTTCAGGCACCACCGTCACCGTCCGGGGCGAGGAAAATGTGCCCAAGGACACACCCGTGCTTTACATCGGAAACCACAGAAGCTATTTTGATATCCTCATCACCTATATCAGGGTTCCCCGTCCCACCGGTTATATCGCAAAGCGGGAAATGCTCAAATGGCCTCTTCTTGTCTCCTGGATGAAAAATCTCCACTGTCTTTTTCTTGACCGGGAGGATGTAAAGCAGGGGCTGAAAATCATTCTCACAGCCATCGAGAAGGTACAGTCCGGTATTTCCATCTGCATCTTTCCCGAGGGAACCAGAAACAGGGTAAATCACACCTTTATGGATTTTCATGAAGGGAGCTTTAAGATTGCTTCAAAGACCGGCTGCCCCATTATTCCCATGACTCTCTACAATTCCGCGGATATCTTCGAGGACCATCTGCCCAGGATCAAACGGACGCACGTGATTCTGGAATACGGAAAGCCCATCTACGTGAAGAACCTGCCCAGGCAGGATCAGAAAAAGCCGGGAGCCTACACCAAGAACATCATTATGGACACATATGCCAAAATAAAAGAAGAAGCAGGCACCTGACCTGCTTTTTCTCTGCCTTGCCCTATTTTATTTTCTGAAATCCTGTCTGCAGAAGCTCCACCACTGTCTCAAACCGCATCCCGTGAGAGGCCTTCACCAATATACTGTCTCCCTGTCTGAGTATTCCCGGCAGCTCGCTCATCATCTCGTCGCGGGTTCTGAAATAATAGACGCAGTCGGCGTTTCCCCGCCGCCGGCAAGCCTCCTCGTACGCAAACCGGGACAGCTCTCCCGTGCAGATTATCACATCAATCCCCTTCTCCACACAGTAAGCCCCGATCTCGCCGTGCATTTCCCTCTCCCGCTCTCCCAGCTCGAACATATCCCCAAGGACAGCCACCTTTCGGGTGAACGCCGCAGAAAGCAGATCAATCGCCGCCCTCATGGAAACGGGATTGGCATTGTAGCAGTCGTCAATTACCGTGCAGGTGGCAAGAGAGATCACATGGCTCCTGCCGTTTACCGCAGCCACTCCCGCAATTCCGCTGCGGATCTGCTCCCTGGAAAGGCCCAGGCATTTTCCCACTGCGGCAGCGGCAAGCGCATTGTACACCATATGGGCGCCGGGAAGGGGAATATCCACTGGAAAGGCCCAGGTATCCATATGAACCACCGCCCGCAGACCCGCAAGCCCCAGGCTCTCCACGCCCGAGGCATACACGTCATTTGCAGGATCCATTCCGAAGCGCACCGGCCTGTTTTTCCCTTTTGCCTTCACGGTAAGCAGCATATCGTCATCACCGTTCACGAAGATATGTCCATCGGGGTTCATGAAATCAAAGATCTCGGATTTCGCCCTGAGGATCCCCTCCCTGCTGCCCAGGTTTTCCAGATGGCACTGTCCGATATTGGTCATAACGCAGATGTCAGGCCGGGCAATCCTGCTTAAGAGGTGCATCTCACCGAAATCGCTGATTCCCATCTCCACCACCGCCGCCTCATGCTCCGGCCTGATCCGGAGAACGGTCAGGGGAAGTCCGATCTCATTATTAAAATTCCCCTCCGTCTTGAGGGTTTCGAAGCCCTGGGAGAGAACACCGGCTATCATTTCCTTGGTGCTGGTCTTTCCCACGCTTCCCGTAATCCCGATCACCGGAATGGATAGCTGCATCCTGTAATACTCCGCAATATCCCGCAGAGCCTTAAAGGAATCCTCGACCAGAATATAAGGGATCCGGCACTCCTGCGGCTCCCTCTCGCAGACCACCCCGAGAGCGCCCGACTGTGCGGCTTTTTCGATAAAGTCATGTCCGTCCACACGCTCTCCCCTGGCAGCCACAAAAACTCCGCCGGCCTCCAGCCTTCTGGAATCAATCACCACACAGGAAGCCTCCCGCTCCGTCCACGGCAGCTCTCCTTCTTCGCAGGCGCCAAATCCGAGGCCTGCCGCAGTAAGGCCGGGAGCCTTGAAATGCAGTCTCCCCCCGCAGGCGGACGCTATGTTTTCAAGAGTCATATTTTTCATCATCACACCTCTATCTCACTGCCGTTTCCAGGATCTTCTCACACAGCCTTTCAAAATCCATCCCGATGGCCGCCGCCTCCTGAGGGAGGAGCGAGGTGGGAGTCATTCCGGGCAGCGTATTCGCTTCCAGACAGTAGATGTCCCCCTCCTGTCCCATCATAAAGTCCATTCTGGCATAATTCTTAAGACGCAGCACCTCAAAGGCCTTCTCCGCATAATCCTGCATCTGTCTTGTTTTTTCCTCCGAAAGCTGCGCCGGGCAGGTCTCGATGGTGGATCCGGCCTGATATTTGTTCTTATAATCATAAAATCCCTGTAAGGGTGCGATCTCAATGACCGGAAGGGCCTTACCGTCTATCACTCCCACGGAAAACTCCCGCCCCTTTATGTACTGCTCCACAACAGCCTGATCGTCGTAGGCAAAGGCCTCGGCCAGAGCACCCTCATAGTCCTTCTCCTCAAGGGCTATGCCGACCCCCACGCTGGAACCGCCGCAGCAGGCCTTGACGATGCAGGGAAATGACCCTGGCCGCCTTACCGGCTCCCCTTTTTTCAGACAGAAGCCTTCCGGGGTCGGAATCCCGTGACAGGCAAAAATGTCCTTGGTCAGCCCTTTGTCCATGCACAGCGCCGAGCTGACATAGTCCGTGCCCGTGTAGGTGATCCCCATGAGGTCAAAGCAGGCCTGAATCTTTCCGTTCTCCCCGTTCTCCCCGTGGAGCGCCAGAAATACCGCATCCGCCCTCTGGCAAAGAGCGATAACCCCCGGACCGAAGAAATTCTTCGCTCCGTCAGGACGCATGGCCTTGATCTGCTCGATATCCGGATTGGTCTTCAAGACACCGGTGATCTCCCTGGCCCAGTCCTCCTCCTTCTCAAAAATCAGATCCAAATCCTCCCCCTCATATCCCAGATACACATCAAGCAGAATCACCTGGTGTCCCCGATTTTTCAGCGCTCTGTATATCATGGCACCCGAGCTTAAGGATACATCCCTCTCGGTGCTGGTTCCCCCCGCCAAAACTACTATTCTCATACCGATACCTCCATTTTACAACCATTTTACAACTGCTTTTTTCATTCTGAAAGGGGATAATATGCCTCAGGCATTGCAAAAAGTGCTGCCTTTGCAGCCCCGAAATCCCTCGTCGCAGTATGCGACCTCACCCTGAATCAGCGTGCACATGGCTTTCGTCGCGATTTCCAGAGGATCGCCGTCAAATATCACGATATCCGCATCCTTTCCCACTTTAAGACTCCCCACCCGGTCCTCCACCCTGCAGATCTGAGCCGGATAAATCGTGATGGACCTGAGCGCTTCCTCCCTGTCCATGCCCGCCTTTACAGCAAGACCTGCGCAGACAGGAAGGGACTGAATCAGACTCACCGGATGATCCGTGGTGATGGCCGTCTTTACCCCCTTCTGGTTGAGGATTCCCACCGTCTTAAACGCCATGTTCTGCACCTCTATCTTGTTGCGGCTGGCAAGATCCGGCCCCACTATGGCCGGGAAGCCGGATCTTGCCACCTCCTCCGCAATCAGATGTCCCTCGCTGCAGTGGTCCAATGTCATATCCAGATGGAATTCCCGGGCAATACGGATTGCCGTCAGGATATCGTCCGCCCGGTGCACATGCGCCTTCAGCGGGATCTCCCCCGAAAGAACCGGAAGCCAGCACTCATACCGAAAGTCTCTCTCCTGAGGCTTCATTCCGTTTTCTCTTTTCTCCTTATACTGCACGGCCTTGAATAATTCCTCTCGAAGCATGGCGGCTATCGCCATTCTGGTGGAAGGGGACTTCCCCTGGCCGCTGTAGTTGACCTTGGGATTTTCTCCAAAAGCGACCTTCATGGCCGCCGGATTCTTCACGATCAGACGGTCTATACATCTTCCGTGTGTCTTCACAAACACGAAGCTTCCTCCTGCAACATTGGAGCTTCCGGGTCCGATCATGGCCGAGGTGATCCCTGCCCGCACCGCATCGTCAAAGGCGGCATCCATGGGGTTGACCGCATCCACCGCCCGCAGATACGGGGTCAGCGGGTCCACGGTCTCATTGCAGTCGTCCCCCTCCATGCCCTTCTTCTCCTCCGTGATTCCCATATGACAGTGGGCCTCGATCAGTCCGGGCATTACAATACAGCCGGAGGCGTCGATTACCTCCGGTCCGCCCTTTTCCCCGGAGGATACCTCTGACCGGCCAGAAACCGGGGCCTTTCCCTCCATGGGCCCCAGTTCCGCAATTTTACCGTCCCGTATACAGACATAGCCTTTTTCCCAGACACTGCCTTCCATTGTAATCACTTTTCCGCCGATAATATATAACATTGTCTCTTCACCTTTCCACAGCCCGGCCGGCGGGAAACCGCCCGGCCCCACGCTTATTTCAGCCTTGTCATGGGATTTAAGGGTTCTCCGTCCTTTGTCAGTTTAAAGTAAACATTGGTCCCCTCTACGCTGAAATATTTGGTGGGGGCCGCCACCTGGGCAATCATGTCTCCCATGGCCACATAGCTTCCCTCTGAGACCAGAATTCCTTCCAGCTGTCCATAGGTGATCTCATAGCCGCCTCCCAGCTCCATGGTGACCGCCTTTCCGATCTGCGGATCCTCAAACACGGAAATCACCTTGCCTGCCGCTGCCGCCGTGATCATGTCTCCCTGGTTTGCCTGTATGATAATGGCAGGATTATACTTATACTGGTCAAGCGTCGGAAAATAGACGGTCTTATCCATACTGTAGTTCACCAGCACGTTTCCCACAACGGGCCATACAAGCGGATCGTCGTCCCCAAAGGAAAGCGCCGGCTGCATGGCCGTGGAGATGGCCTGGGTATCCGCACCCTCCTGCAAAGCGCCGTCCGCAGCCTGGTCCGCAGCAGAAGCTTTTGCCGGGGCTGCTTCTCCCGTCAAGCTATCCGTTTTTCCCTCGGCCTTTTTCTCTTCCTTATCCGCTCCCCTGGCCGAATCCGTTCCGCCCTGATTCACATCCCCGGATTTTTCTGTTCCCTCAGACATGCTCTCGCTCTCCGAGGCATCCGGATTTTCCACATTTCCCGAATTGGTCTCCTGGAAAAAGGGGTCGTAATCAAGATCATCCGTAAGTCTGGATTCCCTCAGCAGGCTCTCCGAGTTCTCCGATTCCTCCTTGGCCGCCTCCGCAGCCGTACTGTCCTCAATCTCACTCAGATCCACAACATATCCGTTGTCCTGAACGCTTCTGTCATTTCTCAGCCAGATGCCCGCACCGGTCAGGGCTCCAAGCACGATCACCGAGGAGGCCGCCATGATAATGCGCTCCTTTGAAAAATTTTTTCTTCTCACTGTTCTTCTCATATTCTATCTCTCCAATCTTCTTATATCCTGAAAGCAGTTTTCTTTTATGGATAGTTTTACCCTTTTTTACTACTTTATTCAAAAGATTGGATATTCACGTCCCGAAAAAAGTATCTCAGAATTTCATCAAAATCCTTTCCCTTAAGAGCCATCTCATTGGCCCCGAACTGGCTCATTCCCAGTCCGTGCCCGCTCCCCTTCACTGTAAAAACCAGGCCTCCTCCCTCCTTCTCAATTTTAAAATCCGAGGAGGGAAGGCGCAGCTCATACCGAAGCTCCTCGCACAGAATCCACTTCTCCCTGTACTTCAGAAAAAGCCCGTATCCCGCACTGTCCTTTGCGATCACGATTTCCACTGTCTCCTCCATCAATGTCTGATCCGGTATTTCTTCCTCCTTTATCTCTCTGCACTTCTCCCATACCTTTTCAAATTCCTCCACGGAATATTCCACTTTGTGCATATAGTCTTTCGACATGTAATCCCGCTCGCAGGGCACCTGTACAAGATAAGGATAATTCTCCATTCCCGGAATCTCCCCGGCACATCTGGTATTCCCGCCGCTCACAAGAAAGTATGCCCCGTAAACAGGATTTCCTTCATAATAAACGCAGATCCCTCTGGTCTCACAGACAGCCTGCAGGTTCTCCATGCGGACTGTGCTTTTACCATATTCCTCGTCGGACACGGTGATCTCTTCATCGGTTCCGGAAATCAGATTCGTGCGGATCAGGATGGCCTGAGCCTTTCTGGCCTGCATTTCGTATCCCTCGCCCATGACTCTCTCCAGCACATCCGCCGTATAAACTTCAAGGGGAATCTTCTCCGTTCCCAGGGCCGTCTTATTGTACACATAGCCGTTTCCCTCAAGGAGCTGCGCTTCCATCTCCTTCACGTCAGCCAAGGGCGCCTGCGCCTCTCCCGCATTTCCAAAAAGGGAGGTTATGATATAGGGAATCATTAAAAATAACAAAAGAACCGTACCAGGACTTTTTACCGGAAATCCTGATGCGGCTCTTTTATGGAAGACTTTTTCGAAGACTTTAAGTTTATTCATACGGCACCTCTTACACATCCTATGCAGAGGCGCAGGCTCTTTATTCTATATACCTTGTACCTTTCTCTCAGACTGCCTGATTATATTTGACAACATCCACGTGCTGGACGCTTCCGGGCGCACCGTTCTCATAGAGGAAAAATCCCGTGCTGCGGATCGCTCCCAGGGCGGCTTTGTCCTGACCCGTGAGGGTAAAGTTTGTGGATACATTCTTAAGGCAGATTGCACCAACTCCCTTCTCTGCCAGAGATACCAGCTGCTGGCTGCCGTTCTCGTCCATAATCCAGATCTTAAGCTTACTCCAAATCTCATCTCCTTCGTCGATAAAACCGTTGCCGTCAGAATCATAAGCCGCAAGATCCGCAAAGCCATTCCCTGACTTTGTTCCGAAAAGCTCCGTCCCGTCGTTGATGATTCCGTCGTTATTCTTATCCAGAGCAAGATACCCGCTCCCCGCTCCCAGTCTGCTGATTTCATCCTCCCTGCCGTCTCCGTCAATGTCGAAGAGGAAGGTCTGGTCGGAAAGCTGCGCAATGTCGCCGTCCAGATTGATCACCAGAGGATCGCACATGACAGCGTCCGTTTTCATATAATTTTCTTCATAGTACTCGCTGAAGCTCCGGCTCATGAACAGATTCAGGTTAAAGCTGATTTCCCTTCCGTCCGCACATTTTACCGTGCCCTGCGTCTGAAAGCCGGTCTGCTCCGTCTCTTCATGGTAATACTGTCTGCTGAAGGTAAAGGTATGCATCGCACTGATTCCCCTTCGCATTACGAACAGTGTGTCCATGAGATAGTTTAGGCACTGTTGTCTGATGCTGTTCAGCTTTTTCTGCGTTTCCAGGGCATCCGTGGTTCTTACCTGGCGGGTACGGGCATTCTGCTTGGAGCGCATTTCCTCAAAGGCTCTCTCCATATACTCTTCGGCGCTTTCCTTTTCCCTGTCAAATCCCATGCCATGCTCCAGATTTCCCGGAGGGTTTCCGGTTCCGGACGAAAGCTGCTGCCTCACATCCGTTATAGTCATTTTCGTGGCTCTTACGGTTCTGGAAAGATATGTCCTTTCGGATGCCATTCCAATGCTGCTGGTATTAACTCTCATTTAGCCTCCTTCCTGTTTAACCTGTTTCTTCTGATATCATTTACGTGCACGGAAAAACAAAAACGGATGGCATATAAAGGCTGTATAAATACACCTGTAATATGCCATCCGTGGCTAAACTGTGATAAAGTTGCAGGAAAGCCGCCTGGCCTTTGCCGCTGTCCCTGTAAACTATATATCGGAAACCGTCGGAAAATCTTTAGTTTATTGGGCCGAAATTTCATTACAAAAAATTTCTGTGCCGTTACATTTACTTCACACGGTTGTAGTTAATCAGGCAGCCGTCCAGGATAATCCTTCTCTCCTCGTCCGTAAGCTCGCCCAGCTTTACCGTGAATTCCGTGAGGGCGGAATCTCCAACCAGGTAGCCCGCAATCTCCTCCGCCTTCTCCTCAACCGCTCTGCGGATGCCGGGGAAGAACAGGTAATCCCTGTTCTTGAAGGGAAGCTCGCCCTCCGCAATCAGGAAGGGAAGCATACCCCAGTTAATCAGGTTGGAGCGGTATCTCTTGGTCGCGTATTCGTTGGCAATGTTTGCCCATCCTCCCAGCACCTTCTGGCAGGATGCCGCCTGCTCTCTCGCGGAGCCGTCACCGGGCTTCACCGCAAAGATGGTGGACCCATAGCCCATGTTCCCTTCTCCGGCCTCCGGGAAGGATCTTCCGATCACCTCCATCACAGGCTTCAGCTCGGGTTTTTCCTCAAGCGGGCATCTTCCCTCCGTCACAGCCGTCTGTGCCCTCTGTATCTCCTTTGCAAGCCCCACGTAGGCGGGATCCTTTCGGGAGAGCGTAAACTCCGCAAGTCCCAGAGGATTGGAGCGGTAGGACGAGGTCTCCCCGGAGGGAATCAGCTCGTCCGTCGTGGTCACCGGATCGTGGATCTCGGACACTACCTGCAGCAGGAGATTTTGCGGAAGCTCCGTCATGGCAGGCCAGTCCTTAATGTTGGGACCAAACTGGATCTCCACGCCAGGATCCGCCTTGCCCTTGGAGTCAAACACACGGTTCTCATATATTTTGGAGTCAAAATGATATTTATATTTTCCGATCGTGCCGTCAAATTCCGTAGCCGGGGTGAGCACGCCCTTGTTCGCCGCCGTGGCCGCAATAGAGCGGGCATCCATGAGAGCAACGGAAGCGATCTGTCCGCTCTGGAGCTTGGAGCCCTCACGGTTGGGGAAGTTTCTGGTGGAGTGGCGGATACTGAAGGCATTGTTGGCCGGCGTGTCGCCCGCACCGAAGCAGGGACCGCAGAACGCAGTCTTTAGCACGGCACCGGTCTCCATCAAAGATGCCGCACAGCCGTTCTTTATGAGCTCCATATAGACAGGCATGGAAGCCGGATACACACTTAAGGTAAAGCCGTCCGAACCGATATAGCTTCCCCTCATAATATCCGCAGCCGCACAGATATTTTCAAACCCGCCGCCTGCACAGCCTGCGATGATACCCTGATCCACCAGGAGCTTTCCGCCCGTCACCTTGTTTTTCAGCGTGAAATCCACCGCACCGTCTAAGGAAACAGCCGCCTTCTTCTCCACATCCTCCAGAATGTCCAGAAGATTTGCGTTCAGCTCCTCGATGGTGTAGGTGTTGCTGGGATGGAAGGGCATAGCGATCATGGGACGGATCTTCCCCAGATCAATGGTGATCATTCCGTCGTAATAAGCCGCATTTGCAGGCTTCAGCTCCTTATATTCTTCCTCCCTGCCATGAATCTCATAGAACTCTCTTATGGTCTCATCCGTCTTCCAGATGGAGGACAGGCAGGTGGTCTCCGTGGTCATGACATCAATCCCGATACGGAAATCCGCACTGAGCTTCTCCACGCCCGGTCCCACGAATTCCATTACCTTATTCTTAACACAGCCGCCGGCAAAGACTTCCCCGATAATGGCAAGCGCCACGTCCTGGGGGCCGACTCCCTTTACCGGTTCTCCTGTCAGATAGATTCCGACCACGCCGGGCATATTGATATCGTAGGTCTGGTTTAAGAGCTGCTTTACCAGCTCCGGTCCGCCCTCTCCCATTGCCATGGTTCCCAGCGCTCCGTAGCGGGTATGGGAATCAGAGCCCAGTATCATTCTTCCGCCTCCCGCAAGCATCTCTCTTGCATATTGATGAATCACCGCCTGATGAGGAGGCACGTATACGCCGCCGTATTTCTTGGCGCAGGTGAGGCCGAACATGTGGTCATCCTCGTTGATAGTCCCGCCCACCGCACACAGGGAATTATGGCAGTTGGTGAGCACATAGGGAACCGGGAACCTCTCAAGTCCCGAAGCCCTTGCGGTCTGAATGATTCCCACAAAGGTAATATCATGGGATGTGAGCTTGTCAAACCTGATCTTAAGCTTCTCCATATTCCCGGAGGTATTGTGGGCTTCCAGAATGCCGTAGGCAATGGTTCCCTTCCTGGCCTCCTGTCTGCTGATTTCCCTTCCTGTTCTGCTTTTTATCTCCTTTGACGCATCTTTATGATCGGGTATGATCTGTGTCCCGTCCAGAAGGTATGCGCCGCCTTCCAATACTGATATCATAGTGTCTCCTCCTCGTGTTTCCTGATGGCTGTGAAGCTTCCTTAATATGATGGGTACGGTGTTTATTATACGGGAAAATGGAGAAACTTGCAAATATTTCTCTGCAGATGAACCATTACCCGCTTTTTGCAGACACTTATCTCTCAGCGGCTACAGACAGAACGCCGCATAAAGCGGAATTGACCAGATCCCATTCTCGTCTCCAAAGTTTCTGGCAGAAAGCCGCACAGCCCGGTAAGGGTGATATTTTGACAGAAACTGCCACAGACTCCTGGAGCGGACATGCTCTCCCTTTTTCACCTCAATCCCATATACCCTCTGATCCTTCACGATCACAAAATCCAGCTCCGCCGAATATTCACTGGTCCAATAATAGAGATCATATCCATTTGCCCGAAGCTGCGATGCCACATAATTCTCCGTCAGCGCCCCGAGAAACGTGTTTCCTTCCCCTGACAGAATAATGTGGTGGGGAAGCGCTGATTTCATGGTAAGGATACCCACATCGCTCATGTACAGCTTAAAGGAAGAAAGATCCACATATACCGGGACGGGTTCAAAGCCGTGTTCTATCCTCTGGCATTTCAGAACCACTCCCGCAAGGGACAGCCATTCAATAGATACGCCAAAGAGGGCCGCGCTCCCGCCCTTTTGAACCACTTTATATTGAAACTTTTTATTTTCCTTGGCAAGCTGAGCCGGAATGGAATGATAGCAGGCCCGAATTCTGACACTGTCCGTATTGCTTGCATACTTCGCCATATCGGCAATATAATTATCCACCATCTCGCTCTGCACAGATGTCACATCCAGAAGCTTTCCCGTATTCAGAAACGTATTGACCGCCGCCGGCATACCTCCTATGATAAAATATTTTCTGAGCAATTCCATCGCTTCCGCATGGAGTCCTTCCGGCATGACAGTCATTCCTCCAAAACAATCCCGGATCCGGGAGACTATAAATTCCTTTCCCAGGGCCCAGAGAAATTCCTCGAAATCCATGGGAAACAGCTCCATCGTCTCCACCTTTCCTACCGGAAAGGAATACTCATTACGGTTAATAGCCACTCCAAGGAGACTGCCCGCCGCCGCAATATGATACTCCGGCATTTCCTCATAAAAATATTTCAAGGAGGTTAATGCCTTCTCGCAGGCCTGGATTTCGTCCAGTATAATTAGCGTTTCCTGTGGTATGATTTTCTCCCCTGCTACAGCCTCCAAAAACAGAAGCAGCTTCTCCGGTTCCAGATTTTCCTCAAAATACGCTCTGACCTGTCTGTTGACTTCCAGATTGATATACACCGTATTCTTAAAATACTTTTCACCAAACTCTCTGAGCAGATAAGTCTTGCCAACCTGTCTGGCACCGTTTACGAGCAGAGGCTTTCTGTTTTCCATCCTGTGCTTCCATTCCAAAAGCCTGGCTTCCATCTTTCTTTTCATAGCAGTTCTCTCCTGATCCTATATTTATATATTCCTATTTTCCCCCGAAAAAATAGTTAAGTCAAGAAAAATCATAAATTTATGATTTTTCTTGACTTAAAAATCATTTTCTGCTTTTGGCACGAGATCCGGAATACTTTGCTTTCTTCAGCACACTTCTATTCAAGCGCCCTCTCAAGCTCCCGGGCCACAATCTCAAGAGCCTTGATCCTTGCATATTTCTTATCCACGGATTCCAGGATATGCCACGGTGCATAGACCGTGCTGGTCTTCTGGAGCATCTCGTCCACCGCCGTCTCGTAGTCATCCCATTTCTCCCGGTTGCGCCAGTCCTCGTCCGTGATCTTCCACTGCTTTCCCGGAGTGTTCTGGCGGTCAGTGAACCGTTCCAGCTGAGTGTCCTTGTCGATCTGAACCCAGAACTTGATAATAACGGCTCC
>CAJUIO010000072.1:0-1795 GCA_910586025.1 uncultured Lachnospiraceae bacterium
AGTTATCAATGTTAAAGGAAATTATGGCGTTATGGGGAAGAGAGGAAAGCGGCTGGCCGTGGCCGGTCTCATATGCGCACTGGCGCTTTCGGGATGCGGAGGACGAAAAGAGGAGGAGGCATGTCCATACGAGGATTTTATCGTGGTGGACGTGTTTGACTGTCTGGCAAACTACCAGGGAATTCAGTCAGGATGGTTTGCGAAGATCGTGAAGGACAAGTTTAACATGGAGCTGAATATTATCGCCCCTAATGTGGCAGGCGGGGGCGACACTCTCTTTGAGACGCGTTCCGCAGCGGGGAATCTGGGCGACATCCTGATTGTCAGCGGACAGAATGAGATACTTCAGGATATGGTGACCTCCGGTCTTGTGCTGGATATGGAACCCTATCTGAGGGATAAGGATATTATGCGGTTTGACATCGCTATTGAAAGTCTCAACGGCGGGATAAGCCCGGAGGGGATTTACGCAATACCCTCCGAGGTATCGGAAAATGCGCCCACGGTTCCGGGGGAAAGCCTGGAGCCCGTCTACGGACCTTACATACGCTGGGATCTGTATAAACAGATGGGGTATCCCCGGATGGAGACGCTGGAAGACATCCTGCCGGTTCTAAAGAGGATGCAGGAGCTGGAGCCAGTGGCAGAGAACGGAGAAAAAACCTACGGCTTTTCCTTCTTTAAGGACTGGGATGCAAACCTGATGAATGCGGCAAAGCAGCCATGCTGTTTTTACGGATACGATGAAAACGGTTTTGTGCTTGTAAAATATGACAGCAGCGATTATCAGGATATTCTGGATGAGAATTCTCTGTATATCCGTATGCTGAAGCTGTATTTTGATGCCAATCAGCTGGGGCTGGTAGATCCGGAATCGCCCACTCAGAATTATGAGACGCTGATAGAGAAATATGAGAATGGCCAGTTGCTGTATTCTCCCTGGCCATGGGTGGCACAGACTTATTACAATACTATTTCCCGCAAGCGTCAGGGCAAGGGCTTTATGATGGCGGACATTGAGGATATGAAGATCTATTCTTACGGATGCAGCAGGGAGGGAAATCACAAGGTTATCATTGGAGTGGGATCAAAGGCACAGGATCCGGAGAGAATGGCGGCTTTTATCGACTGGCTGTACTCGCCGGAGGGGATCAGCGCTAACGGGGTGACCAGCATGGCTGACACCGCGGGACCTAAGGGACTTAGCTGGGAGTATGGTGACAATGGGCCGTATCTCACGGAATTTGGCGTGAATGCCATGCTGGAAGGAAACGCTCAGATGCCGCGGGAGTGGGGCCAGGGAACCTGGAGGGACGGGATCTCGGAGCTGAATTATATGCCGGTGGGAAGAAGCGAGCTGGATGAAAAGGGGTATCCCTATTATTATCTGCAGTGGGATTCGGTTTTGATGATGGAGGAGACAGAGCTGGACAGAGTGTGGAGAGAGCATATGAAAGCGTCCACCACCATGGAATATCTCACGCTTAATCATAAACTGGCCGTTGCACCGGGCTGCGGGTATACGGCGCTGCCGGAAACTCCCGAGGAGGCGGCCCTTCGCAAGCAGTGCCGGGCCGTGATACAGAAATATTCCTGGGACATGGTTTTTGCGGAGAATGAGGATGCCTTTTATGAGCTGTTTGGCAGGATGCGCACAGAGGCGGAAAGCCTTGGCTATGAGAAAATTCTGGCCTTTGATATGGAGAGCTCCGTAATAAAGGAGAAGGCGAGATGGGCGGCAGTAGCCGAATATGATGAGAGCAGAAAGAAATAATTCCATCTGTGCGCTGGCGCT
>CAJUIO010000072.1:1895-18941 GCA_910586025.1 uncultured Lachnospiraceae bacterium
AGTAGCCGAATATGATGAGAGCAGAAAGAAATAATTCCATCTGTGCGCTGGCGCTTTGGCTCTGGCAGCCCCGTACGCCGGGTGCCTTCTGGCTTGCGGCCTGAAGCTTCAAATCGGATTTCACTGATGAAACGTATTCCATTTTCCGAAAAGGGACGGGGCGGCACTAAGCGGCATCCTTGCCGCAAGTGCCTGAAACCGCCTTCCGTGGCGGTTTCACCCTGAAAATGTGGCGTTTCATAAGTGAAATTGCCGATTTTCCGCAACAGTCCGCAAGCCAGAAGGCACCCGGCGGACGGGGCTGCCAGAGCCAGAGCGCCAACGCACAGACGGAAATAATATTAATTCAAGGAGAAGAGACATGATATTAAACGACAAGGTACAAAAGATTCTGTTTGGAGGGGACTACAATCCGGAGCAGTGGCCGGAGGAGGTCTGGGAGGAGGATATGCGGCTGTTCAGGCTGGCCCATATCGACGTGGTGACGCTGAATGTGTTCAGCTGGGCGGCGCTGCAGCCGGATGAGGATACCTACGATTTTTCCCGGCTTGACAGAATCATGGAGCTGGTGAAAAAAAACGGCATCAAGGTATGCCTGGCTACCTCCACGGCGGCTCATCCCGCATGGATGGCGAGAAAACATCCGGATATCCTGCGCGTGGAGCGGACCGGAATGAAGAGGAAATTCGGGAGCCGGCACAACTCCTGTCCCAACAGCCCAACGTATCGGAAGTATTCCGTGGCGCTTGCGGAGAAGCTTGCGGAGCGTTATCGGGACTACGACAACATTGTGGCGTGGCACATCGCCAATGAATACGGGGGAGAATGCTACTGCGATAACTGCGAAAAGGCTTTCCGTATCTGGCTGAAAGAAAAGTACGGCACCATTGAGGAGCTGAATCGTGTGTGGAACACGGCCTTCTGGAGTCATACCATGTATGATTTCGAGGATGTGGTGGTGCCGGATCTGCGTTCGGAGGAGTTTGAATGGGGCGGCAGACTGGCCACCAATTTCCAGGGAATTTCTCTGGACTACAATCGCTTTAACTCTGACAGCATTCTGGCATGCTACCGGCTGGAGGAAGAGGCGGTGAAGAAATACACGCCGGATATTCCGGTTACCACGAACCTGATGGGAACCTACAAGACGCTGGATTATTTTAAGTGGGGAAAGCACATGGACTTCATTTCATGGGACAACTATCCGGACAGCCAGGCGGTTCCGGCACAGGTGTCTCTGCGGCATGATCTCATGAGAGGGCTTAAGGGAGGAATGCCCTTTGCGCTCATGGAGCAGACTCCCAGCGTCAGCAACTGGCATGCTTACTGTAAGCTCAAACGTCCCGGCGTGATGCGGCTGTGGAGCTACCAGGCGGTGGCCCACGGTGCGGATACGGTGATGTTTTTCCAGATGAGAAGGAGCATTGGAGCCTGCGAAAAATATCACGGTGCGGTGATCGATCATGTGGGAACGGAAAATACCAGGGTGTTCCGGGAGATCGCAGCCCTTGGAGAGGAGCTTGACAGGCTTGGGAACGAGCTTCTTGGAGGCAGGACGCCTGCGAAGGCAGCCATTGTATTTGACTGGGACAACTGGTGGGCGGCGGAGTATTCTGCGGGCCCGAGCAAGCTGATCAACTACTGCGGCGAAGTCATGGCCTATTATAAGGCTCTGAACGAAATGAACATTGCGGTGGATATCATTGATGCGGAAAAAGATTCCGAGACAGATTTATCAGATTACAGGCTGGTGATAGCGCCTCTTCTTTATATGTGCAAGGACGGGTTTGACGAGAGAATACGCAGCTTTGTGAAGAGCGGAGGCACATTCCTGACCACCTTCTTTGGCGGCTATGTGGAGGATCACGATCTGGTGGTTACAGGCGGATATCCCGGAAGGCTGAAAGATATTCTGGGAATCTGGGTGGAGGAGACCGATGCCCTTCCGGAGGGAGAGGAAAATTCCTTTTTCTACAAGGGAAAGAAATATCCGGCCACATTGCTCTGCGATCTTCTGCATCTGCAGGGAGCCGAGAGTCTTGCTTCCTACGAAAGTGATTTTTACGAGGGCATGCCCGTGCTGACCTGCAACCGGATGGGAGAAGGAAAGGCTTATTATGTGGCGAGCCATTCGGACGACGCATTTTACAGAAGCTTTCTCGGGGAGCTGTGCGAAGAGCTTGGCATTGAACCGGCAGCAAGAACGCCGGAGGGCGTGGAGGCCGCAGTCAGGGAAAATGAGAACGGAAGCTTTCTTTTCCTGCTGAACCATACGGAGGATGAGACGGAGATTATCCTGCAGCATGGCGGAACAGAGCTGCTTGGCGGAAGGACTTTTGAGGCCGGCGAGAGTTTGAGGCTCCCTAAGGCCGGCGTGGCCATACTCAAGAGGGACTGAGGGGAGAATGTGACCTTCCGGGAAGGACGACAGTGAAAATACTGCCTCCGCCGGCAGCGTCGCAGACCCGGATCGAGCCTCCGTGGGATTTTACAATTTCATAAGCAATGGACAACCCGAGCCCGAAGTGCCCTTTGGTACTTCGGGCCTTTTCGGCCCGGAAAAAACGGTCAAAAATTTTCCCCTTATCCTGATCGGAAATGCCGATTCCGTTATCCCTGACTGAGAGCAGGAAACGCTCCTTTTCATGGGTAAGAAGAAGCTCAATCTTTCCGTGCTCCGGCGTATAGCTGACCGCATTGTGCAGGAGGATGGAGAGTACCTGGCTGATGCGGTCAGGATCGGCCAGGCACAGAGGGAGCGCTCTCTCCGGCAGGCTGACAGACAAGGTGATGGACTTTTCCTTTGCAAGAGGCTGGAAAGCTTCAAAGACATTCATGAACAGAGTGTCCAGCTCGGTTGGCTTTGTCGAGATGGAAAAAAGCCTGTTGTCGGATTGGGAGAGAGTGAGCAGGTCGTTGATGAGAGAGGACATGCGCTGTCCTTCCTTTTGGATAACCGAAAGAAATCCCTTTTTCTCCTCGTCGGAGGCATTCCCGCAGCACTCGGCACAGGATAGGATGACCGCAAGGGGAGTGCGCAGCTCGTGGGATGCGGATGCCACAAACTGAACCTGCTTTCTGTGATTTTCTATAATGGGTTTTAAGAGTCTTCCCGTTAAGATCCAGGAGAAAAACAGGAGAAACAGCACGGCGGCGGCATCAATGAGAAAAAAGTGCAGCCGCTGTTCCAGGATCTGGCGGGAAAGGCTGTCCAGGGGAGAGAGGACTACGATCTGAAGATGGGAAGCCGCACCTTCCTTTCCGGAAAGGATGATACCGGCAAAATACTCCATGTCCATGAGGGCAGAGAAAAACCGGAACTCCGAATGCGTCGTGATCTGTCCGGTGGATATATTCTGCGTTGAGACGGAAACGGACGGAGCGCTCTCGCCGCCCTTTAGGGCCTCTTCAAAGAGCTGCCTGCGCAGAGAGCTTTCCTCCTGCGCAGGCAGCTGGTTATAGAGAAAGGGAACTCCGTTGTCCGTGGCAAAAAAGAGATAATTTCCCTGAGCCTCCATCCGGGAGAGCCATTCCATGGAGATAACGGTTTGCTGTTCCAGGCTGGTGGTGATCGTGTTCATGTCGTTGCAAAACGCCCGGAACTGGTTTTCGTAAAGACCGTTCTCGGAGACGAACAGATAGAGCAGCGACATAAAAATAATGATAAAGGAAGTGGCTCCTGCACACAGAGCAGTAAGCCTTAAACGGACTTTTTGGAACATCTTAATCCTCCTGCAGGCGGTAGCCGATTCCCCGGACAGTCGCAATTCTGAGGCGGCTTCCGGAGATCTGGAGACGTCTGCGCAGAAAGTGTATGTAATTGTCGAGATTGCCATCCTCCACATCGCTGTCGGGACCCCAGACCTTTAAGAGTAGGGTACTTCTTTGGAGCGTCTGCCCCCTGGAGCGCAGAAAGGCTTCTAAGAGAGCGGCCTCCTTTTTGGAGAGCGTGCAGCTGCCGGAAGGACCCGTGAGGATACCCTCCCCGAGCTGAAAGTCAATGTCGGCAACAGACAGGGCATCGCTGCCCGTGAGAGTATGAGGCCGTCTTGCCACGCAGCGGATTCTGGCTAAAAGCTCCTCAAAGGCAAAGGGCTTTACCAGATAATCGTCCGCTCCCAGATTAAGGCCCTCCACCTTGTCCGTGAGGGTACCCAGGGCCGTGATCAGAATAATGGGGGTAACAATGCCCTTTTTGCGCAGCTGCTTGAGAATATCGGTTCCCTCCAGGCAGGGCAGCATCCTGTCGAGAAGTATAATGTCATGAATGGCCTGCTCACAGTAAAACAAGGCTTCCTCGCCGTCATAGCAGGAATCCACTATAAATCCTTCATGCTCCAGCTGGTAGGCCAGGGTCTGGTTCAGCGCTCTGTCATCTTCCGCAAGTAAGATTCTCATCATGGTCACCTCATTGATACTTTTATTTTACCACTATCTGTTTATCTTACCATTGGAATCTTTAAATATTCTCTAAAAAGTCTTAAGCTCTTCTTAGTTTTAGGACGGCCTGCTTCCGCATTAGAGGCTGTAACAGGATGACAAAAGCAAAATGGATAATATGCGGTTGCAAAACGGTTATAAATTGGATATAATATGGTAAAGAGAGACGGAGGAGGAAGGGATATGACGATTGAAGAGATGAAACGGATCAAGAAGGAAAAGGGCTACTCTTACACGCAGATTGCGCAGATGAGCGGGGTACCGCTGGGAACGGTACAGAAGGTTTTCGGCGGGGAGACGGCAAATCCCCGCTACGATACGCTGCAGGCGCTGGAGAGCCTTTTTAACGGGGAGAGCGGTACGCATTCCTCAGTCAGGGAGGAAGAGGCGGCATATGGATCCGTCAAGAAGCAGGGGGATTATACGGTGGAGGATTACTATGCGCTGCCGGAGGACAAGAGGGTGGAACTGATCGACGGCGTGTTCTATGACATGAGTTCGCCCACCTTTGTACATCAGAGAATCGGAGGTGAGATTCACCGGCAGATTGCAAACTTTATTCTCGATCATAAAGGAAGCTGTATTCCGCTGATGTCCCCGGTGGATGTGCGGCTCGACTGTGACAACAGAACCATGGTGCAGCCGGATGTGATCGTCCTGTGCGACAGGGATAAGATTATGAAATGGGGTATCATGGGAGCGCCGGATTTTCTGGCAGAGGTGCTCTCCCCTTCCACCAGGCGCAAGGACTGCCTGAAGAAGCTGGGTAAATATCTGAATGCCGGTGTGAAGGAGTACTGGATCGTGGATCCCTATAAGAGGAAGCTGATCGTCTATGATCTTGAGAGCGGGGATTACCCGTCAGTCTATGGACTGAACGGTAAGGTTCCCGTGGGGATCTTTGGCGGAAGGCTCATGATTGATCTGGACATGATCGGAGAAATGGTGGTGGATTATCCGGATGAGGGAAGGGACTGACATGCGGGGGAATTGATATGGAGCGGATATTGATAATTGAGGATGACAGTACGATTTTGTATGCGCTCTCCGAGCTTCTAAAGGAGGAGGGGTTTGGAGCTGCTGCGGTGAAATCCTTGCAGGAGGCATTCCGGGAGGACATCAGAGAATATTGTCTGATTCTTCTGGATCTGGGACTGCCCGACGGGGAGGGATGGGCGTTTCTCGAGAGGCTTCATGCAGAGGGAAAAGAGGAAGAGGCACCGCCCGTAATCATTCTTACGGCAAGAGAGGAGGAGAGAGATATTATCAGGGGGCTGGATATGGGAGCGGATGATTATGTGACCAAGCCCTTCAAGACAGGGGTGCTGATCTCGCGGATCCGGGCAGTGCTGCGCCGCCGGGGAAAAGCAATGCGGAGCACGCAGGCGCTTACCTGCGGGAACATCCGGCTGGATAAACAGAAAACCATAGTCACCGCAGGCGGACGGGAGATCTCTCTCACCGCCGGAGAGTTCCGGCTGCTGCAGTATCTGATGGAGAATAAGGAGAGAACGCTGACCAGGAATGTTCTGCTTGCGCATTTTTGGGATAATGACGGTGAATTTGTAAATGACAATACGCTGACGGTTATGGTGAAACGCCTGCGCGAAAAGCTCGGAAGCGGTTCCAGGCAGTACATTCACACTGTCCGGGGGATAGGATATAAGATGGAGGATGCGGATGACTGAGAGAAAGACACAGATCATTTGGGCCGCATGGATTTTTGCGGTCTGTACGGTTTTTGGCATGGCAGTCTTTTTCGGATGCCTGCAGTGGAGTGAGAGCCTGTTTTATGACAAGCTGGCCGCCGTGGCCTCTGCGATGCCGAAAGAGAGCTCTCTTGTTATGAAAGCCCTTAAGGATACGGAAGGCTTTGACCTGGAGGCGGGAAGAATAATACTTGGAAAATACGGCTACCACGGACAGCTGTCCGGGCAGGACAGGTATACGGCGGTCCTCTTGTGCGGGGTACTGGCCGGAGGTGCGGGAACCGTAGTATTTCTGTTCTTTTCAAACAGGGAGAGGCGAAAGCTCTGCAAAAGGGTCGGAGAGCTGACCGAGTATCTGAGAGGGGTGGAGGAGGGCGATTATTCCATGTCCCTGGAAAGAAGGCAGGATTTTCTCTCCCTTCTGGAGGATGAGATATACAAGACCGTGGTGACGCTGCGGGAGAGTAGGGAAAGCTTGAGGATGGAGAAGGAAAATCTTGCCCGGGACATGGCGGATATCTCCCACCAGTTCAAGACACCCCTCACCTCGCTCTCCGTGCTCAGCGAGCTTGTGCTGCGCCGGGTTACAGGGGAGGAAGTCCGCATGGCGGTGCAAAAGATGGAAAGCCAGACGGACAGGCTCTCTGAGCTGTGTGCGGCGCTGCTCACATTGTCGAGGGCGGATGCCGGGGTTTTGTCCTTTAAGATCAGAGAGGTGACGGCAGGCGAGCTTATGGAGTGTGCGATGGAGGCCGTCCGGCCTCTTGCGGACAAAAAGGAACAGCGGATTGAGTTTGCGGGAAGGGAGGCTGAATGGGAGGATATCTCCCTGTCCTGCGATCTGGGCTGGACCAGGGAGGCTCTGGGGAATATTCTTAAAAATGCTTCCGAGCACGGGCCTGCGGGGTCGGTGATCACTATAGGAATATGCGGCAATCCGATCTATACACAGATCACGGTGGAGGATCAGGGACCGGGCTTTTCGGCTGAGGATCTGCCGCATCTGTTTGAACGCTTTTACCGGGGAGCGGGGGCTGAAAGAGACAGTGCGGGGATAGGACTTTCCCTGGCAAGATCCCTGATCGAGAGCCAGAACGGGGAGATCCGGGCCCAGAACCGCAGGGAAGGGGGCGGCAGATTCGTGATCAAATTTTATAAGAACAGGTGAATGTCACCGGATCGTCACATTGCCCTGTTAAGGTACAAATAGTCTGTAAGGCCGGATGCGGCAATTATCTATGCGGGTTTTGGCGAAAGGACGGAAAGGCAGGGCGGTTAAATGGAAATCGTAAAATGTGAAAAGCTGTCGAAAATATACGGCAGCGGGCAGACGCTTGTAACAGCACTGGATCAGGTGGATCTGTCTGTGAGACAGGGTGAATTTGTGGCGATTAACGGATCCTCGGGTTCCGGAAAATCCACGCTGCTCCATATGCTGGGCGGAGTGGACCGTCCAAGCGGCGGAAAGGTCTGGATCGAGGGGACGGATCTTGCCGGACTGAATGAAAAGCAGAGCTCAATTTTCAGAAGGCGTAAGGTGGGCATTGTTTACCAGTTTTATAATCTGATTCCTTCTATTAATATAAGGCAGAATATTCTTCTGCCCATGCTTCTTGACGGACGAAGGCCGGACGAAAAACGGTTTGACGAGCTGGTGGAGACGCTGGGGCTGAAGGACCGGCTCACCCATCTGCCCAGCCAGATTTCGGGAGGGCAGCAGCAGCGGGCTGCGATTGCGAGAGCGCTGATCTACCGGCCGGCAATTCTGCTGGCAGATGAGCCTACGGGGAATCTGGACCGGAGAAACTCGGATGAGATTCTGGGGCTCCTTAAGCTCTCGAATAAGAAATACAGGCAGACCATTCTCCTGATCACCCATGACGAGAGGGTTGCGGTTGAGGCCGACAGAGTTATCACGATTGAGGATGGCAAAATCATTGCGGATGAGAGAATCCGCCCGAACGAAGAGAACTGCAAGGAAGGGAATTGCGGGGAGGTGGGGCGATGAAGGTACTTTTTTCCTATACCCTTAACACGATAAAGGAGAATAAGCGTACCTCCTTATCTATCATGGCCGCCGTGCTTCTGGCCTCCACACTGCTGTGTGCCCTGTGTACTTACGGCTACACGGAGCTTGGATGGCGGATCGAGATAGAAGAATATGAATCCGGACAGTGGCATGCGGAGCTGGGCGGGGAAATCTTTTCGGATAAACTCGATATTGTGGATAACAATCTCTATGTGGACAGAACAATGGTAAAGGGGCCTTTTTCCTGTTTGGAGCTGCCGGAGGGGAGTGCGCTTCCTTATCTGCTTATGCGGGATGCGGATCAAAACTACTGGGAGCTTATGGGAGAAAAGAATGCGGTTCTGGAGGGCCGGGTGCCCAAAGCGCCCGGGGAGATCGTGGTGTCCAAGTCTTTTTTCGACAGGAATCCCGGGTATCATCTGGGAGATACCATAACACTGCCCATAGGGGAGAGAAGACTGGGAGAGGAGCTTTTGGATGAGACCCGCGTCAGGCAGGCGGGGGAGGTCTTTGACCGGACGGGCGAGGTATCGGTAACGCTGGTTGGCAAGCTGGACGCAACAACCAATACCTCGATTCCCGGATATTATGCCATGGGATATCTTGACAGGAGCTCTCTTGGCGGGGACGAGGAGCTGGTCATCTATGTCAGACTGAAGGATGTACGGAAGACCTACGAGATCATGCCGCAGATTGCCGATGCGGTGGGAGTGGAGAAGAATGAGTACGGCAAATATGACAATCATTTCCGCTACCATGCCATTCTTCTGGCACTGAACTTTGTTTTTCCTCCCGGAATAGAATTCTCCATAGGGAACTGGGGTGTGCCGATTATATATGGAATTCTGCTTATGCTTGCCATGGGCTGCTTTGTGATGATCATAAACGGAGCCTTCCGGGTATCAGCCCGGGCGAGAATGAGGCAGCTGGGGATGTTCCGGTCCGTGGGAGCCACTCCCATGCAGATCGCCGGTTCTGTCCTGCTGGAAGGAATTGTCCTGTCTGCGGTTCCTGTTCTGCTCAGTATTGGAATAGGGTATCTGTTTACCGAGACAGTGACGGGAATTTACTCGGATCTGGCGGGGGAGCTGCTGTATTTTCCTGTTACGGTGCGGTTTCCGCCTCAGGTGGCTCTGTTTTCCGCAGCGGTTTCTCTTCTTACGGTTCTGATTTCCGCAGCGCTTCCCGCATGGAGGATTGCCAGGCTTTCACCTCTGGAGGCCATACGGATGCAGGAGAGCGGGGGTGCGGAGAGAGGGAAGAGGAGCAGGCCTTGCGCTTTTTCCGGCAGGTTTGGTACGCTGGGAGAACTGGCCGGAGCCGCCCACTATGCCAACAGAAAAGCGTTTCGTGCCGGCGTGGCATCGCTTACGCTGTGTCTGATGCTGGTTACAGGTTTTTTCACATTGATGCGTCTGAACGATTTTTTGAGCGAGAGGAATGTAAAAGCGAGGTACTATAATATCATTGCCAGACTGGATCATGTGGCGGAGGCGGACAGAGATCTGCTTTCGGATATCCTGTCTGTTCCCGGGGAGCAGGATGGGACTTACTTTTGTGTGACCAGAATGGCACTCTGGGTATCCGGCCAGGAGGAGACGGAGGAGTTTAGAGACAAGGGAGGCTTTGCCGGACTGGATCTGAATAAATGGGCAATTGCGCAGAGCAATGGAAGGTACAGAATACGTGCGTATCTTTACGGCCTGCAGGAGGAAAAGTTTGATGAGTTCTGCCGCATGTGGGGCGGCAATCCTTCTGAATATTACGATACGGATACGATCAGGGCGGTGGCGCACAGTACGGCACCTTTATACCCAGATGCGGTCAATAACGAGCAGAAAGCAAATCTGTCCTATTCTCATTTGCAGCTTTCCGCAGGGCAGGAGCTGACTCTTGAGGAAAAGACGGAGGACCGCATGAGTACGGACAAAACCATCCGCCTGGAAATAGGAGCCGTTGCGCAGGAGGGCCCGATTCTGGATGATGAGAGGAATAACTATACAGTCAATCTGTATATGCCCCTTTCCGTTTATTATTCTGCGATCAGCGGGCTTGATCAGGAGAGAGCGGGAAATTACAACGTGGAATTAAAGGTGAAGACGCAGCCGCAGGATGATCTTGCGGTGACGGACAGGATAACACGGCTGTGTGAGAGCGCAATGGCGAAGGAAGACTTTTTTGTTATCAGTACGGAACAGGAAAAGAAAAACAATGCGGCAGGGATGCGGGCCATGGGCATGGTGATAAACTGCATCGGCTTTCTTATGGGACTGATCGGGGTGTCAAATACGCTGTCTGCGGTCTCCCATTCCATGATGAGACGCCGCAGGGAATTTGCCATGCTCCGCTGCGTTGGGATGGATAATCAGGGAGTGGAAAAGCTGCTTGCGCTGGAAGCGATCCGCATGGCTCTCACGCCCGTGATGATCGCATTACCTGCTGTCTTTGCCATGCTGCAGCTTTTAATGATATTACTGGATGTATCGTGGAGGGAGATGGTGTTCTATATTCCATGGGCAAAGCTTTTTGCCGGTATTCTGGCCGTCATGGCCGCCGTGGCGGTCTCCTACCTTGCCTGTGCGGGGAGAATCCGGAGAGACACGATTATTGAGGCGGTGAGAGAGGAGAATGTTTAGAGACGATCAGGAGACGGCGGGATTCGCAGTCTCCTGAGTCTGGGTTATATTTGGGACAGATAATCACCATCCGCAAATAATCCCCAATTTTCATATCCGATGGTTTTTAACTCTTTTAGATGGGAATAGTCATTCAGCCGGACTACCTGGTATGTCTGGCTTCTCTTTTCCCAAATGAGTTCTGTCAATGAAGTGTTTTCCATCCAATTTAAAAGATTAATATCTTCGTCCGGACGGTTTAAAAGAAAGTTGGTCAAAACTCTTAATGTAATGCCGTGAGAGACAATAATTATATTTTGCCCGTTATCCTTTTCTGCCAAATATTTTTCTGCAAATATTTGGCAGCGATTTTTTACATCCTGATAGCATTCCCCGCAGGGAGCCATTAGCAGGGACAGTCTTTTATCCAGATCAACCTCCGGATATTTCTGCCGGCGGTCCTCCCAGCTCATCCCTTCTAACAAACCCAAATTCATTTCTTTTAGTAAATCAGTTTCTGTAATTTCGGTATTTTCCTGTCCCATGCAGCGTAGAATTTCCAGGAGTGTCTGTTTGGCTCTGGCAAGCGAACTGCAGTAAGCTGATATTGGCTTTCCTTTTAATTCTGCTGATATTTTTTGTCCGATACGTTGAGACTGGGCCATGCCTTTTTCTGTCAGCTCAAAATCTGTTGTTGAAATTATTTTCCCTTTTATATTTCCATAGCTTTCCGCATGACGTATTAAATAGAGTCTCAACACCTTATCCTCCTGCCGCATTTTATTTTATATATTTTGTTATTTTGTGGGCGACAACCTGAATATCAATCGGTTTTGCCAAATGATCGTTCATGCCGCATTCCAGGCACTTCTGAATGTCCTCCGAAAAAGCATCGGCAGTCATGGCGATAATGGGGATATCCGCATCTTTGCGTTCCAGCGCCCGGATGGCCATGGTCGCTTCGTAGCCATCCATAACGGGCATTCGCACGTCCATAAGAATTGCGTCGTAATATCCGACAGGGGATTCCGTGAATTTTGCAACACACTTTTCCCCGTTTTCAACCCAATCCAATTCCAGCTTGAGGACGGAAAGCAGCTCTCTTGCAACCTCCCAGTTAAGCTCGTTATCCTCCGCCAGCAGAACGTGCTTCCCGCTAAGCTCCGACAAGGTCCTGCCTTCCGTATTGGAGGATTTTTTTCCGGGAGCGCCGGCAAGCGTTTTGAGGGCATCAAATAAGGATGACCTGAACAGAGGCTTGGAAACAAATCCGGAAATCCCCGCCTCTTTCGCCTCCCCCTGTATCTCGCTCCAATCACAGGCCGAGAGCAGTAAGGCCGGGCTGTCTTCCCCGAAAGTTGACCGGATTGCATGTGCGGCCTCAATCCCGTTCATGCCCGGCAGTTTCCAATTCAAAAGAACGATATCATAGCCGTTATTTTGGTGATGACGTTCAGCTATCAGCTCCAACGCACATTCAGCGCTCGGACACCACTCGGAGCGGATGCCGAGAGATTGTAAGGAACGAACCGCACTGATACATGACCGTTCGTCATCATCGACGATCAGCATGTTCCAGGCAGGAAGATCCATATCCGGCTCCCGCTCTGCCCCTTTCTGCAGATCGAGAACAACGTGAAACGTACTGCCCTTGCCCTGCTCGCTGTGGACGGAAATGACACCGTCCATCGCATCTACAATATATTTGGTAATTGCCATTCCCAATCCGGATCCTTCTGTTTTCTGTACGCGGGTGTTATCCTCTCTGCTGAAGGATTCGAATATTTGCTGTTGATATTCTTTTGACATACCAATTCCTGTGTCGCTCACAAGAAAATGGGTACGAACCCGGGCGGTGTCATTTGGCAGCTCTTCCTGATACACAGACATTTGGACGGATCCGTTCTCCGGCGTGAATTTTACGGCATTGCCCAATAAGTTAATCAATACCTGATTCAGCCGTATACTGTCACAGTATACATCTTCTGAAAGAATTTCGTAGGCGCTCACATTGAAACATTGATTTTTCGCCTTAACCTGGGGCTGTATAATATTGACAATGCTGTCCATCACCTCTCTTAGCGATGCCGGCTCAATATTCAGCGTCATTTTGCCGCTCTCGATCTTGGATATATCCAGGACATCATTGATAAGTCCAAGCAGATGCTTGCTGGACAGTGCGATTTTGCGCAGATAATCCTGAACCTGTGCCGGGTTGTCCGTATTGTCCAATGCTAATGACGTCATTCCGATTATGGCGTTCATGGGGGTACGGATATCGTGGCTCATGCTGGAGAGGAAATCCTGCTTTGCCGCATTGGCCTGTTCCGCTTCCTTCTGTGCCTTTTCGGCGGCCTTCCGTGCCGCATCCATTTCCGTATTCATGAGCTTTAATTCAGACACCTGATTTCTGAATATTTTTAAATACTGGCAGAATATGTAGAGGAGCATGGCGATTACGGCAAAGGAGGAGGCGTAAACGATAGTCAGCCAATGACTGCTCATACCGGAAATCGCATGATCCAGTCCTTCAAAGGGAAGAACCGTTACCAGGTACCACTCACAGTAGGGGAGATTGGTACAATACAGATGGTGGCGTGATTCGCCGTTTTTCAGGATAACGGAATAATCTTCGCCCGCATTCATGGCCGTAGTCAACTGTTCAATATAGGGAGTCGCCCCTTCGTTTTGGCCATCAAAGATACTGGAAAGCCTGTCAAAATAGTTATTGTGGACATCGCCCTCGTTCCCGACAACGTAGCTGCCATCCTCCCGTATCACAAAGGAATACATCAGGGAATCGTCAGAATCAAGGAAAAGAACCTCGCCCATATACTTGGTAGAAAGCCCTACAACAATGGCAAGGCTGTCGCTTCCGTCAGACATGGGATATTCACAGGGAACGCCAAACAAAATCACGCCATCCCCGTTGCTGTCGGCAGCGGAGGCCGCCTTGCGCTCTCCGTTCCTCAGGCTCTCCAAAAACGGCTCGGGATGGTTGGGATCCACGGGATCACCGTAAATCATCTCAATTTGACCATCGGTCGAATATAGGGCGGCGCATAAGAAATGTCTTGCCTTTGCGCCATATGCTATCTCTTCCTTTGAACCGTAGCTGGAATTTCCATCGCCTGCGGCAATATGCGCTATGGATTCGGCCATTGTCAGGCGCAGCTCAATGATCGTCTCAAAGTGTAAAGACACCTGCTCATTCATTCCGGCCATATAAGCGGTGCCTATATCCTCAATCGTGTTTTCGCTCATACTATGAATGGACATGCCGAGGAAGGAAAACACGAAAACAGTTAAACAAATAATCACCGCTATGCTGATTTTTAAGGAATGCGGCAAAGTCTTATTTTTCATACTCATCATCTCCACAGTTATTAATATTTGTGCTGTCTGTGGATCGGGAGCACTCTCCGTTCCTTGTTCTTAACAGCACCTGAGCCGGCTCATGACCTTGAACATTTTGCGAATGTCCACCGGCTTTGCCAAATGCTCATTCATCCCGGCATCCTTTGCCAGTACAATATCCTCTTCAAACGCATTTGCCGACAGTGCTATGATGGGCACGGTTTTCGCATCCGCCCGGTCCAGGCTGCGGATCACCCGCGCCGCCTCATATCCGCTCATGACCGGCATCATCAAATCCATAAGCACACAGTCAAACGTTCCCGGATCGGATGCCGTGAACGCATCCACGGCGGCTTTCCCGTTGGTGGCGGTCACGACCCTGGCTCCCGCATCCATGAGAATATACTCTACGATTTCGCAGTTAATCTCGTTATCCTCCGCCAGAAGCACGCACATTCCGTCAATATTGCCCGGCGCATTCTGATCTTCATCCATAGGCTGGATGCTCCGTGTCTCATCGACCCGAAAGGGCAGAGTGATTTGGACTACGCTCCCCTTTCCGATCTGACTGTCTATCGAAACGGTCCCCTTTATCTGATCTACCAGCTTCTTGACGATGGACATGCCAAGCCCAACGCCGTTATAGTTAGTTCTTGCGCCTTGATGTTCCTGGGCGAACGGCTCAAAAATGTGCTCTTTAAAGTCCTCCCCGATACCGATTCCGGTATCCTCGATTACAAAACAATAGCTTGCGGTTCCGTTCCGGAAGGCGGTTTCCTTTGCCTGTACAAATACGGAGCCATGGGGCCGGTTATATTTGAGAGCGTTGTCAATGACATTCATCAATATCTGCTTTAGGTGCAGCGGATTTCCAATCACTCTGCCATGCTGCAGGCCGGTCTCATCCAGCTCCAGACGGATTCCGCACTCCTGTGCCTGAGTGGAAAGAATCGTGACGCAGTCTTCCAATGTGGCACGGAGGTCAAAGGGTTTCTCTACCGCCGCCGGTCTTCCGGTTTCCAGCTTGCTTATCTGCAGAACATCGTTTACCAGGGAGAGGAGATGCTCCGTTGACACCCGGATTTTCTCCCGGCACTCCCGCTGCCGCATCGGGTCATCCTGACTTTTTTCCAGGATAGTGAGCATTCCCAGAATTCCGTTGATAGGTGTGCGCAGATCATGAGACATATGAGAAAGAAATTCGCTTTTGGCCGAATTTGCCTGCCTTACCCGCTCCAGAAGTTCCATAATAGACTGCTCCTGCCGCTTTCTCGTCACCATAGTCTCCGTGATGTCCTGATGGTATCCGTTCAGGCAGACACCCGGTTTTTTGAATGTTTTGTCCGGAACGCCGCCGCAGCGGACATAAATTTTTCCAAGCGTGGGGTGATTCCAGGGATAGATTACCTCGGCGCGCCCGGTTTCCACTATTTCCCGCACCGCTTCCTGTACCATCTCCACATAATCCGGCGCAATACGTTCAAACCATCGCCGGTAGCATTCCTCCGGCTCAATCTGATCCGGCACGCCCAGAAGAATCCTCATGGTCCGGTCCGGAAACATCCTGGGCTGGCAGCCCTCCTCAAGTTCAATCGTCCATATGCCGGTTCTGGCGCCCTCCAGAATGTCCTCGAGGCTCTGTCTTGCCTCCAGCTTGTATTTTTCTTCCTGCTCCACAACGGCATTGACATCGCGCTGCGCAAAAATCGCACAGTGCTCCTTCTCCGTCTTCTCCGTGGCGGAAAAATGAAACTCCAGGTGCTTTAGTCCGGAGGAACTGTCTTTCACCTGGTAACGCACAGAGAATTTTTTCTTTGTCCGCAGCTCGGCAAGAACATAGTCCTTTTTCGTCACTGCACGGAGCCGGTCCTGATCCCTGGGGATCACGTACTCGGAAATATAACGATCCATAACCGCCTGATAACCATTCTTAAAATCAGAGGCCCAGTCCATACCCATCTGTTCGCTGCTGCGGTAGACCTCGCATTCTCCTGTATCGAAGTTCACCTGATAGATGCCCAGATAGTCCACGCTGAGGGCATGAAGCACGTTGTAGCTCTGCTTTTGAAGCTCCCGGAACAGGTTGCGCCGTTTCAGGGATGATACAATAAAGTATGCCGCCGTCTGGAGCATATTTGATGCGTATTCAAGTGACTTTGCGGGAGGATTATCCACGCCGTAAAAGCCAATGATTTTTTTGCCGTCATACAGTGGGATCACCACAAGGGAATGGATACCCTGCCGTTTCAGATTCTCATACTGAAGGGGATCCGTTTCCCGAATGTTTTCCAGACTCTCGATGACAATATGCCTGCCGATTCTGAAATTCCGATACCAGCTGGCGCACACCTCCGGAGGGAGATTCTGCAGGTTTTCTTTTTCGGGAAGAACCCCGTCTGCCGCCCACTCGTAGGTATTGTCGTCACAGCCCGATTCATTCTGTTCAAATATGTAGGTCCGCTCCCCGTTCAGTGCTTTTCCCAAATGCTCCAGCAGCACGTCCAGGGAGTCGTCCGGAGTTTTTTCCAGAAGAGCGACACGAAGGCCTTCGTTGATGACGGCCTCCAGATTCTGAACGCTCCGCATACCGCTGTGTTGTTCATGGGTATCGCTGATTGGAGCTCCTTCTCCTGTCTGTTCAAAAAGTCCCTCTGAATAATCCATATGTCTGCCCTCCGCATTGACCGCACTCATTTTGCTTTGTTTTGCAGCGCTAGCGCTGCTGCACATGTCAGAAAAGTCTGCATCATCATATCATATGCCCGCCAATCACGTCAATGCAAAAGGAAGAACGCGGGCGTGTCTTTTTGACATTTCGGGAAGCGAAGCACAAGTGAGTTTTTTAGAGATATTTTAGAGAAAACCCTGTTATGATAACCATGACGAAAATTTTAAT
>CAJUIO010000073.1 GCA_910586025.1 uncultured Lachnospiraceae bacterium
GGTTCCTTCGGGTTGATCTCGATTTTTTCCCGAATTTTTCTGATATGCACCATAATTGTGTCCGTATTGATCGCCTGTTCGTTCCATACCCGCTCATAGATTTCCTCTGCGGAAAAGACTCTTCCCGGATTCTTCATGAGAAGCGCCAGGATCTTGAATTCCAGGGGCGTGAGCTTCACGCTCTTTCCGTCAACCGAGGCCTCTACCGTCTCCTCATTCAGTTCCAGTCCGCCGATCACGTGGATCTTTTCGCTGCTTTGCTGTCCATGAGTGGCCGCAAGGAATCTGCCGTATCTGCGCAGATGGGAGTTCACTCTGGCAAGAAGCTCCATGGTGGTAAAGGGCTTGGTCACATAGTCGTCCGCCCCCATGTTGAGCCCCATGATCTTATCCACCTCCTCGGACTTTGCCGAAAGCATGATGACGGGAAACTCGTAGCCCTTTTCCCTGACCTTGATCATCATGGTGATCCCGTCCATTCTGGGCATCATCACATCCACGATGGCCAGATGGATCTCCTCTCTATCCAGCACCTCGAGGGCCTCGATCCCGTCTCCTGCCTGAAAAACCACATAGCCCTGGCTTTTCAGATATATCTCGATTCCTTCCCGGATTTCCTTGTCATCCTCCACAATCAAAATACGATTTACTTCCATTCTCACTCTCTCCCCGTTCAAAAATTTCTATCCATGTGAGTATAACATGTTCCTCCGCTTTTTCCTATGATAATACTTCTCTCTCAGCTTTTCTTCTCTGATTTTCACCGCCTCCTCATAAATCCCTTCCGCCCGGAGCGCAATCTGTCCGTCCTCGTACGCTCTGGCCGTGCTCACCGCTCCCCGGGTCAGAAGCTCCAGCTCCTTCTTTTCCAGGATATCCATAAGTTTTGACGCAAACTCCTCCTCCGAATCCTCCGTCATATAGCCGTTTACCCCGTCTGCCACCACGTCCTCCGTCCCGGTGGCCCGGACGGCCAGCACCGGCGTTCCCGCCGCCATGGCCTCAATCAGCACGATTCCCTGTGTCTCCGATTTGGATGCAAACAAAAACAGCTCTCCGGCATGGCAGTAGTCCCCGATCTTTCTGTTGGAAACGCTGCCCACAAACACGACATCCTGTGCGAGACCTTCCCTTTGCGCCAATGCTTCCAGCTCTCTCCGGCATGGCCCGCCGCCGATCAGCAAAAGCCGGAAGGGCTCTCCCCCTTTCTGCTTATAAAGCTTCATGCTCCGCAGCAGAAAGGCCAGATTTTTTTCCTTCGCAAGCCTTGCCACACAGCAGAAAAGATGTCTCCCGTCCCCCGCATATTTTTTCCGTATCTCTCCCGCCTTTTCCTTATCGGGCGAAAAGCTCTCCCCCGTAAGTCCGGTGGGAAGAACCCGCACACAGGATTCCACGCCGATTCCGTCCAGATATTCCTTCATGAGGGGCGTGGGCGCAATCACACTGTCACAGTCTCTGGTACAGCTTCTGATATAAGCCGGCATCACGCTCTTAAACGAGGAAAGTCCCACATAGTGGAGATACTGCTCGTATCTGGTGTGATAGGTGAAGACAAGGGGCGTCCCGTACTTTCGGGACAGATACCTGGCCGCATTTCCCGCCATCATGGGATGATGCACATGAATCAGGTCAAACTCTCCCCTGAGAAATTCCCTCTCTATGGCAGGATCCAGACAGTCCGGAACGGAAAAGCCGCCCGCCACGTTCCGCAGCAGGGAACGGTATCTTACCACGTCCTCTTCCTCCTTCTGACCCGCATAGCTGGGGGCAAAAACCACCACCCGGTGTCCCTGCCGGCGCAGAGAATCCGTAAGCCGCTCGATGGAAATGGGCACCCCCGCCACAAAGGGCTTGTAACTATTTGTCATCATTGCGATCTTCATGTCAGAGCCTCCCTTCTATCCCAGATACTGAAACACGGCATCCCCGCACAAGTATCCGGCCCCCACAAACACCAGATTCCACACGAGTATTCCCAGGGTGGAGCTCACCGTGTAGGAAGCCAGATTCATCTTTGATGCGCCGGCCGGTATGGAAATCAGGGTCCGTATCATGGGGATCAGCTTGCTCACAAAGATTCCGGCGCTTCCTCTCCTGCGCACCCATTCCAGCTTTTCTTCTATAAAAGGACGCTGCTTTGGAAATTTTTCCAGATATTTCTGTAAAAAGAGCTCCCCGCCCTTATAGCCCAGATAATACAGGATCAGGCTTCCCGTAAGCCCGGCTGCAACGGTGATGAGAAGAGCCGGTATAAAGTGAATATTTCCCTTGGCCGCAAAGATCCCCGCAAGGGGCATGATCACGCCGGCGGGAAAGCCTGGCAGATTCAGATATTCCAGCAGTACAATCACGAAAATGGCGATCCATCCGTACCTTGTAAAATATTGTGTGATCAGTTCGATTGTCATAATGCTCCTCCGTTCCCAGAAAGCTCCGCACTTTCTGCTCTTTTCTTACTATAACGGGAAAAGCTGAATAAAGTCTTGGGAAAAATCCAAAGATTTCCTTAAGAAAAAAGGAAAAAAGGGAGTCTCGGAATCTCCACCTAAATGGGCTTAAGTCAAATACCCCGCTGCAAGCAACGGGCATTAAATTTGCAGCGTTGCAAAGCAGCGGGATATTTGACCCTCGCGGCAGTCGCCTTTTCTTGATTTAGTCCTATTTAGACAGTTGCGATTTCTCCGGGAAAACAATCGTTCTCTTCTGTATCTCCCACAGCAGCGGCATTGGTTCCTGTGCGGATAATCTGAAATGGATCAGAAGCATGTTTGCTCCCATTCATTTCGTATTATTCCGTATAGAACACAATCATGGAATCTGTCGCCTGCTTTATAATAATGCCTCAAAAGTCCTTCGTAGTGCATGCCAATCGTTCAGTTTCAATTGTCTTTGTTCCTACATGCTTCAAGGTTGTCTTCCTCCTGTCAAGTACACATCTGCAAAAAGAGCTTTATTTTTTCATCAGGGACAACACCATCTGTGCTGTCTCCGTCAGATTGGTTCCGCTGTCCATGCTGCATTTCTGCATATATCTGTGGGCTTCCTCCTCAGACATATGGTTACGTTCCATCAGTACCTCCTTGGCCTTTTGAATCAGCTCCCGTTCCTTTGGATTCCTCTCCCCGGGCTTTTCCCTGCGTCTCCTCCTGGCCCGCTCCATGGTCTGTATCATCATATCCACGGTCTCGACCAGATCATGAGCCCGAAGGGGCATGCCAAGACAGACCACGTCTCTGTCGATCAGACCGCTCTCAATGACATGGCGGGAGGCAAGCACCACAAGCTCAAAGCCTGGCGGAAGATTCTCCCTAAGCTCCATACAGATCATATCGGGAAGCCTGTAGCCGCTGACTATAATGCCGCCGCCCAGACTGTCCGCAAGGCCAATGGCCGAAGCTCCGGTGGTACAGATGCCGGACACCGGTATCCCGCCTCCCCAGAGCAGTCCCTTTATTCTCCTGGCATCTTCCGCCCTGGGGAGAACGACTATCACGCCTGTCATGGGCATACCCCCTTCCGCTTACAGACTCACGAAGCTAAAACTGGTTCAGGTACCGGTCGATCTCCCACTGTGTGACCTGCGACCGATATGCGGACCATTCCTCCTTCTTTGCCTCAATGTATTTTGCACAGACATGCTCTCCGAGCACTTCCCTGACAAACTCATCCCTTTCCAGCTCGCCAACCGCCTCCTGGAGCGTGCCCGGTATGGCCTCTATGCCTCTCTGCGCCTTCTCCTGCTCCGTCATGGCAAAAATATTGCAGTCCACGCTCTTTGGAGGCATGATCTGATTCACAATGCCGTCAAGACCTGCGCGCAGACATACGGCCAGCGCAAGATAAGGGTTCGCCGAGGAATCCGGACAACGGAGCTCTATTCTGGTTTCCTCCCCGCAGGAGGCCGGGATCCGGATCAGCGGGCTTCGGTTCGTGGAGCTCCATGCGATATAGGCCGGGGCCTCGTAGCCCGGCACCAGTCTCTTGTAAGAGTTCACAAGGGGATTGGTGATGGCGGTCATTCCTTTCATATGCTTCATAATTCCGCCGATAAAGAAATACGCCTCTTTGCTCAATCCGTTCTGATCGGCGGAATCCGCAAAGATATTTTTCCCATCTCTGGCCAGAGACATGTTAATATGCATGCCGGAGCCGTTTACGCCAAATTTGGGCTTTGGCATGAAGGTGGCGTGAAGTCCGTGTCTTTTTGCTATGGTCCTCACCGCGAGCTTGAAGGTCATGATATTGTCCGCCGTGGCAAGCGCCTCGTCATATTTAAAGTCGATCTCATGCTGGGCCGGGGCCACCTCGTGATGGGAGGATTCGATCACGAAGCCCATGTCCTCCAGGGTGAGAACCATATCGCGTCTCGCATTCTCCCCAAGGTCAAGCGGACCCAGATCAAAATATCCCGCCTGCTCGTGGGTGATCGTGGTGGGCAGCCCGTTCTCATCCGTATGGAACAGGAAGAACTCGCATTCCGGCCCCACCTCAAAGGTATAACCAAGCTGCGCCGCCTCCCCTATGGCCCTCTTCAAAATATATCTGGGATCCCCCTCAAAGGGCTCCCCGTTTGGACGGCAGACATCGCAGATCAGTCTTGCCACCTTGCCCTGCTGGGGTCTCCAGGGAAAGATCGTGAACGTGTCAAGATCAGGATGCAGATACATGTCCGACTCCTCGATTCTCACAAAACCCTCTATGGACGAGCCGTCAAACATGCATTTATTGTCAAGGGCTTTTTCCAGCTGGCTGGCAGTGATAGCCATATTCTTAAGACATCCGAATATGTCCGTAAACTGCAGGCGGATAAATTCCACATCCTCGTCCCGCACCAGATCAAGGACATCCTGTTTTGTATAGTGCTGCTTCAATTTGATTCCCTCGCTTTCTTCTCTTACTGCTGTCTCAAGTGAACAACCTTGCAGAAGTCAACAACCCCGCAGCAAGCTGACGGGGCATCAAACTTGCAACGCAGCAGAGCTGCGGGGTATTGACCCCTGCGGCAGTCGCCAAATGTGCATGCAAGCATGCCCGCTTGGCTCGTTGCCCGCAGGAATAAAAAGGCATTCCTATAATAGCATACTGTAGTATGCTACGATAAGAACGCCCTTGTCCGTTATTATCATAACAGCGCAGAGATGATTCTGTCAATATGAGGATGGAAACTTTATTCCTGCGGGCAATGAGCCAAGCCGGCTTACCTCGTAAATCGTGGCCGCGGCACGTTTATGAATTCGTCCTGTTTCGCAAGCATTTTCAATTCCTCCCATGTGGCGGCCTTGAAGAAGGAGGCCCATTTGTCAAGAGGTACAGCCTGTCCTCATCGGTGGCCAGATCAATACGAGTCAAGATATGGTATTGTGCAAATTGTCATCCGCCTGATGTTTTATGATTTCCAAGTCATAAATCCCCTGACCCGCTAATAATATAGTAAAAAGAATGTAACGGTGATATCCATGAGCTCCAAGACCAAAATAGTTGTACTCCATCTGAAAGAATTGATATATACGGGAATTTTCGTATTATTCGGCATCCTGTTTATCATCATGCTGATCATCATGTTTGTCCCCAAGGACAAAAAAGAGGAAAATACCGTAGAAACTCCTGCCGCTACTTATGTACCGGGCATCTATACCACCTCGCTGATCATCAATGACAATGTGGTGGATGTGGAAGTAACCGTGGACGAGAGCAATATCAATGACATCCGCATCGTGAATCTGGATGAGGCAGTGACCACCATGTTTCCGCTTTTAGAACCGGCCTTTGACGATCTGGCAAGCCAGATCAAAACCAGCCAGTCTCTGGAAAACATTACTTATTCCGATGAAAATAAATATACCTCCATGGTTTTGCTCAGTGCGATCCGATCGTCGCTTGACAAGGCTGCCGTCCCCTCCGCTTCACCCTCTGCGGATCCGTCAGCTTCACCGGCAGCAGCTTAAGGAGCGGCATATCAATTTATTAAAACATGGCAGCAGGCGTCCCCTTACAGGGCAGAGTATATGAAAATATATACTCTGCCCTGTTGTTATTGTTCACTTGGAGCCGGGAGGCCGCCCCTCCCATTCTATCGGTAAAAAAGATTTCCGCCCGTTCCTCTTCGGTACTCCGCATTTGCCATGCCCTCCGCAAGGATAAGGCCGCAGGTCAGACCGTCCAGAACAGGCATATTGGTGCAAAACCGCAGATCCTCCACCAGCTCGCTCTCCCCCTCGCCGCCAAGAACGATCACGTCAGCCGAATTTTCCTTCACAGCCCTCAGAATCGCCCTGGAATAGGCATCCTGCCTGCTCCCCGGCTCCTTGTCCGTGGAAAGAGCGCAGGCGCAGTACCGTCCCATTCCATATCTGCGGGCCAGCTCACGCTTGAAGGCAGCCGCATGTGCGTCCTCATCTATAATGGCAAATTTCGATCCCATCATAGCCGCAAGGTGAATGGATGCCTCCCCGGTACCGATCAGGGGCCTGATGCAGGTTCTGCGCAGATACTCCACATTGGGATCCAGCTGGCATGACACGAGAAAAGCGTCCGCCTCCGTCTCATAATCCTTCACAATCTGCGCCATATCCGGAAGGGCATCCTTGATATCCACTTCATAATCAATAAACTTCTTCATACCGTTAATGGCGATGGCGATCACTTCAAATCTTCCGGCAGCGTAGCTTCTTGCCGCTCTTGCGATATCCTGCGTCATCTCCTCACTTCCGCTTGGATTGATAATTACGATCTTTTTCTTTTGTTTCATTTCGCTTCTTCCTCTTACCCTTTTTGTCTTCATCCTCTTTCAGATTTTCAATCTGTAAAAGCCAGAGCGTCCCGCAGGCATCGGAGGGCATCCTCAGATCTCCCCTGGGCGATAAGGCCACGCTTCCCACCTTGGGTCCGTCCGGCAGGCAGGAACGCTTAAACTGCTGGGAGAAAAATCTCCGGTAAAAAGTCCGCATCCATTTCAGAATCACGCCGTCCTCATATTTTCCCCCAAATGCCTCTCTGGCGATCCGATAAATCTTATCCGGCTCAAAGCCCCACCTCAGCATATAATAAAGGAAAAAATCGTGAAGCTCATAGGGCCCTACAAGATCCTCCGTTTTCTGAGAGATCACTCCGTCCACAGGGGGAAGCAGCTCCGGGCTCACCGGTGTTGCCAGCACGTCCAGAAGAACCCCGGAAAGCGCCTCCTCCGTGCAGGTATCCGCACAGTACTGCACCAGATGACGCACCAGCGTCTTGGGAACTCCCGCATTTACCCCGTACATGGACATATGATCGCCGTTGTAGGTGGCCCAGCCCAGGGCAAGCTCCGACATATCCCCGGTTCCTACCACCATGCCGTTTACCTGATTTGCCAGATCCATCAGAATCTGCGTTCTCTCCCTGGCCTGCGCATTCTCGTAGGTCACGTCATGCTTCTCCATATTCTGCCCGATATCCCGGAAATGAACCGACACCGCTTCCCTGATGTCAATCTCCCGAAGCGAAGCCCCCAGAGTCGCAGTCAGCTTACAGGCATTGTCATAGGTCCTGTCAGTGGTTCCGAAACAGGGCATGGTCACCGCAAGGATATTCCTCCTGGGAAGACCAAGCAGGTCAAAAGCCCTCACCGTCACAAGAAGCGCCAGAGTAGAGTCAAGACCTCCGGAGATTCCCAGGACTGCCCTCTCACAGCCGGCATGCTGCAGACGCTTTTTCAGTCCATAGGACTGAATGGACAAAATCTCCTCGCAGCGCTCCTTTCTTTCCTTTTCATCATCCGGAACAAAGGGGAGCGGTGCGAATTTCCTTGTAAGCACGGTCTCCTCCATCCTGATCGAAAAGGGAATCGTCAGGTACCCGTCATTCTTTCCCGTCTCAAAGGTCGTCATTCTCCTGCGCTCGGAAAGAAGTCTTTGAAGATCTATCTCCGCCGTCACCATCCGGTTCTCAAAGCATTTTGCCTGGGAAAGAATGATGCCGTTCTCCGCAATCAGATTGTGCCCGCCAAACACAAGATCCTGAGTGGATTCACCCTCCCCGGCGCTGGTATACACATAACCCGCAAGAAGCCTGGCGCTGGCCGACTTCACAAGGAGCTCCCGGTAAGCGTCCTTTCCGATCGTCTCATTGGATGCGGAAAGATTTACAATCAGCGATGCGCCCGCTCCTGCAAGCGTCACGGAGGGAGGCTGGGGAACCCAGAGATCCTCGCAGATTTCACAGCCGATCACAAGCTCCTCCATCTCCCTGGCCTGAAAGAGAATGCGTGTCCCAAAGGGAACCTCCCTGCCGCCGAAATTTACATAATCCGTCTCCTTGTTGCCCGGTGTAAAATGTCTCGCCTCGTAAAATTCCCCATGCGAAGGAATATAGGACTTGGGGACAAAGGCCAGAACCCTGCCTCCGCAGATGGCGGCCGCCACGTTGAACAATCCTCCCCCGTGCCTGTAGGGCAGCCCCACAAACACAAGACCGTCGATCCCCTTTGTGAAATCGGCGATTCCAAGCAGCTGCTCCTGACAGGATGCGAGAAGACTCTGCTGCAAAAACAGGTCGCCGCAGGTGTACGCGCTAAGGCACAGCTCCGGGAGCACGATAACCCTGGCTCCCTCCCCTGCAGCCTTCTCTATAGCGCCGCAGATCTGTCCTGCGTTAAAGGCAGTGTCCGCCACCCGGATATCCGGCGTTACGGCAGCCACTTTAATAAATCCATGCTTCATCCAAAACCGCCTTTCCTATCTGCTTCGGGAAAGCATACCCTCCAATTCCTCCACAGAAAACTGATAATACGTATTACAGAACTGGCAGCTCGCCTCAATGGGCCTGCCCTCTCTAATCATTTCCCCGATATCCTTCCTCCCGATACTGATGATGGCCCGCTCCACCCGTTTCTTGTCACAGTCACAGTGGAAACGGCACTGCATTCTGTCCGTCACCACAAGCTCAAGACCCTCAAGCAGCAGGGCCAGTATCTCCTCCGGCGTCCTCCCCTGGTCCAGCTGCTTTGTGACAGTGGAAAACCCGGCGAGATTCTCCTCCAGTTTCCGGATCACCTCCTCGCCGGCAAAGGGCATCAGCTGGATGATAAAGCCTCCGGCCTGCTTCACGGTATTATCCCTTTCCATCAGCACACCCAGCCCAACACTGGAAGGGACCTGCTCCGAGGAGGCGAAATAATATGTGAGATCCTCCGCAATCTCGCCCGTCTGCAGCATAGTCTGCCCCACATAGGGCTCCTTCAATCCCATATCCTTGATGACCCGCAGGGTTCCCTTTCCCAGGGCTCCTCCCACATCCAGCTTTCCCAGGGCGTTCGCAGGCAGGCAGACCCCGGGCTCTAGCACATAGCCCTTCACATTTCCCATACTGTCCGCCGTCACCGTCATGCCCCGCAGCGGACCGTCTCCGCTGACCTGAAGGGTCATAAGATCTCTTTCCCCCTTCAGCATGGTTCCCATCATGACAGCACCCGTCATCAGCCTTCCCAGGGCCGCGGTTGCCACCGGACTGGTATTATGAGTCTGTCTGGCCTTCTCCGTCAGCTCTCTGGTTGTTGCGGCAAATGCTCTGATCTGGGCGTCCGCCGCCGTCGCCCTCACGATGTAGTCTGACATCCTTTATCCTTTCCGGCAGATCATATAGATCCGCTCACTGCACTGCCCCGGCTCCCCATGAGTATCCGCGTCCAGAGCCGCAAGCAGCTTCATCCCGGAGTCCTTCACAAAGCCGCTCATCTCATCCAGCGTAAAGCCTCTCTGATAATGCGTCTCGCTAAAGCGCCGAAACAGCTCCCGCTCCTCGTCCTCCTGCACGAAAACCGTCAGGTCGTATTCGTTCACATGCTCCTTATCATGGTAATAGTTTTCCCAGATAAAGCCGCAGTTATCACGATTCTCCGCAATGGTTGTATCGCCGATCACCGTCTCATATTTATAAACCGTATTGAAGTCAAAGAAAAACAGTCCTCCGGGATAGAGAAACTGATTCACCAACCGGAAAGTATCCAGAATATCCTCATCCTGCAGAAGATAATTGATACTGTCGCAGACGCTGAGAATTGTTCCCGCCGTGCTGTAAAGGTCAAGCTCTCTCATATCCTGGCACAGATAGAGGATCCCGCTCCCTGTGCGGTCCCTCTTTTTTATGGCCTGTGCCAGCATCTCCTCGGAGCTGTCAATCCCGATCACGTCGTAGCCCTTCCGATACAAGAGCTCCGTCAGTGTGCCTGTTCCGCAGCCAAGCTCCACCACCAGATCCCTCTCCGAGCGAAGGATTTCCTCCGGCCGCATTCCGCTCATCTCTCCGTCCGCCGCAGCGGTGTCCATTTCCCTGTTTTGCGCCGGTCTGGAAATTCCGTATCTCTCGATCACATCCGCTGCAAAATCCGCCCACTGCTCATAGGGCGCATCATCCATGAAAATATCGTATACACCGGCAAAATCCTTATACGCCTCCATCCTAGTCACCAAGCTTCATGGCAATCACAAAGCCGATGGCAAGGGTGACAAAGCTTGTCAAAATGCTGATCACCGTGATACTCCCCAGCTCTGCCACCAGAAGAATGGCAATGGGGGAGGCCGCAATCAGTCCGATGATAGCCCAGTATGCCTGCAGGGGAAATTTCTCAAATATGATCTCGATAAGCTTTGCAATTGCAAAAATCCCGATCACGATGCCGATACCTGCCGGAACCAGAATGCCGCAGCATCTTAAAATCTCCGGCATATTAAAGGAAAGCAGCGCTTCCACAAATTCCTTGATGGTTGCAACAATCGGATTATAATATCCCAGAATCAGCAGAACCATGGAACCGCTGACCCCGGGGATCACCATGGTGGCCGAGGCGATGACTCCCACAAAAAACAGCTTGATCACGGAGAAAACACTGAGGCTTAAATCCGCCGACTTTCCTTCCGTCTCTCCCAGAGCGGCCATTCCCACTACCAGAAGGAAGAAGAAGAGAAAAGGGAGAATATGGCTCAGACGGATGCTGCTGCCCTTCACCTTTTTCCACACAGCCGGAAGTCCTCCCACAATCAGCCCGATAAAAAGCGCATTGGTTTGAAGCGGAAAGTGCTCGAAAGCCGGAGTGATCACAAAGGGAAGCCCCGCAAGGGCGATCACCACGCCGATTCCGATGGGAACTACAAACTTTACATTCTCCTTAAATTCCGAAAACAAATGAGTCAGGCAATGGATCAGTCTGTCATAAATTCCCATGGAAACCGCCATGGTTCCCCCGCTGACCCCGGGAATAATATTTGCGATTCCGATAACCATGCCCTTTAGCAGATTTTTAATCATTTTTCTTTCTCCTGTCTGATAAATATTTTTTTAGAAATTCCACAAGACGATCCATCTGCCCGTCGGTTCCTACCGTAATGCGCAGACAGTTGTCAATCCTTGGTCTGTTCCAGTACCTCACATAGATTCCGCTGCTCCTGAGAGCCGCAAAAAGCTCGCTGGCCGGTACCGTCTCATGGGAGGCAAACAGAAAATTCCCCATGGAATCCGTAAGGGAAAATCCCAGCCCGGAAAGCTCCCTGGCCGCCCTGCGTCTGGTCCTTATAATTTTATTCACCGTCTCCCTGAAATAAGCGTCGTCAGATACCGCCGCCGCACCCAGCTCAATGGAGGGGAGATTTAAGGTGTAAGAGTTGAAGGAAAACTTCACGTCCTTCAGATATCCGATCAGCTTCTCGCTTCCCACAGCGAACCCGATCCTCATTCCGGCCAGAGACCGGGACTTGGAAAAGGTCTGCACCACCAGAAGATTTTCGTATCTGTCCGTGAGCTCCATCACGCTCCTGCCGCCGAAATCTATATACGCCTCGTCGATAATCACCACCGAATCCGGATTCTCCCTCACGATCTCCTCTATGGTGTCGGCGGATTCCAGTATTCCGGTAGGGGCGTTGGGATTGGGAAAAATAATGCCGCCGTTCGGCCGCAGATAGTCCTCCTTCCGGATCCGGAAGCTCTCGTCCAAAGGACACAGCTCATAGGAAATTCCATGAAGCCGGGCCCATACCTCGTAAAAGGAATAGGTCACATCCGGGAAAAGCACCGGCTTGTCTGAATTGAAAAAGGTCATGAACGCAAGGGAAAGCACATCGTCAGAGCCAACTCCCGCAAAAATCCGGGAGGACGGCACCTGACAGTACCTTGCAAGGGCATCCACCAGCTTCCGGGCATTCATATCAGGGTAAAGCCGCAGCCTCTCCAGGGAAAGCTCCCCTGCGGCCTTCAGCACCTCCGGGGAGGGCGGATAGGGACACTCGTTGGTGTTCAGCTTAATGATATCTTTATCTCCGGGCTGTTCTCCGGCCACATAAGGCTCCACTCTTCTCACATTTTTTTCAAAACTCATGGAAATCCTCCTGTCAACATTTTCCTGTACAAAACACTTTTATCCTATCATTATAGGAAGCGGTCTGCAAGCCCTTTTCCGCTTCTTTTTGGCGGCCTGCGCCACATTTCTCCTCAGTCCCCGGCATCCGCCTTCCAGGCTATTGCCTTCACTCTGTATTCCCGTGCCTGCTGCGCAAGTCCCAGCTTTTCGTAGCTCTTTGCAAGCCCGTTTAGCGCCAGGTCGCCGCTGCAGCGGATATTCAGGATGCTTCCCGCCTCATGAACCGCATTATAAAACCACATGGCCGCCTCATCATAAAGCCCGGCCCCCAGATAATATTCCCCGAGCTCATAGCAGACCTCGCTGACCCCCTCGCTGGCAATATCCTTCATGGCGTACCGGTACATCTTAAGATAATCACCCCGGAGCCTTGCCGCCTTCACCACCACGCACAGAGCCTCCTTCATCTGATCCATGGAGAGATCTCCGTCCGCCGCCCTGGTGAAAAACTCCTCCGCCGCCGCAAAGTCCGACTCCTTCCCGGAAATGAAAAGCTCCCTGGCGTAGATGCCGAACAGCCTTTCCGAAAGCGTCTTATCGCCCTCCGTCAGCTTCCGGAACGCCGCAAGATCCCTGTCCGCATGATTTTTCTCCGGAAGATGCGTGATCTCGATCTCGCTGTCAAACACTACCGGGGTAAGACGCACCGTCTCATGGATGGTCTCCGTCCACACAAAGCTTCGCAGCCTCTTAAAAAGCTTTGGCCGCAGCTCTCTGTCAAAATTGTAGATGGTTCCATGGGAAAGCTGGTTCCCGTAATACATCTGCACGATCTCGATCTCCGGAAGAAGCGTTTCCTTCAGGCGCAGGAAGCTCTCCCGGTTCTTCTCCCCGATCACCTCGTCCGCATCCGCAGAATAGATATATTCGCAGGAGGCCTTGGAAAAGGCAAAATTCCTGGCTGCAGAAAAATCTCCCACCCAGGCAAAATCGTAGATTTTATCCGTATAGCGGGCCGCAATCTCCTTTGTCCGGTCCGCAGATCCCGTATCCACGATAATAAGCTCATCCATAAGTCCCCGAAGACTGTCAAGACACCTCTCGAGCACTCTCTCCTCATTTTTCACAATCATGCACACGCTTATGGTTATCATAAATTCCGCTCTCCCTTCACAGGGCTGATCTCATTGACAAGTCAGCCTCAATTTATTATGATGAAAAGTACTGAACCTTACTTATTTTCACAGACAGATGTTGTTGGCAAAAGTATTGTATCATAAAAAATCCCATTGGAACAGGAGATATTCATGAAGACAAGGCATACGGCACTTCTAATTCTCAATCTGGCAGAAAGCTTTTTTACCGCATGGGCCCTGATGAAGGCAGGCAGGATGGAACCGGGAAATATCCTCACCGGCGTATTCTTTCTTCTGTCCTTCTTTTTATACCGCCATATTAACGCCCGGCTTGACGGCAGATCCTTTGTTCAGACACCGGCCGCAAAGAGAACGGCTCTTTTTCTTTCCGTTTTCTTCACCCTGCTTTATATGTGGGTGGATTCCATCCATTACATATCCACACTCACAAGCACTCTTTACCGGTCGCTCATTCTCATTGCCGTATTTCTGGGATTTTCCGTGCTCTTTTATAAGCTCCTCCTTCTTCTGTTCTCCTACACGGCGGATCAGAGGGCCGCAGGACGTTTTCTCTGCGGAAAGGGCGGGGAGCCCTTTGCCTTTTCTTTGGGCGGTGCCGTATTGTCCGGATTTCTCAACAGGCTTCTGGACTTCTACAGAAAGCGCAGCGCCCTGTGCTGCTTTTTCATATGCCTCCTTTTCTGGCTCCCCTATTTTCTCTACCAGTTTCCCGGAATCATGACTCCTGACAGCATCAACCAGTTCGAGCAGGTTCTGGGCCTGATTCCCTACAGCAACCATCACCCGATCGCTCACACCATGGTCATAAAGCTTTTCTATCAGATCGGAATGGCCCTCACCTCAAGCATGGTGTCCGCCCTGTCGTTCTACACCTTTTTTCAGATGTGCTTCCTTGCCTTTGCCGCCTCCACCCTTATCCGGACGGCAAAGCTGTTTCAGGTAAGGCCCCTCCTGCTTTTTGCGATCACCCTGTTTTATGCGCTGGTGCCTTATCACGCAGTCTTTTCCGTCACCATCTGGAAGGACATCCCCTTTGCCGGCTGTATTCTTATTTTCGGATGCAGTCTGCTCCGGTTCTTTAAAAAGCCAGACTTAGAGGCGCTGGTTCTGTTTATGGTATCCGGGCTCATGATGTGCCTCTTCCGCTCCAACGGCTGGTACGGCTTCCTTCTGTGCTTTCCGGTTCTTCTCGTCTTTTACCGAAGGAGGGCCAGAATCGTTCCTCCTGCCGCCGCACTCGTCTTCCTTGCGGCGGTCATCATACGCTACCCGGTCATGAACGCCTTCCATGTCATCCAGCCGGATCTTGTGGAATCTCTTTCCATTCCCTCCCAGCAGATCGCCGCAGTGATCTGCAACGACAGGGAGCTTTCGGAAGCACAGCTTGCCCTGATTGAAAATGTGGTGGATCTCACTTATATCAAAGATCTGTACAACCCTACCTACGCCGACAATATCAAGGAACTGATCCGGGCCGGCAATCCCGCCTATCTGGCGGAGCACAGGGAAGATTTTCTAAGGCTCTATCTGGAGCTCGGTCTTTCCTATCCGGGCGATTATCTGACCGCCTACAGAGATCAGACCTACGGCTACTGGTATCCGGATTCCTTCTACCTTGTTGCGGAAGCGGAGGGTGTGAGTGCTACAAGCCTCGGAGTCTCACACACACCCCTGATCGGAGGCCCCCTCATAGTGAAGTCCAAGGAAATTGCCATTAAGCTGGGCAGCATGGTTCCCATCTACAGTCTCCTCTGGAGTATGGGAATCGCTTTCTGGTTTTTCGTATTCTGTGCCGGAAACGCCTTTGTCAGAAAAGAAAAAGCAAAGCTGATCTGCTACCTTCCCAGCTTTGCCCTGTATCTGACCGTAATGATCGCAACTCCCGTTGCCACAGAATTCCGGTATGTCTATTTCATGGTATTTTCCCTGCCGTTCTATCTTGTCACAGCACTTTTGAGAGGAATTCCTGCAGCCGGGGGCACTTCGGATTCGTGAAGAATTCCCCTGGCGTGTTTTCCTCCATAATCACGCCCTCGTCCATAAACAATACCTTGGTTCCCACCTCTCTGGCAAATCCCATCTCGTGAGTGACGACCACCATGGTCATTCCGCTCTCCGCAAGCTCCTTCATAACCTCGAGCACCTCCCCCACCATCTCAGGGTCAAGGGCTGAGGTTGGCTCGTCAAAAAGCATTACCCTGGGATTCATGGCAAGAGACCGCACAATTGCGATTCTCTGCTTCTGGCCTCCGGACAGCTGACCCGGATAGGAATCCGCCTTCTCCTTAAGCCCCACTCTCTCAAGAAGCTTCAATGCATTTTCGCCTGCCTCTTCCCTGCCCATAAGCTTGAGCTTTACCGGGGCAAGGGTAATATTCTCCATAACGGTATGGTTGTTGAAAAGATTGAAATTCTGAAACACCATACCCATATGCTGTCTGATCTTGTCAATATTGATTTTGGGATCCGTGATCAGCTGGCCGTCAAACCAGATTTCTCCGCCGGTAGGCACCTCAAGAAGATTCAGACAGCGCAGAAACGTGCTTTTTCCTGAACCGGAGGGTCCGATCACCACGATCTTCTCGCCCTGGCGGACATGATAGTCCACGCCCCTTAGCACATGATTTCCATCCTCGAATTTTTTGTGTAGATCCTTAACGATTATCACTCCTGCGAAGCCTCCTCTCCAGTATACCAAGCAGAATTGTCAGTATCTTTATGATGACAAAATAGATGACCGCCGCTCCGATCAGAGGCATGAAGGCCTCCAGGGTTCTCGACGTGATCTGGTTCGCAGCCCTTGTCAGGTCAGTCAGGCTGACATAGCCCACAATGGCAGTCTCCTTCAGCAGGACAATGAACTCATTGCCGATAGGGGGCAGCACGTTTTTGATGGCCTGGGGAATCACGATGTAGATCATGGTCTGCGCCTTGGTAAGACCCAGACTTCTTCCGGCCTCGCTCTGTCCCTTATCCACAGCCAGAATACCGGCCCTCACAATCTCCGCCACGTAGGCTCCGCTGTTAATTCCAAAAGACAGGACCGCCACCAGTGTACCGTTTTTACAGCTCTTCATCACGATAAACCACATGATCAGAAGCTGCAGAACCGAAGGCGTGCCCCGGATTACGTCTATGTATGCCCCTGCAATCCGGGACCACAGAGTTTTCCTTCCGTCCCTCTTCACGGACAGGCGCATGAGCGCCACCACGGTTCCGATAATAAGACCCAGTATCGCCGCAAAAAAGGCGATCTCAATCGTCACTCCAAGCCCCTTGATGTAGAGCTTCCAGCGGTCCCCCTCCACAAATGCCATCACAAATTTACTGCTCACCTGCTCAAACCATTCCTGCATATCCCTGTCCCTCTCGCATCCTTTCAAAAGAGGATAGCGTATCCGCTATCCTCTTGACTAGCCCTCTCAGCTTAAGCTTATTCCGCTTCGATATAAGTTTTCACCAGCTCATCAAAGGTTCCGTCCGCCTTGATCTCCTCGAGAGCTGTGTTGATCTGATCCGCCAGGGCAGTATCTCCCTTGGGGATCGCAATCGCATACTCCTCCGGCTCAAAGCCGAACTGCGCTCCGTCCACTGCCACTACCTTTCCCTCAAAACGGCTCTCAAATACCAGGGCGGGATTCTTGTCAACGATCACACAGTCAACTCTTCCGTTAATCAGGTCGTTTACTGCGTCCACGGCCTTATTGTACCTGGACACATTCTCCGTTAACTCCTCTGCCGTAAAGTCCCCCGTGGTTCCCAGCTGTACGCCGATGGTCTTTCCCTCCAGGTCAGATGCCTGTGCAATCTCGGAATCTGCGGGAAGGATCACAAACTGTACCGCCTCATAATAAGTATCGCTGAAATCAACGGTCTGAGATCTTTCCGGGGTCACAGTCATTCCTGCCGCGGCAATGTCAATCTTGTTTCCAATGGAAGCCACAAGAGAATCGAATTCCATATTCTCCACCGTTACCTCAACGCCCAGCTTCTCGCCGATAGCCTTTACCAGGGCCATATCAAAGCCGTCAGGCTCCCCGTTGTCATCCACATACTCAAAGGGCGGGAACTCTGCATTGGTTCCCACATTCAGAACACCGTCAGACAAGGCTTCGCTTGTCCCGGTCTCCTGCTCCTGCACAGCCTCTTCCTCTGTCTTTGGAGCTGCCTGCGTCCCCTCTCCTTCTTCGGTTCCGGAAGCCTCCTGCTCTGTCTCCTGCTCCGCCTGAACCTCCTGGTTCTGGGATGCCTGATCCTCTGCCGCCTCTTTCCCGTCGTTTCCGCAGGCGGTAAGCATAGTCATGGCAAGCGACAATGTAAGGGCTGCTGCCAATAATTTTTTCATAACACTCTCCTCCTTATTCTGTAACTTTATGCATAAATATACAATCTGTTGTATATCAGTTGGTAGTCTACCACGTTCCTTTGACAAAAGCAAGTGTTTTATATGACAACTATCATTTCCTTGCTTAAATATGCAGATACCCTCTTGGATCCCCTGCACACGGCAAGCTCCTGCCCGTCTCCCCGGAAGATGCGGAACAGGCCGGGCCTGATGCAGTACCTGTTTGTCACGGCCTTCTCCGCCATCTTGTCCGTGATATCGATCACATAGTCGTCCTCCTGCGTCTTCACGCCGCATCTTCCAAGATAAATCAACCGGCCGTTTCCGTCGTCATTGTATACGCTTACGCTCCAGCGAAGCAGGTAAAGCAGAAGGAGGGCTCCGCCAACAGCCGCCAGGCTTCCCGCCGTGATCGTAATCAGCCTGACCACGGGAGACTTAAAGAATCCCACCTGGGGCTTTACCGCCCTGATCTGTGCGGTCATTTCCCCCTCGCCAAGCCGGTCATCCGGAATCACTGTCCGTGTCTCTATGGAAAGCGCCGGGGAGGGAGAGGGTGTCATGGACGGGGAGGGAGAAGCCTTTGGCCTGTCCGAATCCTTCCTCTGCACTCCGTCAAACAAAACACCTCCGATTCCTCTGCCGCCGTCATCCGGTTTTCCAATGGCAGGCTTCTTTCCCGGAGTGGGTGACGGCTTTGACACACTGTCCGCATCTGCGGCAGGAGTGGGTGACGGCTTTATAATCAGGTCCACGATAAGATCCAGGATACTGTCCCCATCATCGTCATCTTCGGAGTCATTTTTGTCATCCCCATCATCGTCACGGTCATTATGGTCCGTGTCATTTTTGTCCGAGGCATCGTCACCGTGATCCTTACCGCCGTCATCCTTGTCGTCGTCCTTATCGCCGTCATCCTTGCCGGTATCGTCCTTGTCCGTGTTATCCTTGTCGCCGTCATCCTTGTCGGTATCGTCCTTGTCGTCGTCATCCTTGTCGCCGTCATCCTTGTCGGTATCGTCCTTGTCGTCGTCATCCTTGTCG
>CAJUIO010000074.1 GCA_910586025.1 uncultured Lachnospiraceae bacterium
CGGATATGTACTCGATTCTGCCGTGGCCAAAGGGATGATGGCTGTCCGGCTTCTGCCCCGCCATGCGAAATCCCACCAGGGTGATCACCGAGGAGCCCGCATCCGACAGATTGTTGAAGGCATCCGCCACGATAGCGATCGAACCGCTGAAAAAACCTGCAAGGGCTTTCCCTGCAAACAAAAGTATATTCAACAGAATTCCCACGGCTCCGCAAAGCATCCCGTAGGCCTTTCTCACCTCCGGATCCTGCGTGTTTCCGTAGTCTTTAATAAATATCCTTGCAAGCGCTGTTACCATCTTTATTTCCCCCTTTATTAACTCACAATTGTTTTCATTTTAAGTCATTCACCCGAAAAACACAATTAAAAACTGCATTTATGCAAAAATATGTGTTGACAAACAGCTCTCCCGTGTCGTATGTTAATACCATACTGTAAGCGCAGCCGCTTTACAGGGCAACTATTCACATGATTTTTGAGAAAGGAGGAACCGCCATGTTTAACCGTTTGTTAACCCGTAAACCTGTATTCAACCGTATAACTGCATTCATGGTAAAATTACCTCCCTTTTATTTTTTGCGGCCAGGCCTTTGCTGCGCTTTTGGATAGCTTCAATGCTTTCCCGGCTTTCAGGCTTTCTGCATAATGAAAAACGCTTACTGGGCTGTCATGGTAATTTCCATGGCAGCCTTTTTATGCACAGCCCCGTGCAAAAATATGCCGCCATGCGGCGAACGAGGCGTGCGGCGGGCAGGATAAGTCTTCCCTGCTCGATATAACAATTTCTTAAGGAGGGGTCTAACTTGAAAAAATTATCAACCTACATCCGGGAGCACAAATTTGCCTATCTGTTTGCCATTGCTTCCATGGTCATCAGCATATCCCTGGATATGCTCTCTCCCCAGCTCACAAGGCACATCGTGGATGATGTGATCCTTGGAGGCCAGACGGAAAAGCTGAAATTTTTCCTGATCGGGATTCTCTGCGTGGGAATCGGGCGCTGTATCTTTTCCTATACGAAGGAATACACCTTTGACGTGGTGGGTGCCAATATTGTAGGCGATATGCGCCAGAATCTGTTTCGCCATATTCAGTCTCTGAGCGCCGACTTTTTTGACCGGTTCGGCACAGGGGAGCTGATGAGCCGGATCAAGGACGACATCGACCGGATCTGGGATGCCATCACCTTTGTGGGAATGCTGCTTCTGGAGGTTATCTTTCACACCTCCATCGTGCTCTTTTGCATGTACAGCCTGAGCTGGAAGCTTGCCATCCTGCCCACCTGCTGTATGGTGCTTGCCGCCTTCGTTGCCATCTTTATGGAAAACAAGCTGGGAGCCGTATACGAGTCCATCAGCGAGGAGAATGCGGCCCTGAACACGGTTGCGGAGGAAAACCTGGCCGGCGTGCGAACCGTGAAGGCCTTTGCCAGAGAAAAGCATGAGATCGGCAAATTTCTCTCCCACAACAAAAAATATTACGAGCTGAACATGAAGCAGTCCAAGGTTTTCGTAAAGTATCAGCCCTACATATCCCTGATCACCAAGCTGCTTCCCCTCGCGGTGCTTGTGCTGGGAGGCTCCCTGGTGATGCAGGGGGAGATCACACTCGGCACCCTTACCGCCTTTATCGAATATTCCATGAATATCGTCTGGCCCATGGAGATGCTTGGGTGGCTGACCAACAGCTTTTCCTCCGCCATCGCCTCCAACAAGAAGCTGAAAGCGATCTATGCGGAAAAGCCTACCATCACGCAGCCGGATGAGCCCGTGGTTCTCGAACAGGTACGCGGCAAAATAGAATTTTCCCATGTTTCCTTCCACAAGGAGGATCTGCACGAAATTCTCCATGACATCAGCTTCAGCGTGGAGCCCGGAAAGACCGTGGGAATCATGGGTGCCACGGGTGCCGGAAAAAGCTCCATCATCCATCTGATGCGACGCCTCTATGACGTGACGGACGGCAGCATTTTCCTGGATGACGTGGACATCAGAAAGCTGTCCCTCGGACAGCTGCGCAGCTCCATCTCCCCTGTGATGCAGGATGTATTCCTGTTTTCGGATACCATTGCGGAAAACGTAAAGCTGGGGAAAAAGGATTCTCTTCCCATGGAGACTGTCATGAAGGCGGCCGGGGACGCTCAGGCGAGAAGCTTCATTGAGCGCATGGACCAGCAGTATGACACTGTAATCGGCGAGAGAGGCGTCGGTCTCTCCGGCGGCCAGAAGCAGCGCATCACCATTGCCAGGGCTTTTGCCAAACAGGCTCCCGTCCTGGTCATGGATGATTCCACCTCCGCTCTTGACATGGAGACGGAGCAGAGCATCCAGGAGACGCTGCGGGGTCTTCCCCATACAACCAAAATCATTATCGGACACAGGATCAGCGCCGTGTGCAATGCGGATGAGATCCTGATTCTGGAAAACGGCTCTATTGCGGAGAGAGGCACACACAAAACCCTTCTGGCACAGAAAGGGCTATACTACAAAACCTATATGGCGCAATACGGAGAATATGTAAAGGAGGAATCGTAAATTATGGGCTTTAATTCCTATAAGGATGACGAGCAGTCATCCCAGACCGGCAAGCTGAAAACCATGAAACGTCTGTTTTCCTATCTGCTTGCCTACCGCAGAACCATACTTCTGGTTCTGCTGATCATGACCTTTTGTGTATTCGTCTCCCTGCTGAATCCTCTCTTTATCGAGGCGGCCATAGACGACTATATCTCAAAAGGGAACCGCCAGGGTCTCTACCGGCTGATCACGCTCGCAGCAGTGCTGAATCTTCTCATGATCCTTGGCGTGAAAACACGTATGTATGTGATGGCCAAGGTCTGCAACAGCATTCTGGTCACCATACGCCAGGAGCTTTACACTCATATTCAGACACTTGACTTTAACTTTTTTGACAGCAGGCCCACAGGAAAAATCCTGGCCCGCATCATAGGGGACATTAATTCCCTGAAGGATGTGCTGAACAACTTTGTCACCACACTGATACCTGATTTCGTGACTGTGGCCGCAGTGGCCGCCATCATGTTTGTGAAGAATCCGGTTCTGGCCGCAGCGGCCCTGTGCAGTCTGCCGTTGATGGCGCTGATGCTCAGCCTGATCCAGACCTTTTCTCACCAGCGCTGGCAAATCTTCCGGAAAAAGGCATCCAACCTCAACGCCTTTGTGCATGAGGATATGTCCGGAATCCGGGTCATCCAGAGCTTTACGGCGGAGAGGGAAGCGGAGGACACCTTCCGGGAGCTGGTAGGGGAGCACAGATCCGCTTTCATCCGCGCGGTGCGGATCAACGATTCTCTTGGCTCCGCAATCGACCTGTGCTGGGGCTTTGGCGTGGTGGCGCTTTACTTTACCGGTATTTATATTCTGGGCACCGACAAGGTCTCCATCGGAACCTTCATCGCATTCGGAACCTATATCGGCATGTTCTGGCACCCGATCATGAATCTGAGCAATTTTTACAACCAGATCATTACCAACATTGCCGCCGCGGAGCGTGTATTTGAAATCATGGACACGGAGGCGGAGATCACGGACGAGGACGGCGTGATACAGATGCCTCCCGTCAAAGGACAGGTAAGCTTCCGGCATGTGGGCTTTTCCTACGATACGGACACAAAGGTGCTCGAGGATGTCTCCTTTGACATTAAGCCCGGCGAGACCATCGCATTGGTCGGACCCACGGGAGCCGGAAAGACAACGATTGTAAACCTGATCAGCCGCTTCTATGACGTGCAGGAGGGAACCGTGTGTGTGGACGGCCATGATGTGAAAAAGGTTTCCATTGAGAGCCTGCGCAGGCAGATGGGAATCATGACACAGGACAATTTCCTTTTTTCCGGAACCATTAAGGACAATATCCGGTACGGAAAGCTGGATGCCACCGACGAGGAGATCATCGCGGCCGCAAAGGCCGTCCATGCCCATGAGTTTATCACGAAACTGGAAAAGGGCTATGATACGGAGCTCTCGGAGCGGGGCGGCGGCCTGTCCAACGGACAGAGGCAGCTTCTCGCCTTTGCCAGAACCATGGTATCCGACCCGGCCATCCTGATTCTGGACGAGGCCACCTCAAGTATTGACACTAACACCGAGCTGCTGGTCCAAGAGGGAATCGAAGCTCTCCTTGAGGGCCGCACCTCCTTTGTCATCGCCCACAGGCTTTCCACGATTCAGAAGGCCGACCGCATCTTTGTGATCGACAACGGCGGCATTGCTGAGGAGGGCACAGCCCATGAGCTGATTTCGAAAAAAGGAGCCTACTACCGGCTCCATATGGCACAGATGGTGCTTCCGGTCTAAAGGCCGGCACTAAAAAACAGGAAGAGGATTGCTGCAGGATCCGCATGCACTCCTCTTCTTACTTTTCTCTCTCTTATTTATCTCATTTACAGCTTCTTGCCCAGCTTCACTCCGCCAAGGATCCCTTTTTTACCTTCTTTTCCAAATCCTCTCTCACGGCGTTCCTTCCGGCTTGGCCTCTCCGAGCCTTTCCTTTCGCTCTGACGGCTGTCCCTGTCACGCCTGCGTCCGTTTTCTTTTTCCCATTCACGCCTTAAGCCTTCCCGGCGTTCCTCGCGATTACGGCCTTCCGGGCTGCGCTCCCTGCGTCCGCGCTCCTCACGTCTTCCTTCCTCGTGCCTGCGTCCGCGCTCCTCGCGCCTTCCTTCCTCGCGCCTGCGTCCGTCTCTTCCGCTCTCCTCGCCGCGTCTTCTCCTTCTGCCTCTGGACTCCTCACGGCCTCTGCGTCTCTCGAGCAGACCTTTCTCCTCCTTGATCTCCTCCGGCTCGTCTCCGACTCTCATCTGCATAAAGGCTGCCGCAAGATCAAGAATGGTGAAGCAGTTCTCCTGTGCGGTCTTTTCGATCGCCGCCTTCAGAGCTTCCAGATTCTTCTGCTCCATCACCTCCATGGCCTCGGCAAACACCTTGCCGGATTTTACTCTGGTGATATCCTTAGGCGAAGGCAGTCTTCTCTCCCGGATCTCCGTATGACACACGCGCTCTATGTCGCGGATCTTATAAATTTCCCTGCCGCACACAAGGGTAAAGGAACGTCCGGCCTTGCCCGCGCGTCCTGTACGCCCGATACGGTGCACATAATACTCGATATCCTCCGGAACATCATAGTTAAAGACAGCATCCACGCCCCTGACATCAATTCCTCTGGCCGCAACATCCGTCGCAATCAGAATCGCACATCTGCCGTTGCGGAACGCATTCATCACCATGTCTCTCTGATGCTGGGAGAGATCTCCGTGAAGCCCTTCCGCCTGATAGTCTCTGTCCTTGAGAACCTCCGCCATCTCGTCAACCATTCTCTTGGTATTGCAGAAAATCAGGCTCCGGCTGGGCTGGTAATAATCCAGCAGACGGCAGAGCGCCTCCATCTTATCCTTCTTCGCGATCCTGTAGTAGGCCTGCTTGATGGCCGAAACCGTGATCTCCTCCGGAGTCACCCTGATATATTCCGCGTCCTTCTGATATTCATGCGTGATATCGAGAATAGGCTTGGGCATAGTCGCGGAAAAAAGCGCCATCTGGTGCTCCTTCGGCATATCCTCCAGAATCGTCTCAATATCCTCACGAAATCCCATATTCAGCATTTCGTCCGCCTCGTCCAGAATAATCATTCTGATATCGTCCGTCTTAATGGTATGGCGGCGCATATGATCCATGACTCTTCCCGGCGTTCCCACCACGATCTGCACTCCCTGGGCAAGCCCCCTGATCTGTCTGGAGATATCCTGACCGCCGTATATGGGAAGCACTTTAATTCCATGCATATATTTGGCCAATTTGCGGATTTCCTCCGCCGCCTGAACCGCCAGCTCCCTGGTAGGGCAGAGCACAATTCCCTGAATTTTTTTCAATTCAGGATCCGTATTCTGAATCATGGGAATACCAAAGGCCGCCGTCTTTCCCGTTCCGGTCTGAGCCTGTCCGATAATGTCCCGTCCCTCAAGCAGAAAAGGTATCGCCTTCTCCTGAATCGGAGACATGGTCTCAAAGCCCATCTCCTTAACCGCCTTCAAAATTCCACTGTCTATGTCAGCATCCTCAAATCTCATTCTCTGCTCTTCGGTGGCGACTTTCTGTTCCTCCAAATTTTCATTCTGTTCATTTACATTGACAATCTGTTCTTCCACGTTCATTTTCTGTTCCATTCCAACCTCATAATCTTCTAATCTCATTTTTAACAGTAACCGTATTAAATACTAAAGAAAAGACACCACTTCGGGTTAAAAGTGCTGTCTTTTTCACGAACCACTAAAGTATATCCGCAAACGGCCAATCTGTCAAGAGATATTGTAAGTTTTCCGACTTTATTTCTCCTGATTCAGTATTTCTTCTATAATATACCTCGGACGTGACTTTGTTTCCAGATAAATCTTACCAACATATTCTCCCACCACGCCAAGAGAAAGAAGAATCAGTCCGCCGATCGCCCACACGGAAACCATGAGCGTGGTCCACCCCACAATGGTCGCTCCCATATAATGCCGAACCAGACTGTAGATCAGAATGCCAATGCTCACAAGAAAAATAATGAAACCCAATCCCGTTATCATGCGGATCGGTCTGGTGCTCAGAGAGGTGATCCCCTCCACGGCAAAGGAAATCATCTTTCCAAACGGGTATTTACTCTCTCCCGCAAAGCGCTCTCCTCTCTCGTAATAAACCACATCCCAGGAAAACCCGATCATGGGAACAATACCTCGCAGAAAAAGATTGACCTCCTGAAACCTGGAAAGCCCTTCCAGCGCCCTCCTGCTCATCAGTCTGTAATCCGCATGGTTGAACACCGTGTTCGCTCCCATGGTATTCATCATCTTGTAAAATCCTTCCGCCGTAGCCCTCTTAAAAAACGTATCCTTCTTTCGGCTGCTCCTCACTCCGTAAACAATGTCAATTCCCTCAAGGTATTTGTCTATCATATCATCCACGGCATTGATATCGTCCTGAAGATCCGCATCCATGGAAATCACCATGTCCGCATATTCCTTCGCCGTCATAAGTCCTGCCAGCAAGGCGTTCTGATGTCCCCTGTTTCTGCTTAGATTGATTCCTCCAAAACAGGGATCCTCCTCATGAAGCGTCCTTATAATCTCCCAGGTCCGATCCCGGGATCCGTCATTCACGAAAAGGATCCTGCTTCCCTCATCAATTTTTTGCTTCCGCTCAAGCTCCGTCAGCTTTTCCTTCAGACGCATTGCCGTTTCAGGCAGAACCTCTTCTTCGTTGTAGCAAGGGATGACAAGATAAAGTTTTTTATTACGCATAAGAAAAAGCCTCCTGAATCGGCAACCCCGCCGCAAGCGGCAAAGCCGCAGATGGCTTGCCGTAAACAGCGGGGTGATTAACCCTGATATTTCAATTCAATACTTTAAAATCAATAAATCAATAGTTTACGATCTTACCAAAATCAGCCTTCAGAGACGCGCCGCCCACCAGGCCGCCGTCAATATCCGGCTGTGCGAACAGCTCTGCCGCATTGGCAGCATTTACGGATCCGCCATACTGGATACGAACCGCCTCCGCGGTAGCCGCATCATATACCTCTGCGATGCAGTCACGGATTGCCTTGCAAACCTCCTGAGCCTGCTCCGTAGTAGCCGTCTTGCCGGTTCCGATTGCCCAGATGGGCTCGTAAGCGATCACCATGGAGGCAACCTGCTCTGCCGTAACGCCGACCAGATCAGACTTGATCTGCATACGGATCCAGTCAAGGGTGATTCCCATCTCTCTCTGCTCTAAGGTTTCCCCGCAGCAGAGGATCGGTGTAAGACCTGCTTCCAGCGCCTTCTTAACTTTCTTGTTGAGAAGAGCGTCATCCTCCTTGAAGTAATCCCGTCTCTCCGAATGGCCGATGATAACGTACTTAACACCCGCATCAACCAGCATGTCTGCACAGATCTCTCCGGTGTAAGCGCCCTTTGCCTCAAAATACATATTCTCAGCGCCGACCTCAACATTGGTTCCCTTTACCGCTTCCACGACCGGAACAATGTCAATCGCCGGTACACAGTAAACAACGTCCACTGTATCGGACTTCACCAGATCCTTTAATTCGTCACATAAAGCCACTGCCTGACTGGGAGTCATGTTCATCTTCCAGTTGCCGGCCACAATTTTTCTTCTTGCCATTTTTATACCATCTCCTCTTCTTACTTGTTGTCTGCTGCAACCACACCGGGAAGCTCCTTGCCCTCTAAGAATTCCAGGGAAGCGCCGCCGCCTGTGGAAATATGGCTCATCTTGTCTGCAAATCCGAGCTGGTTTACAGCCGCTGCGGAATCGCCGCCGCCGATAATGGTGATAGCGTCTGTCTCAGCCAGAGCCTTTGCCACCGCAATCGTACCCTTTGCGAGAACGGGATTCTCAAACACGCCCATGGGACCGTTCCAAACAACAGTCTTTGCGGACTTAACAGCCTCAGCGTAGAGAGCCGCGGTCTTGTCGCCGATATCAAGTCCTTCCATATCTGCAGGAATCTTGTCAGCGTCCACTACAGACACCTCGATCTCGGCATCAATGGGATTGGGGAAGGAAGCGGCAATGGTGGTGTCTACAGGAAGCAGCAGCTTCTTTCCAAGCTTCTGCGCTTTGTCCATCATTTCCTTGCAATAATCAAGCTTCTCCTCGTCCACCAGGGATTTACCGATCTCATAGCCCTGTGCCTTTAAGAAGGTGAAAGCCATACCGCCGCCTATAATGAGAGTATCACATTTCTCAAGCAGATTATTGATAACATTCAGCTTATCCGCCACCTTTGCTCCGCCTAAGATTGCCACGAAAGGTCTTTCCGGATTCTCGACCGCATTGCCCAGGAAATCAATTTCCTTCTGCATCAGATATCCAACTGCGCACTCTCCGCCTTTTGCACGGATAAACTCCGTAACTCCCGCAACAGATGCATGAGCCCTGTGGGAGGAACCGAATGCGTCGCACACATAAACGTCAGCCAGCTCAGCCAGCTCCCTGCTGAACTCTTCGCCGTTCTTTGTCTCCTCTTTGCCGCGGAAACGGGTATTCTGAAGAAGTACCACGTCTCCTTCCTTCATGGCTTCCACCGCAGCAGCTGCAGCCTCTCCGGTTACATTGTAATCGGATACGAAGTTCACTTCTTTGCCAAGCTTCTCGGAAAGTCTCTTTGCCACAGGTGCAAGAGATTCTCCCTCGTTGGGGCCGTTCTTTACCTTGCCAAGGTGGGAGCAGAGAATTACCTTGCCGCCGTCCTTAAGAAGCTTCTGGATTGTGGGAAGAGCCGCAACGATACGGGTTTCGTCCGTGATCTCTCCATTTTTGAGAGGCACGTTAAAATCGCACCTTACCAGCACGCGCTTTCCAGCCACATTGATATCATCAACTGATTTCTTATTTAATCCCATGATTAAACCCTCCATAATAAAATGTCTTTGAAAAAAGGGTCCGGTCCATAAGACCGGACCCTGAAGGCCTTGATTTTCTCATACCCGCATCCGCCTGAGGCGAATGTGTTTTTATGCAAGCTCTGAGAAGTATTTGATTGTCCTTACCATCTGGCTTGTGTAAGAATTCTCATTGTCATACCAGGAAACAACCTGTACCTGTGTATTTCCGTCATCCATAGGAGCTACCATTGTCTGTGTAGCGTCAAAGATAGAACCATAGGTGCTTCCGATCACGTCGGAGGATACGATCTCGTCTGTGTTGTATCCGAAGGACTCTGTGGAAGCTGCCTTCATTGCATCGTTGATCTGATCCTTTGTAACAGTTCCTTCTACAACTGCAACCAGAATCGTGGTGGAGCCTGTAGGAGTGGGAACACGCTGTGCGGAACCGATCAGCTTGCCGTTCAGCTCAGGAATAACAAGACCGATTGCCTTAGCTGCGCCTGTTGAGTTGGGAACGATGTTCTGAGCGCCTGCGCGGCTTCTTCTCTTGTCGCCCTTTCTCTGAGGTCCGTCAAGAATCATCTGATCGCCTGTGTAAGCATGAACAGTTGTCATGATACCGCTCTTGATAGGAGCCAGGTCATTCAGAGCCTTAGCCATGGGAGCCAGGCAGTTTGTGGTACAGGAAGCTGCGGAAATAACTGTATCCTCAGCCTTTAATGTTGAATGGTTAACGTTGTAAACGATTGTAGGAAGATCATTTCCGGCAGGTGCAGAGATAACTACCTTGCGAGCGCCAGCTTCGATATGTGCGCTTGCCTTTGCCTTGGATGTGTAGAAGCCTGTACACTCAAGGACTACGTCTACTTTCAACTCTCCCCAGGGAAGGTTCTTAGCATCTGCTTCTTTGTAGATCGTGATAGTCTTTCCGTTCACTGTGATGGAATCATCGCCGAAAGAAACGCTGTCCGCATATTTGTACTTACCCTGTGCGGTATCATACTTCAATAAGTGTGCGAGCATTTCAGGGCTTGTCAAATCATTGATCGCTACAACTTCATAACCTTCTGCATCAAACATCTGTCTGAATGCAAGACGGCCAATACGGCCGAAACCATTAATTGCTACTCTTACTGCCATTTTAGATTCCTCCTAAAATTTAATAAATGTTTTATTATTTTTGTAATCTTGATAAGATTGACAAAATTTTATCAACAGGATTATTTTACCTAATTTGTAAGAAAAGTTCAAGATGTAAATGAAAAATATATAAATTTTTTAGAATTAATTGAATATTGTTTTTTGCTCCAAAATCAGTTAGACTTGAAATGATTTTATGAAAAACAAGGAGGAACCTCATGCCAATTAAAGCCGACTGCCATCTTCATTCTTATTTTTCCGGGGACAGCGATGCGCCCATGGAGGAAATGATCCAAAAAGGAATTTCCCTGGGCCTTACCCACATGTGCTTTACAGAGCATATGGATCTGGATTACGTGTATACAAATCCGGAGGATCAGGGGATATTTGAGCTGAATACCGATTCCTATCTGTATGAATTGGCCACTATGAAAAGCCGCTATAAGGAGCAGATTCATCTTCTTTTCGGCGTGGAGCTGGGACTGCAGCCCCACCTGAAACGGGAGCTTGCCGTTTATGCCAAAAGCTTTCCCTTTGATTTCATCATCGCTTCCTCCCACCTGTGCAACCGGAAGGATCCTTATTATCCGGCCTTTTATGAGGGACGAAGCGATGAGGAGGCTTATCGGGAGTTTTTTGAAGCCACCCTTGAAAATATAAAGACCTTTGACAATTACGACGTGTTCGGTCATCTGGACTACGTGGTGCGCTACGGCAAAACCAAGGATGCGGAATATTCCTATGACAAATATAAGGACATTCTGGACCGGATCCTGGAAGAGCTTCTTTTGAAGGAAAAAGGAATCGAGCTGAACACCGGCGCTATCGGCTATTCCTTAAAGGAGCTCAACCCCTGTACGGAGATTCTAAGACGCTACCGGCAGCTGGGAGGAGAGATCGTCACCATAGGCTCCGATGCCCATTCCCCGAGTGCCCTCGCAAACGGCTTTGACCGCGCCCGTCATATTCTTGCCGACTGCGGCTTTCAGTATTATGCGGTCTTTGAAAACAGGATGCCGGAGTTTTACAGAATCTGACCGCCTCCAAGGACGTATTCCCCGTCATAAAAAACCACGGCCTGTCCCGGTGTCACCGCCCGGACAGGCTTTTCAAATCTGCACAGAATCCTGTCCTCCCCCGTCTGCTCAATGACGCACCACTCCCCCTTGTGGGCATAGCGGATCTTCGCCCACACTCTGCGGGGAGCGGAAAGATCCTCCATTCCCATGAAGTTCAGGCGGCCGCAGGAAAGCTCCGACCGGAACACATCCCCGGACAGACCAAGCACCACCTCGTTGGTATCCGGTCTGATCTCAGACACGAATACCGGATGCCCGAAGGAGAGGCCAAGGCCCTTGCGCTGGCCTATGGTATAGTGAATAATCCCCTTATGCGTTCCCAGAACGGTGCCATCCTCCGCGACAAAATTCCCGCATCCCGGAGCCTGACCCGGAGCCTCCCTTTCGATAAAGCCCGCATAATCTCCGTCAGGAACAAAGCAGATATCCTGACTGTCCGGCTTATGAGCTATGGGAAGACTGTATTCCCGCGCAATTGCCCGGATCTCTTCCTTATGATAAGCGCCCACCGGCATCAGGGTATGCTCCAGCTGAAACTGGGTCAGATTATAGAGCGCATAGGTCTGGTCCTTGTCCGCCGTAACCGAATTCCTCACCGCATATCTTCCGTTCGGCAGCCTCTCCACTCTGGCATAATGACCGGTGGCAATATAGTCCGCACCGATTTCCATGCTCCGCCGAAGCAGCGCCTCCCACTTCACATATCGGTTGCAGGCGATACAGGGATTGGGAGTCCTTCCCGCCAGATACTCTCCCACAAAATAATCCACCACCTCTTTTTGAAACACATTCTTAAAGTTCATCACATAGTAGGGGATCGAAAGCATCTGGGCCACCCGCCTTGCGTCCTCCACCGCCTGGAGGGAGCAGCATCCGCTTTCCCCGTCCGCATCCCGCTTCCCGTCCTGCCAGATCTGCATGGTGACGCCCACCACCTCATATCCCTCTTCCTTCAGCAAAAGGGCGGCCACAGAAGAATCCACGCCGCCCGACATTCCCACTACCACTTTCTTTTTCATCGCAAAGCACCCTTTAATATTCTTCCTGCTCCTCCCCCTCGTGAATGTCCTCCTTCGGCTCCCTGAGGCCGTCAATCACGATATGGTTTTTCTGCGCATAATCCCAGAGCGCCGCATGAATGGCCTCCTCCGCAAGCAGCGAGCAGTGAACCTTCACCGGAGGAAGCCCGTCAAGCGCCTCCATCACGGCCCTGTTTGTCACCTTCATGGCCTCCTCGATCGTCTTACCCTTCACAAGCTCGGTGGCCATGCTGCTTGTAGCCACCGCGGCACCGCACCCAAAGGTCTTGAACTTGCAGTCCCTGATCACATGATTTTCATCGATATCGAGATAAATGCGCATGATATCCCCGCACTTTGCATTTCCAACCGTTCCGACTCCGCTGGCATTGTCTATTTCACCCACATTCCTGGGATTGTTAAAATGATCCATCACCTTTTCGCTATACATTGTTTTCCTCTCCTATCTCCCGGGGCCTTTATCCCTGGCGGTTTTCCCCGTTCTTTTTTATAAAATCCTCGTACAGCGGGGACATCCTCCGGAGCTTATCCGTGATCTCCTTTATGGTCTCCACCACATAATCCAGTTCCTCCGTCGTGTTCTCCTCACTCAGGGTAAGGCGCAGAGAACCATGGGCAATCTCATGGGGAAGCCCGATAGCCAGCAGCACATGGGACGGATCCAGGGATCCCGAGGTGCAGGCCGAACCGCTGGAAGCGCAGATCCCCTTCATATCCAGCATGATGAGAAGGGATTCTCCTTCGATAAACTGAAAGCTCACATTCACATTGTTGGGAAGCCGCTTTACCCGGTCCCCGTTCAGTCGGCAGTAGGGGATCTCCTGCGTGATTCTCCGGATCAGATAATCCCGCATGCCGGTTTCCTTTTCCACCCTCTCAGACAGAGTGTCCATGGCCTTCCCTGCCGCCGCGCCAAACCCCACAATACCGGGCACGTTTTCGGTTCCCGCCCGGCGGCCTCTCTCCTGCTGCCCACCGTGAATGAAGGAACGGATTTTGACTCCCTGACGGATATAGAGGAAGCCGATTCCCTTGGGGCCGCCGATTTTGTGACCGCTGGCCGAGAGCATATCCACCGGGTATTCCGAGAGACTGACGGGCACATGGCCATATGCCTGCACGGCATCCGTGTGGAACAAAATCCCGCGCCTTCTGGCGATTTCGCCGATCTCCTTTATGGGCTGCAGGGTTCCGATCTCATTGTTGGCAAACATAATGGAAATCAGGATGGTGTCATGGCGGATGGCAGCCTCAAGCTCATCAGGCCTTACCAATCCATTCTCGTCCACATCCAGATACGTGACCGAAAAGCCTCTCTTTTCCAGATAATCACAGGTATGCAGCACGGCATGGTGCTCTATTTTGGATGTGATGATATGCTTCCCCTTTGTCTCGCAGGCCTCCGCCGCCGCAATCAGCGCCCAGTTGTCCGCCTCCGAACCGCCCGCCGTGAAGTAAATCTCCTGGGGTGACGCTCCGATACTCCGGGCAATAATCTCCCTGGCCTCATTCACAGCTCTTTTGCTGTCCGCTCCCAGTTTGTAGATGCTGCTGGCATTCCCGTAGCTTTCCGAAAAAAACGGAAGCATGGCATCCACCGCTTCCTTTGCCGTTCTTGTGGTTGCCGCATTATCCAGATATATGGTCTTATTCATATTCTGATCTATCCTTTCCAAAATATATACGATATGGTTTCACCTTATCCCTAGTTTTCTCATAGGTTTTCTATGCCTTAATATATCATTCCAGCCCTGTTCTGTCAATGTGGATATCCGCATATATTGCAATAACATCATACGGCGCAGGCCGCCCGTCCAGGGACAGCGCCTGCTTAAGGGAATTTCCAATGCCATATCTCAACCGAAAAAATCCTCTGATAACCGGAACCATCATTTTAACCGTCACCGGCTTTGCCAGCCGCTTTATCGGTTTTTTTTACCGCATTTTCCTCTCGCGGATTTTCGGAGCGGAGGGCATGGGACTCTATCAGCTCACCTCTCCGGTTCTGGCCCTCTCCTTTTCTCTGACAGTGGCCGGAATGCAGACAGCAATATCAAAGTATGTGGTACGAGAAACCGCCACTAAGGATTATCGGGATTCTTTTTCCCATTTATTCGTGGGATTTGTGATCTCCATGATCGTTTCCGTCCTGTGCACAGTGGGTATTTACTGTTACGCGGATGAAATTGCCCTGTATTTTCTGCTGGAGGAGCGCACGGCTCCGCTCCTTCGCATCATATCCCTCTCCATTCCCATGGCAACCGTCCATTCCTGTATCAACGGATATTTTTATGGAATAAAAAAGACAGCCGTCCCTTCCCTGTGTCAGCTGTCCGAACAGATTGTGCGGGTGGGGAGCGTGTATATCATTTACTATCTGTGCCTGCAAAGGGGCCTTGCTCCCACCATCAGCTTCGCCGTGGTCGGGCTTGTAATCGGGGAAGGAGCCTCCATGATCGTATCGCTCATTGCGGTCAAGGCCCACTTCGAGCACGTACTGCCCAAAAACTACGGCGCTCTCCTCTCTCTTCCACGGGGAGCCTTTGGCAGTATTTCCGCAAGGCTTATGCGGCTTGCAGTGCCTCTGTCCCTGAACCGGGTGATCATCAATTTTCTGCAGAGCGTGGAAGCGATCTTTATCCCCAACCGGCTGATGGCCTACGGTTATGACCACGCCTCGGCCCTTAGCGCCTACGGAATTCTCACGGGAATGGCCCTGCCCCTGATCCTTTTTCCCAGCGCCATCACCGGCTCCATCTGCGTTCTGCTCCTTCCCGTGGTATCCGAAGCCGAGGCCACCGGAAACAGGAGGACCATCCAGAAGGCTGTCCACAAATCCGTGCGGTACGGCTTTGGCCTCGGGATCCTGTTTACCGCAATGTTCCTGTTCTTCGGACGTTTTCTGGGTATGCTGCTGTATCAGAACGAGCTTGCCGGAAGCTTTATCATGATCCTAGGCTTTCTGTGTCCTCTCATGTATATCGCCAGCACTCTGACCAGTATCCTGAACGGCCTGGGAAAGACAGGGTTGACCTTCGCCTACAGTATGATCAGCCTTGTGGTGCGTCTCCTCTTTGTTTTCTTCCTGATTCCCATTACGGGAATTAACGGATATCTCTGGGGCCTTCTGGCCAGCCAGCTGGTACAGACACTGCTGTGTCTTTTTTCTGCCAGACATTATTATTAGGCCGTCCATTCCCCCGCCCGCACCGGTCCAGTCAATTGTCATACACAATGACAAGACGGCCATTTCCCACGGAAATACAGGCATCCCGCCCTGTAAATTCATTGCTGACGCCCAGGGGAATTCTGTCGGAAAGCTCCGCATCCGTGAGCGGATATTTGAGTCCCCGCAGGGTCACGCCCAAAGCCCTCTCCCCATAAGAGAAAACGGAAATGTAACCTTCTCTTTTTCCGGAAAAGCTGATACTGTCGTTTTGAATGAGGGTGGCAGTCTGTCTTGCACCGATCAGATATCCCCTGGCTCCCTGGTCCGCCAGATAGGCAAGGCACTGGATGTTTGCCAGGGTATGGTCGAATCTTCCCCCTTCTCCTCCGTAAATATGAAAAGCGTCATACCCCGCCGCCAGCCCTTCCCTGAGGGCGATCATCATGTCCGTATCGTCCTTTTCCGGCTTGAGACGGATGACCCGGGGATGATCCGGGACATAGGGGAGGGAATCAAAATCTCCCACCACCAGGTCAATTCTCTGTCCCTTCAAATTCTCATAGCCGCCATCCACCGCAATGACAAAATCCTCTCTTTCGGGATTCAGGGTAAGCTCCCCGCATTCTCCGGCTCCCACGACATAACAAATTCCTCTTCTCAAAACGCGTCCTCTTTTCCTAAACATTCATGCGCCGCTTTGCGGCGCTCCATTATAGATGAAAGTCAGCCGCTTCGTGCATCCGCACTCCCGCAGCCGCCGCAGGTATTCGCAATAAAACAGCAGCATATGAGTGATTATAGCACGTTCCTTTTTATTTTCCACTATGCTTTTGCCAAAAAAGGGGGTAAAATGGAGAAAAGACCATATGACGAGGAGGTATTCTATGAAAATACTTTTTATTGGAGGCACGGGGACTATCAGCATGGCGATTTCACGGCTTCTGCTCTCCCAGGGCCACACTCTGTATCTGATCAACAGGGGGAATCGCAACACAGGCCTTTCCGGGGATCTGGTGGAGCTTACGGTCGATATCAATGACGAGGCAGCGGCCGCCAGACTGATTCAGGATCTCGACTTTGACGTGGCGGCGGATTTCATTGCTTTTACACCCTCCGCACTCGAACGGGATTACCGGCTGTTACGCGGAAAAACCCGGCAGTTCATTTTTATCAGCTCAGCCTCCGCATACCAGAAGCCCCTTTCCGATTACAGGATAACGGAAGGCACTCCCCTTTCCAATCCTTACTGGGAGTATTCCAGAAACAAGATCGCCTGTGAGGATTATCTCATGAGGCTGTACCGGGAGGACGGCTTCCCTGTTACGATTGTACGTCCCAGCCACACCTATGACGAGCGTTCCGTTCCCCTTGGGGTTCACGGGGATATGGGCAGCTATTCCGTGATCCGCCGTATGAGAGAGGGAAAATCCGTGATTATTCACGGCGACGGAACCTCTCTGTGGACTCTGACCCACAACTCGGACTTTGCCAGGGCTTTTGTGGGACTTATGGGAAATATTCACGCCATCGGGGAGGCGGTTCAGATCACCTCCGATGAATCCGTCACTTGGAACCAGATCTATCAGATCATTGCAGATGCCCTGCATGTAAAACTGAACGCTCTGCATGTCTCCTCGGAATTTCTGGATGCATGCGGCAGCTATGATTTTGCCGGCAGTCTTCTGGGCGACAAGGCAAATACCGTGGTCTTCGACAACAGCAAGCTGAAAAGGCTGGTTCCCGGCTTTACCGCCACTGTGCGCGCCGACGAGGGAATCCGAAGCACCGTAGATTATGTGCTCTCCCACCCGGAATGCCAGAGGGAGGATCCTGCCTTTGACAGCTGGTGCGACAGGGTGGAGCTTGCGCTAAAGGAGGCCGCACGCCGGGTCAGGGAGATGCAGTCCTGACAGCTTTGAGAAGGGCCTCACACCCCTCTGTAATATCTTCATAGGTCACGTCAAAATTTCCGGTATACCAGGGATCCGCAATATCCCTGGTACTTCCGGCAAATTCCAGAAGCTTCTTTATCTTATGCTCCGGATCCCCGCCTGCAATGCGTGTCATATTCCGGATATTCCAGTCGTCCATTCCGATCAGGTAATCGTATTCTTCATAGTCCTTTCCGGTCATCTGTCTTGCGCGGTGAGGCACCAGCGGGATACCAGCCTCACGGAGCTTTTGGACTGTTCCGTGGTGGGGCGGGTTGCCGATTTCCTCCCTGCTGGTAGCGGCAGACGAAATGTGGAACTGGCCGGCCAGGCCGTTTACGGCGGCCATGTGGGTCATGACGCTCTCGGCCATGGTGCTGCGGCATATATTGCCATGGCACACAAAAAGTATCGAAATCATGTTTATTCTTCCTCCTAAAATGCTTTGATTTGCCGTGTTTTGGTGCGATTTGCAGAGTTTACTTTTTCGGCGGAAATTGTTAGAAATGTAACAAAATAAGCAAATCGGGGCAAAACGGGGCAAGTTGATGCTTTCAAAAGTAGTAAAAACGTAGTAGGAACTGGGGAGTTTTACTACTCTACCGATAGGCAAATCTATATGTACTTTTCAACTTTATTGCTATGCAATCAATATTAAAGAAACAAGTAAAAATCCAATCGAAAAAATCCAAATTGTGATATCTTTCAAAATTATCTTAAAATATCATTGGTTTTTCTTTTATCTATTTTCTTGTATTCATCACCTAGTATAACTCACGCTAATTAACTTTATGTTTTATTACGCTTTATCCTCCTGGGTCCGTTTACTCCTTTTACGGGGTTTAGGTGCCCTTTTATCTTTATCACACGCTTTGGCCGCTTTATGGTTGACGACCTCTATGATCTGGCTGATATCCTCTTTTTCAAGGTCGATATCATCCGGCTTATATGACCAATGATACGGTACTGGTACTTTGTTGATTTCTGTGAAATACTGGTATATCCTCTCTTCCAGTTCCTCTTTGCTTGTCACACGGATTCCAGACAGCATTTGTTTCGTCAGCTTACTGAAAAATCCCTC
>CAJUIO010000075.1:0-6234 GCA_910586025.1 uncultured Lachnospiraceae bacterium
ATTCCGCATTGTTTATTTGTTGGGATTTGTATAGTACAATTGTGATGATACCAGGGTCAATGGCCTTTCCCACATGGAAAGAGCTCATGGAAGAAAGGCATGGATATAGAAATGGCTTATAAAATATTGGTGATAGACGATGACGCACAGCTCCTCAAAATGCTGAAAAGATATTTTGAAATCAAAAACTACGAAATCATTACGGCAAAGAACGGTGCCGAAGGATTAAGCAAAATGAAATTGCAGCCGGATATTATATTACTGGACGTAAATATGCCGAGAATTGACGGGATTGAGGTATGCCGGAGGATACGGGATAAAACATCCTGCCCCATATTGTTTCTGACAGCGCGGGTAGAAGAACAGGATATCGTGAACGGGCTTTCTTCGGGCGGTGATGATTATATTTTAAAGCCCTTCAGCCTGAAGGAGCTTGATGCGAGGATTACAGCTCATCTGAAACGGGAAATGCGGCACAGCAGCAGAACAGAATGCCGTTTTCAGGATGAATTCTCCATTGATTACAAAGCAAAGACCGTGCAGCTTCATGAGTATTATCTGGAATTGACAAGACTGGAATATGAAATCATAGAATTTTTATCCATGAATCCCGGAATGGTCTTTGATAAAGAAAGAATTTATGAAAAGGTCTGCGGATTTGACGCAGAGGGTGACAGTAGGGTAATAACAGAGCTGGTTCGCCGAATCAGGAAAAAATTTAAGCAATACACGGAAACAGAATATATTGAAACCGTATGGGGGATGGGATACCGATGGATAAAATGAAAAACCTTTCCGTGAAAAAAACAATTCTTTTATATATGGCACTCGCTTTATTTTGCAGTTTTCTTCTCTCGGCGGTCATCTCAAGAATTGCCTCACAAACACAAATGCGCATCTGGTGGAATTATGTGGATGAAGAGGCATATTTTGAAGCTGTTGAAAGCGAGGGACCTGATTATGTAGCGGATATTCCGAGACCACACAATTATGAGATGACACAGTCCGACTGTTTCGTGTCGGAGCTTTGTGATTTTCTGCAGACCTATACCATATTGGTTGTGTCTATGGCAGGAAGCTGTGCGGCGGTTTTTCTTTTCTATCGGAATAAGCTGAAAAAGCCGATCAGGGAGCTGGTTTTAGCGTCAAAAAAAATCGCTGATAATCATTTGAATTTTAACATCACCTATGAAAACAGGGATGAAATGGGCACACTTTGCAAAGAGTTCGAGAAAATGCGCAGGCAGCTTGTCACAAATAATCAGGTCTTATGGAGAACGATCGAGGAGGAAAAGATGCTGCGCGCAGCTATCGCACACGATATCCGCTCTCCCCTGTCTGTGTTGAAAGGGTATCAGGAAATGCTGTCAGAGTATCTGCCAAATGGAACCGTCAATATGGAACAGGCGATGGAAATGCTTGCAGAAAGCAGACATCAGATCGAGCGCATGGACAGCTTTGTAGAAACAATGCGGAGGTTAAACAGCTTAGAGGGCCGAAAGCTATCCGGGACGGGGATTTCCGCCGGACAGTTAGAGACAGATATCCGGGCAGAGCTTGCCATTTTGGAAAAAGAGTATGACAGGCAATCTGTTTTACAGATTCCGGCATCAAATGAAAGCTTTTTCGGAGACAGGGAAATTATTCTGGAGGTTACGGAGAATCTCCTGTCCAATGCTTTTCGTTATGGAAAGCGGCAGGTTGTAATCATGGCGCGGACAGGATATTCGGAATTAAGTGTCTGTGTCAGAGATGACGGCGAAGGCTTTAAGGAGAATGCGGAAAAAATTACGGAAGCCTTCCACGGACAGAATGTGAAAGACAGCCTGAAGCATGCGGGAATCGGAATGTATATCAGCAGACTGTATTGTGAAAAGCATGGAGGAAAATTAGTTCTGGAAAACGATGAACAGGGAGGAGCCTTGGTAACGGCAATCTTCCGCAGGCTTGCGTAAGGAATCCGTTATTTGTTGTCTTTTTGTTGTGATTTCTCTCTCACAATGAAACCATCAGGAAAAGAAGGAGGAGAAATCATGTGGTCAATTCTGAAAAGAGAGGTAAGAAATTACGTCAAAAAACCTCTGTTCTGGATAGGAATCGCTATTATCGCTGTCATGATATTTCAAAATGTAAATCCCTATCTGAATATCCATTACCTCGAGGAAGGGGAAACTATTGTGAATAATTATCCGGAAACCTTTCGTAACGGGGATGTCTGTGAGGGATATGTGCCCACGGAGGAATGGATGAGACGCAAACTATGGGAGGAGCAGGTACGGAAGGATCTGATTTCCGAATTTAAAATGGACAATGCCAGTGTACAGGCCGAAATCGATCAAATAAGCGGAATGGATATTATGACAGCCTGTAAGTATTTGGAAAAATACAACTTTCATGATACCTATTGGGTTTACGCAAATACAGCCTATCGCAAAGGAACACGTGAAGAAATTAATTCCCACATTGCGGATAAACTGGAAAATAAGACCTTCTCATTTTATTTTTCAAAAAAATTTGCAGACTTTGCAGGAATGTTTATGGGATTTTTTGCAACGGTTTTATTATCTGTTTTGTATATACAGGATACAAGGAAGAATACCTACGAGCTTCTTCACACAAAGCCTGTCCACGCGGGATGCTATTTACTTGGCAAGGTGGGCGGCGGTTTTGCCATCTGCCTGATCGCACTTTTAATCTTAAACCTAAGTTTCTGGATTTTATGCTCCGTATCGACGAAAGATCAGGGCTTCGAGGTGAGACTGGCGGATTTTCTGTGGGCGACCTGCCTGTATATCCTGCCGAATATGCTGATGATCACAAGCGTCTATAGTCTGATTTCACTGTTATGGAAAAGCCCGCTGCCGGCAGTGCCGCTTTTACTTCTTTATATCGTGTATTCCAATATGGGACGCAGGAACACAGAAGGCATTTATGGCTATTATGGCAGACCGTTGGCGATTATGGTGCGTTTTCCCGGGGGATTTTTTGATACCGCCCCGCCGCCGATGGCATTGCTGAATCAGAGCTTTCTGATCCTGGCTGCCATAGGCATAATCTTTATCTCAACGCGGATATGGAAAAGGAGGCGGGTATATTGATATATGAAATGAAAATCTCCCTGCCCTTTCCAAAACAAGCCTATGCAGTATTTTTTGTCGTGATCCTGAGCCTCGTCAGAGGAGTGACCTGCTCTGACGAAATAGGGATTGCATTGGAGGCACCTGTCGCAATACTTGCCGCCGCATTCTGTGCAGATACCTATACGCAGGAGGTTGTCAGCAGACGGTCAGAAATACAGCGGCTATGTCCGATGATAAAGAGAATTAATTCTGTTTACAGAAGAATCGTGATACAGGATATCTTTCTGTTATCTGTCGCAGCCGCCGGATATGGATTGTTTTTTCTGTTTCAGAATCCGGAAATAGACGGAACGGGGAGTAGCGGTTTGGAAAACGAAGCATGCCGGTTCCTCGTATATTTTGCCGCTGTCGCTGTAACGATCGGCTTTTGGGGGCTTTTATCGAATCTGCTCTCCTGCCTGTTCCGGAATATGTGGATGGGAATCGGCGGCTGCCTGCTGCTGTGGCTGATCACAAATTCCAGTATGGGCGACAGATATCTGGGTGCATGGAATCTGTTTTCCTATACCTTCAGAAGTTTGGAAAACAGCGGCGATTATACCTGGCTATACGGGAAAACGGCCTGTATCGGTATTGGAGTAATTGCAGCGGCGGTATTGCCCAAAATTATTGAGAAAAGAGGCTAAAATCATGGGAATCAAGATAGAGGATTTAACAGTAACATTCAAGAATAAAGTAACCGCAATCAATCATGCTGATCTGGAAATTTCAAAGGGTATCTTTGGGCTGTTGGGGGAAAACGGTGCGGGAAAAACAACGCTGATGCGGGTGCTTACAACAGTGCTTTCACCAACCGGCGGGACAGTGACCTTAGACGGAATACGCTACAGCGAGGCCAATTATGAAAAAATACAGAGAAAGATCGGATATCTGCCGCAGGAGATTGACCTGTATCCGGGCCTGACCGTACAGGAATGCCTGGAGTATATGGGGGACTTATCAGGGATACCCAGACAGATATGCAGAGAACGCATTTCCTGCTACCTGGAAAAAACAAGCCTGTCAGAGCATCGCAGAAAGAAGATGAAGCAATTATCCGGCGGCATGAAAAGGAGAGTCGGTCTCATCCAGGCAATTTTAAGCGAGCCGGAATTTCTAATCGTGGACGAACCCACAACCGGATTGGATCCGGAGGAACGTATCCGTATCAGGAACCTGCTGGTTGACTTTTCACAAGATCGCACTGTTTTGTTCTCAACCCATGTGGTGGAAGATCTGGCAGCGACCTGCAATCGGCTCGCCGTCATGAAAAAAGGAAAATTTCTTTATTCGGGAAGCATGAGAGAACTGGTGAAACAGGCAGAAGGTCATATTTGGGTCTGCAGGGCAAAGGATGAATCAACGGCAAGGCAACTGGAGAAAAAATATCATGTTTCATCTAAGCAGTATGCGGGGGATGAATTACAAATAAAATTCATCAGCGAAGAGCCGCCCGAAATGGAATGCCGCTCCTGCGAGGCGACGCTGGAGGATGCTTATATTTATATCACGAGCAAAGAGCCATAGGTACAGTGCAAACTACGAGAAGTCTGCCGGGAATGACAGGCTGCATGTGGATACGCCAAAATCAGTCCGTCACGGATTACACCTCCCGCACGGACTGTACCCATCCCTGATAATATCCTCACGATCCCCGGCGAAATACCTTTTATTTTTCTCCTTCATATCCTGAACGCTGTCACAGAAAGGATAATGAAACTTCTTCGTGTTGGTATTGAGCACATAGTCATATTCCTGGTCCTGCCGGTTTTCCGGTACGGTCCAGGCCTGGTCCAGACCGCTCTCTCCTGTGGCATAATCAATGAGGATGCCCGGCTGTACATTATAACAATATACATTGAAGCAGATTCCCTTCCCGTCATCCTCCACAGAGTAAGCCTCCATCAGAACGCCGGAAGCCACAAGATTTTCTCCCTCAAAACAGGGGGTGACACGGTACAGGACATGATTTCCCGTCTCCTGTGCATATTCTGCCACCTTATTTTCCCATGGCAGCATTCCCTCCATGTTCAGATATCGTGTGCCGGTAATCAGATTCCTTTCATTATCATTCTCCCCGGCCAGCTGATATCCGATCAGGTGACAGCGGTTATAGAGATATCTGTCGGCTATCACATCATATTTTACCGTATGCCATCCCGAGGGGCGTATATTTCCAATGCTTCCTCTCTCCTGTGTGGGCATGAGCCCCCGGCATACATTGGCAAAAGCGGCTCCGCACCGTCCCAGTTCATCCAGCTCGCTGTAATATTCAAAAACATCCGTCGTGATATCGCTGTCCGCAAAAAACGGAATCCCGTGATTGACGGAAATACTTTCTTCTCCTTCGTATGGGGGCAGGTCTTCATATCGAAAAATCCAGTCCTTTTCTTCACCATACAGGGAGACTCCCTCCTGCTGTAACTCTTCCGCCGAATTCTGAGTAAGAACCCTTTCCCCCTCCGCTTCGGCCCCTGCCATCTCGGGCTGAACCGTACAGGCTGTAAAGATCAGCAAAGCCGCAGACAGTCCCATACCCAGCAATATTTTTCGTATCATACACTCTCACCTCGTATCAGCAAAACAGAAATATTATACTAAATGATTCCCTCACAAACAAGCGCCTTTAAATTCTTCCTGCGAAAATTATAAAAAAACGATAAAATATATTGACGTTTCCGAACTCATTTGCTATCCTTGTCTTAAAGCACAGAAATTCTTACGGAGATCTGATATTCTGTTTTTCTTATTATACCGTTTTGGTATGTTATCTGTTTTAATTCCTTGCTTTATCACCCATTAACTTATAATACCGCAGGGAACAAGGACAGGCCTTCGCATCTGGCTGACAGTGTTTCCCGCTGCCGGATGAAGGGAGAAAAATATGAATGATACGGTTATAAGACTTTTGGTAAACGAGGAGGAGACCGTTTATCGCACCCACAAGGACCGGGTGTTCACGCTTCTGTTCCGTGACAGAGAAAAGCTGCTTGAATTGTACAATGCTCTGAATGACACGGCGTATTCTCGTGTGGATGATCTCACCGTCAACACACTGGAAGATCCTGATTCCCACCCCGCATTTTATCGTGTTCTACAACGGAACAGACCGAAA
>CAJUIO010000075.1:6334-10243 GCA_910586025.1 uncultured Lachnospiraceae bacterium
AGATCCTGATTCCCACCCCGCATTTTATCGTGTTCTACAACGGAACAGACCGAAAGGGCGATCAGTATGAGCAGAGGCTTTCCAGTTCTTTTGAGGAGAAGGGCGAGGGCTGCATGGAACTCACCGTGAGGGTGATTAATATCAATTATGGTTATAACAAACAGCTGATGAGTAAGTGCAAGGCCCTTGCCGATTATGCCTTTTTCGTCGCAGAGATCAGGAAGAGGCTTAAGGACAGTCCCCTGGAAGAGGCTGTCAGGGAATCGGTGGATGAATGTATCAGAAGGGATATTCTCAGAGACTTTCTCTTACAGCAGAAGGCGGAGGTAATCGCTATGTCTATTTACGAATACAACGAAGAATACGTGCGGCAGACATTACTCGAGGACGGCCGGGAGGAAGGATGGTCCGCAGGTATAGCGAAAGGAAAAATTGAGGGAAGAGCCGAGGCGCTGGTAAACAGCGTGGAATCCGTGATTAAAAATTTCCACGTGGACCTTCACGAGGCCTGCGAGGGAACAGGGGTGACAGTGGAGGATTACTACAAATCCAAGGAAACCCTGGCGCTTGGATCCAAGCCGGATGAGATTCCTATGTCTCCTCCGGCTTAGAGTCTTCCCCGCCTGCTCTTAGACGGGCTGCTGCATCTGTTCATGAGACGACACAATACGAACCGCAGCAGCCATCCCGCCATCTCCATAGGATGGCTGCGCCAAAAATTCCTCTGATCCCCTGCTCAGACTCCGTCCCAGTGTCATTCCCTGGAGAATTTCACTTTCCCATCCGTAAAGCCTTGACATAGACGTGGACTCCATATCCAGCATCGCCTCCATGACATGAGTGCGATAGGAATCAATATGCTTTTCCATGATAAAACGCATGAGATCAAGACGCTTTGTCATGCTTCTTACGTTTGACGAGGCAGGAGCCGTGCGATAGTTGATCAGCGGCTTTTCCACAATCCCGATTAAGGCATCCGTCCCTGTTTCCAACATACTCAAAAAGAAGTCCCAGTCCTCAAATCCGGAGCGCATGGATTCATCATAGCCGCCGCACCGTTCCCAAGCCTTGCGTCTGAGAATATGCGTTGCAGGACAGCCGTTACGCAAAAGAAATGACTCAATTCCGCCCCCGTGCGGACAAATTACAGCTTCAAGAACCCCAAAGGTTTGCATCCAGGAGGATGCCGCAGCCATAGCCGGATTACTGCGCAGCAGCTGGCTGACCTCTTCTAAATACGAGGGTTCCAGCCTGTCATCGCCGTCAAGCACGAGAACCATGGAAGCCTGCGCCCTACCGATTCCGGCATTCCTTGCAGCGGACACTCCGCCATTTGGCTGACGCAATATCCTTACCGGGACAGAAAGTCCTGCATCCATTTCAATACTATTTAATATCCTGACTGAATCCCCTTTTAAGTTTAAAATTTACTTTTAATATATAAAAAGTTAAAATAAAATAAAATTTTGGTTTAATAAAGGAATTTGCAATATGAAGAAACACGGAAAGAGAGGTATGGACAAGACGATCCTTCACCAGTATTTCTTCACGTATTTTATCGTTCTGTTTATTCCGCTTTTGCTTTGCTGCAACTATTATGTCAGGATACTCTCTGTAATAAGCGAGGATGACATCCGGGCGAGAAAGACGGAATTACTGCATAGTGCGGAACTGGTGGATGACTTTATAGAAGAGCTTACCTATCTGGCGGATATGCTGGTAGGATTGCCGGATGTCAATATTTTTCGTTTTAAGGAGAATGTTCTGGAATACCCAAATACTCACGAGGTAATTTCTCTCCGGGACAAGCTCTTCAATCCGACCCAGATCAACCAGTCCGTTTTTGCATTTTTCCTCTTTTTTGACAGGAGCCAGGTGGTCATTAATGACCAGATTGCCTATGACTACGAGGACTTTTATGATTTGTATCTGCGGCGGGATGCGGACGGAAGCTACGGCGCATGGGAAACCTATCTCTCCGATGAAATGGAAAAAGGCGTAAATGCAATGGAACCGTATTGGTATAAGGGCGAGGGCGGTTTGGAACTTCTGGCTTATTCACGCCCGTTACCCAACAATGGGTACAGCGCCAGCAGCGGCGTGGTACGGATTTTTTTTAAAAGATCCGTTCTGGAAGATTTTATGTCCGCGGCAGGCGGAGCCAAATTACAATATATTCTGGACGGCTTCGGAAATGTGATTTATTACACTCATGCGGATATTTTTGAGGAAGAGAAGCTAACTATAGAGGATTTTATCCAAAAGGTGGAGAATACCCGGCAGAAAGAGCTTGAAGAGGACAAGGGACAGAAGCACGAAGTCATTGCCGGTATGTGGGAAGGGCCGGTTAAGCTGGCCGGCAGAAATTATGTCGCACTGCGCTACAGCGCTCCCTCCGGTTACAGCTATTGTACGTTGCTGCCGGAGACACAGCTGAATGCGAGGAAGATGGCGAACATGCTGACCGTGACCATCTTTATTCTTCTGGCGGCGGCAGTAGGACTATTTCTGTGCTGGCATATGTCCGTCAGGTCCGCCACACCTCTGAATCAGCTTTTGAAACAAGCCTCAAGGCTCACAGAGCGGGATCAGGAGCACAACTCCGTTTTCGTGAAGCTCAGTGATATATTTCAATATCTTGCGGGTGTCAATTCAGATCTGGTGGAGATGATGGAGGAGCAGAAACCATACATACGCAACGCCTTCGTAAACCGTCTGCTGTTCGGCAACCCTCTCTCCCACAAGGAGGAGGACCTGCTGGCCAACCGCATGGATTTTGACCGGAAGGGTATGGTTTTCTGTGTATTAATTTTCAGAATCATCACTCTCGACAGTGTGGAGGAGAAAAGTGTGGACCTGCTGAGCACCTGTCTTCTTTCCCTGATGGAGATGATTAAGAAAGAGTTTCCGGGAAGCCTGTACGCCGCTACCGGGGAGGATCAGGTATCGCTGATTATGAGAGTTCCCCACAAAAACAGGGATTCTATTGAATCGCTTGTGGAGGAAAAGCTTTTGCGAATCCGGGAGGAGCTTCCGGCAAATATTGCCGAGAGAATATTTGTCTACGGAGGCAACGTGGTGGAGGAAATGGAGGATGTCTACGAGTCCTATCACAACGCCGCTTTCGCATTCATGAATGAAAAGGAACGGACAGAGAGTCAAGTCATCTGGTTTCGGAAGAATAATAAGAAGATGGTTGCGGTATTCCCGTATTTTGAGTTATCGGTGAAATTGACCAGACTCGTTACGTCAGGGGACGAGCAGGGGCTCCATGATGCCCTGAAGGAAATCATGACGGAATACATCCTCGAGAGCAATCTTCCCGCCTGGCTGCAGCAGATTCTTCTGAATGAACTGCAGGCAATTCTGTTTCATATTCTTGTCAGACTGGAACTGGAGGAGCAGGAGTACCAGAAATATTTCAGCGAGCTTGAAAAGGAGCACAGAATTCCTCTGATCGAGCAGATTACCAGCACACTCGGATTGTATCGTTCCCTCTGCGCTCTTGTAAATGAAAAGAAGACAAAGGAGGCCGGGAAAATGATGCCCGCGATTTTGGCATTCTTAGATGCCAACTACGGGGATCCGGATCTGTCCCTGACAATGGTCGCAGATACGTTTCAGATTAGCGTGCCTTATCTTTCTTCTCTTTTCAAAGCCTCTGCCGGAGTCAATTTCTCCAATTATGTGGAGGATGTCAGGATTGAAAAGGCAAAGGGACTTTTGAAAAATACGTCCTTGTCCGTGGGGGAGATCGCCGTGGCAACAGGCTATAGCTCCACCAACTCCTTCAGCAGGGCATTCCGGAGGGTGACGGGCGACAGTGCGTCGGAATACCGGAAGAATTAGGAATGTACATAAAGTGAAATAGTGAATACAGCGTGATAAAAAATGAATATTGCGGTAAAA
>CAJUIO010000075.1:10343-18662 GCA_910586025.1 uncultured Lachnospiraceae bacterium
TACATAAAGTGAAATAGTGAATACAGCGTGATAAAAAATGAATATTGCGGTAAAAGACCGGGCAGTGCTGACTGCCCGGTCTTTTACCGTCAGTGCGGATATGTTAAGAAATGAATAGCCAAAAAGGGCAAGTGGATATTTACTTTCTTTGTGCAGATATGTAATAGATAATGTATGCACTTAGAAAGGAGTGAAAACAGGAAATGTCAAAAAAGACAAAAATTCAAATTGGACATCGAAAGACCTTTGTTCAATATTTTCTCGGACACTGGCAGCTGTACGCGATGATTTCGTTCCCGATTATCATGCTCTTTATCTTTGCCTATGCCCCAATGTACGGGGTGATACTCGCCTTTAAGGATTATAAGGTGAGTATCGGCATCTGGGACAGTCCCTGGGCGGCCAATCATGGCTTCAATAATTTTATTCGGTTCTTCAGCAACTATAACTTCAGAGAATGTCTGCGCAACACGATTGTGCTTTCCATCTATTCGATGTTAGTCAGTATGCCCTGTTCGATTATCCTGGCGCTTTCCTTAAACTACGCAAAGAACGTGGCGTACAGGAAATTTGTCCAGATGGTGAGTTATTGTCCCTACTTTATTTCCACCATTGTGTTTGTAGGTATTATCAACATGATCTTTGACAACCGCTCGGGTGTCATCGGAAGCTTCTTCTTTAATAATCTGGGGATCAATATTCTGGGTAATGCCAGTTATTTTTCGTCCCTGTATGTTTGGTCAGGTGTCTGGCAGGGTGTCGGCTTTGGGGCAATCATCTACATGGCGGCTCTGGCAGGAGTGGATCAGGAACAGCACGAGGCGGCCATAATTGACGGTGCGACATTGCTGCAGCGGATCTGGTATGTGGATATTCCGGCGATCATTCCGACAGCCGTCATTATGCTGATCCTGAATATGGGAGGCACCCTGAATATCGGGTATGAAAAGATTCTGGCGATGCAGAACCAGAATAACATTGCGATGTCGGAGGTCATCAGCACTTATTCCTATAAGGTGTCTTTGGTTTCCACCTTCCCGGATTTTCCGTATTCTACCGCAATCGGCCTTTTCCAGTCCCTGGTTGGTCTGATTTTGATCCTGATCACGAATAAGATCGCAAATAAGCTCTCCGGTACGGGATTTCTGTAAATCCGCAGGATGGGAAAGGAGTTTGATATATGAAACGTAAAAAAATAACACAGGATACGATCGTCTACTTTATCAATTATATTTTGCTCACAGTCCTCCTTGTGGTGGTTCTTTACCCCCTTATCTACATAATCAGCTGTTCCTTCAGCTCCGGAGACGCACTGATGAGTGGCAGGGTTAAGCTTTTTCCGGTAGATCTGACACTGCAGAGCTATAAGGCGGTGTTTAAATATCAGAGCATCTGGACAGGATATCGGAATTCTATCATCTATGCGATTGTCGGTACCCTAATCAGCATGGTTCTTACCCTGTTTGCGGCCTACCCTCTCTCAAGGGATGACTTCCGGGGGAAAAAAATATTCACGGTTATCATCCTTTTTACCATGATGTTTTCGGGTGGTCTGATCCCCACCTATCTGCTGGTCAAGAATTTAGACCTGATGGATACCATCTGGGCGGTGGTGCTGCCGGGTGCCGTGAACGCTTACAATATCATCGTGGCACGCACATTTTTCGCCAACACCATTCCGAAGGAGCTGCAGGAGGCCGCAGAGATGGACGGCTGTACGGATTTTCGGTTTTTTGTAAGAATCGTGATCCCCTTATCCACCCCCATTATCGCCGTGCTGTCGCTTTGGGTGGTGGTTGGGCTTTGGAATTCTTACTTCGGCCCCATGATTTACCTGAATTCGCAGGAAAAATATCCGCTGCAGCTGGTGCTTAGAAGAATTCTTTTGCTGTCTCAGGTGAACTTAAACCAGTCCAACATAGACCCGGAGACAATCAGAAAGAACCAGTACTTGGGAGAAATGCTCAAGTATGGAACGATTATTATCAGCACATTGCCGCTGATGATCGTCTATCCGTTTGTACAGAAATATTTTGTAAAGGGCGTTATGATCGGCTCCGTCAAGGGATAATCCGGAAACTGATGCCTGCGATTAAACCGGATAACCTCTGTGGTATCCGTTTAATAATAAAAATTTTAAGGAAACAAAAAAAGAGGAGGAAAAGGAATGAGGAAAAAGAAATTGTTCCAAAAGACGCTGTCAATACTTACCGTATTGACACTCATGGCAGCACTCACTGGCTGCGGATCAGATTCCGGTAACCAGCAGACCTCTGCCGCACAAGAGAATGAGCAGAGCTCGGACGAGAAAAGCGAGGACACAAACGCCGGAGGGGATTCATCCGATCCGTTTGCGTTTGATTCACCTAAGGACGTGGTGTTCCCGCTGAAAGAGAAACTGACCCTGACCGTATTTGTAAACAACCCTGACCAGGGCGTTACGACCTACCAGGACAACTGGGTAACTGACTGGATTGAGGAGCAGACCAACATCCATCTGGATTATGTATACGATTTGACCGGCGATGAGGCCACTCAGAAGCTGAACCTGATAATGACGGATCCGGATTCCATGCCCGATTTCTTCCTGCGTACCGGCTGGACCAAGGCCGAGGTTCTCTCCTATGGCTCTCAGGGTCTTCTGCTTCCCCTGGAGGATATGCTGGAAGGCATGGAGAACTGGTCCTGGATGAACGAACAGAGCCCCATGAGAAAAGCTGATCTGACCATGAGCGACGGACATATTTATACTTACGGCGGCGAAAATGAGTGTTTCCACTGCATGTACCAGCACCGTATGTATATCTACAAGCCCTGGGTTGAGAAATACCTGGGCGGCAAAAACCCTGAGACCACCGAGGAGCTCTACAACTTCCTGAAGATGGTAAAGGAGGACGATGCCAATGGAAACGGTATTGCGGATGAGGTTCCCATGAGCGGATATATCGGCGGCTGGGCCTCGGATCCTACCGTATGGCTCATGAATTCCTTCACACAGTGCGTCAATCCCCTGAGCAATACCAATCCCACCGTGGCCGGAGGAATGGTGGTAAATAACGGCAAGATCGAGTATGCCGTAATGAAGGATGAGTACAGAGAGGGTCTGCGCTACATGCGCAAGCTCTTTGAGGAGGGCCTTCTGGATAACCAGACCTTTTTGCAGGATGACACTCAGTTTTCAGCCACTATAGATGCCGAAGAGGGAAATAAGGTAGCGCTTTACGCCAACGGCGGTGTACAGAACTCTGAGTTCTGGCAGCAGGTAGACGGCGAATGGCAGAATTGGGAAATTCTCGCACCCGTAGCGGGACCTGACGGTGTCAGATATTCGGGACGCTGCATTCAGACATATTTTGAAGGCTGTATCGGAGTGGTTTCTTCCACCTGCAAATATCCTGAAATTGCGGTAGCGCTGTTTGACTTCATGGCTTCCGAGGATGCGGTTCACCATATCGGCGGAGGTCCCAGAGGTATTGGCTGGGATTATACCACTGAGGGTGTTTCTCTGGGCGGCGGAACTCCTACCTATGAGTCTTACGTCGTTCCCGAGGACTTTGACTATGTGGAAGACGGCGGCCTCTCCAAGACCTATGCGGACTACCGGTATACGCCGGATGCGATGATTCAGCGCGGAACCGCTGACTACAGAGCTTCCCTGAGGGTTGAGGATCCCGACCACTCCACCGAATATTGGTTCCAGCAGTGTGCGGAGCTGTATGATCAATATGCCCCGGCTGTTGACACTCTTGTTCCGAATCTGGCATTTGAGGGTGAGGATGCAAAGATTGTGACCGAGGGAACCCTGACCATCGGCGGTTATGTGAGCCAGGCCCAGGTGCAGTTTATCGACGGCAACCTTGATATTGAAAAGGATTGGGATGCTTACATCCAGAAGCTGAAAGACATGGGCGTTGAAGAATATATTGCCGCATACCAGCGCGGTTATGACGCATACATGGCAGCGGCTGGAAATTAAACCTTTCAGGTAAAGTGTCCGGCCAGGCTTCCTGGCCGGACAAAATTAATTACGGATATATGGAGAGGGCGAGTGAAAAAAGCAGGATTTTCCAAAACTGGTATTTTATTATTGACGGCAGTCTTAATCGCTTTATTGTCCGTTACGGCAGTCATGTATCGCAAAGAATCATCTGACGGAACAGGAAATCCGTTGGCGCATCGTCAGGAAGAAAAGCCGGAGAACACCCCTGTAGAGCTGTTTGTCCTTGCCCCCTGCGAGAGCTGCCATGAGGAAGATAAATTTGAACAGGCGGTGTTAAGCCAGCTGACAAAAGCCGGATTTGAGAATCCGGACTGTTACGTTTATAATGTCTATAAGGACAGCGGCACAACACATTTTGAAAAAACAGTCCGCAAATACCGGCTGGAGCTTACTCTTGCGGATCTGCCTGCTGCCATTGTGGGCGGAGCGGTTTATCAGGGTACCTATCAGGAGATCGGAGAAGCGGTGGCACGGCATCTTGAAACCGGCGTGCCAAACGGCGGGATAACAAATGATGGCCCTGATCCGGAAACAAATGCGGAAAGCCTCGCTAATTCGGCATTTTACCATGAAATCAGCAATGCCTTAAAAAACGATACCGTGCTGGTTTTGTTTGTAACCGGTGCCTGTGAAAGCTGTCAGACAGCTGAGGAATATTTGCAGGACAGCCTGTTCGATGAAAAATTCAATCTGCTGATTTATAATATTCTGGATGATGAAAACTCGTTGGTGCTCCGCCGGCTTATGGAGCTGTATGACGTACCGGAGAGCGGACAGCAGGTTCCGCTGCTCTTTTCGCCAGAAACTTACCTGTCCGGAGCGGAAGCGATTGTGAACGGTACCGGGGAAATGCTTGAGGCAGGAAAGGCGGCAGGCTCCTGGAGAGAGATTCTATCCCGCCTTTCGCAGGAGAGGGAGATTACTAAGCTGTCAAAGATTCAGCTGACGGTAACGGGGTTCTTAAACGGCCTGAACCCGTGCGGTATTTCCATGCTGTTAATGATTTTGTCAATATTGCTGATGTCGGGTCGAAATTTTTACGGCGGAAGCCTCATTTTTTTGACAGGAAAATTCTTAACATATCTGTTTTTGGGATTTACAATCGGGACGCTTTTCAGTGTGATTGAGGGTACGGCATTTCAGACACTGCAAAAAGGGATGAAGGCTGTCTTCTCAATATTAGCCTTTTGCTTTGGATTTTTTTATCTGATGGATTTTATCCATGTTGTAAAAAAGGAATATGGCAGAGAAAAGCTCCGGCTTCCCGAACGCTTCCGAAAATGGAACCATAACATGATCAGGAAGCTTGTGGAGATACCGGAATGTTTCTGGTATCCGGTACTGTTTCTTTTGGGGATTGTGATCTCCGCAGGAGAGTTTCTGTGCACAGGGCAGGTTTATCTGGCATCGCTTCTCTATATGGTAAACCAGAACAAAGGATTTGATATGCAGCTGGCAGGAAATCTTACTCTTTATCTGACGGCGATGTGCGTACCGATGGTTCTGGTAGTGTTGCTGGTATCCAAAGGAAAATCCGTCATGTCGGCATCTCATCTGTCGCTTAGAATCCTGCCCGCTGTCAAGCTGGCATACAGTGTGTTTTTCTTTGCGCTGTTTTTGTCTTTACTTTTCTGATAAACTGATTTTACAGTCTGTCGGGAAACCGGTGAAGGCACAAAACTGGCTGTGGAAATCCGGGGAGGAAAGAAGCTGCTCCAGCTCCGCCATAAGGCGTACATGTACGGCCGTGCGGTGAATAACACAGGGTTCCCTGTCATCAAAAAATTCAATGCTTTTTTCGATGATAACCTTTTCCGCCAGTGGAAGCTCATCCCAAAACCCCTCATAGAGGAGAGCTTCATTCTGTGTGACAATTAAATAACGTTTCTTTCTGGACTTTAAAAACATATTATTTCCTCACCTTGGGTTTGAATTCAATATAAATGTAACATAAAAAACAACGTCTGTACAGAAAGCAAAGAATGGAGGGTTCAAATGGAACACAATCATCACATGAATTATGACAGCCCCGCAAAAATGTGGGGAGATGCCCTGCCCCTGGGAAACGGAAGGCTGGGAGCCATGGTTTACGGGGAAACCGATATGGAACGCATTCCGCTGAATGACGATTCTCTGTGGCACGGCCTGGCAATGGACCGCAATAATCCGGCGTTTAAGGAGAAGCTCCCAAAGATCCGCAGGCTGATTCTGGAGGGCAGGATGCATGATGCGGAGGAAATGATTGCGCAGTATATGGCAGGAGTTCCTTACTCTCAGCGTCATTATACCTTCATTGGACAATTGAATATGGCACTGAACCAAAGGATGCCCTTTTCCATGGGCGGAAGGCCCAAACCCCCGGAGCCGGAAGCATATCATATGGATTTGGATTTGATGACGGGAGTTCTCACTGTGGACCACAAGCTGGATCATGTCTCTTATCACAGAGAAATGTTTATCAGCGCTCCGGGACAGGTAATGTGCATTCGTCTTACCTCTGATACTCCCCGGGCGATTCGGCTGGAGTTGAAGCTGGACCGCGTCACGGTATCCGATGCTTTTATCAAGGATGACCGCCGTCCGGGAATGCAGGCCAGAGGAGGCGGATGGCCGGGAACGCAGGTGGACTTCGCAAGAACCATAGATGACAATACTTTCTTAATGGCAGGAAATGATGCCGGGGTACAGTTTGCGGCAGCGTTTCGCATGGAGTGTGATGGAAATCTGATCAATCCGGTGTCCCAGCTGACGGCTGATAACTGCAGTGAAGTAATAATCTATCTGACAACCGCCACCTCCAATCGCTTTTCAGATCCCGGCGCAGAGGTAACAAAAAACCTGGACGCGGCTCAGAAAAAGGGATACCAGAGCTTGAAGAAAGAGCATATCAGGGATTTTACGGCGCTCATGGAAAGCTGTCAGCTGGATCTGGGGGAGCCCGCTTCCGGCAGCCTGGAGCAGCGGCTTGACGCACTGCGAAGCGGCGCAGAGGAACCGGCCCTGGCAGCATTGTATTTCCAATTCGGACGCTATCTGATCGTATCCGGCAGCAGACAGGGCAGCTCGCCGCTGAATCTCCAGGGAATCTGGAATGCTGAATTTATGCCGATGTGGGACAGTAAATATACCATTAATATCAATCTGCAGATGAATTACTGGCTGGCATGTGCCGGTAATCTGACAGAGCTTCACGAACCCGTGATGGATCTGCTTGAGACCATGCATGAGCCAGGGAAGAAGACAGCCAGTGTAATGTATGGTATGAGAGGGATGGTATGTCATCACAACACAGACTATTACGGTGACTGTGCGCCGCAGGATGTCTATATGGCATCCACACCCTGGGTGACGGGCGGAGCATGGATGGGAATGCATGTGTGGGAGCACTATCTGTATACCGGGGATAAGAGCGTGTTGGAGCGCATGTATCCGATTCTAAAGGATATGGCACTGTTCTATGAGGATTTTCTGCTGGAGATAGACGGAAAGCTCCTTACCTGTCCGTCAGTGTCTCCGGAAAACCGTTACTTCCTCCCGGATGGTTCCGATACGCCTTTGTGCGTAAGTCCCGCAATGGATAATCAAATATTACGTGAATTTTTTGGAGCATGTATCGAGATACAGAAAATTCTGGGAATTGATCTGGAATATGGAGAGGTCTTAAAAAATATGATAGATAAGCTTCCGCAGGATCAAATCGGCTCCATGGGACAGCTCATGGAATGGAATCAGGATTTTCCGGAGCAGAATCCCGGCATGGGGCATGTCTCCCACCTGTATGCCGTATATCCGGGATGCTCCATCAATTGGAGGGATGCGCCAGAGCTTATGGATGCGGCGAAGATATCCCTGGAACGCCGCAGAGCTCACGGTGCAGGAAACGGCGGGTGGCCTTTAGCCTGGCAGATCTGTCTGGACGCTCGCTTTAGAGACGGGGTAAGCTCCGACAAAAACATCTATAAGATGCTGACATGCTCCGCCTCCCGCAGTTTATTAAATGCCAGGTCCGTCTTCCAAATCGACGGAAACCTCGGTGCTGCGGCAGGTATCGCAGAATGCCTTCTGCAAAGTCATCTGGGGCTGCATTTTCTTCCGGCATTGCCGGTATCCTGGAAAAAGGGAAGCTGTAAGGGGCTTCTGGCCAGGGGCGGGCATGAGGTTGACCTGTACTGGGAAAACGGCAGTCTTTCATGCGCCCTGGTAAGACCCCGGTTTAGCGGTCAGATCGCAATTATCGGTAAGGAACTGTCCGTTTTCTGCCAGGGTAAGGCAGTCAAAACAGACAGGACGCAGACCGGCTTTACATTTGAAGCGTCTGC
>CAJUIO010000076.1 GCA_910586025.1 uncultured Lachnospiraceae bacterium
TATATAGTTGACTTGTTTGTTGAAAAAATACAGAGATATACGGCGAAGGAAATATTGAAAATTTGTGAAAGAATATACATAAATTATCAGCTCGGTCATGTGAATAGAAAAGGAAGGACTTACTTTGATGAAAAAAGTTAAACATTACAGGAAAAATGTGCTATAATCAAAGTGTTACAGGAACTGACCATGTCCTGTATCGATATTCGCAACAGAAGGAGGCTGGATTATGGCAAAACTCATCATAACGGTTGAAGGAGGAAAAGTAACGCAGACACTGAATTTCTTAGACAGAAATATCAAGGACAACCGGTATGTCTATGGAAACGGTAATGAATCAGGGATCGTGGACGATCCGGAAAAGGTATATGCGGATATTCCGGAGTGCAGCCGCATAACCGAGAATTACGAAGAGCTGCTGGAGGCGGTGGATCTGGGAAAGAGTCAGGTCACGACCAGTATGCGTCAATTAAACGAACTGGAAAAGGAGATGAGTGAATATGTCATCCCGATGCCGGAAAGTGCGAGGGAGCATGTGATCACATTAAATAACGACGACCTCAAGGCTCTTGCAATGCTGCATGGCGACCAGCCGTATACCTCGGATGATCAGATCCAGGAAGCGATAAAGATGCTTATACATGGGAAGTTCGGGAAAGTTTTGAGATGAGAGACAGAACATATAACAGAAAGAGGATGATCAAAATACTGCCATTTCTTTTGGCAGTATTTTTCACAGGGTGCGGAAAGGAGGCGGCGGAGGCTTCTTTTTCGGAGGAGACAGAAATCGCCGGTCTGGAAATACTGCCCATACCTGCAGGCGGATCGGAGGGGAATCTGTCCGGGGAAGCGGACGGGGAGGGTGCCGCATCGAAGGATACGGCATCATCCCAAGGTTCGGAAGATACGTCCGGCGCTGCGGCGGATATGCAAAATACATCACAGACGGGAAATCCGCCGGAAAAGAAAACGCCGCCGGAGGGCTGGGAGCTTGTGCTGGCCTCCGAGGACTGGGGACTTTCCTTTGGTGAGGCGGGGATGCCGCCAAGAGGAAACGCATCCGCATCCGATCTTGCCTGGTACGATGCTTATTATGTGGGAAACGAAGAGGAAAAGGTTCTCTACCTGACCTTTGACTGCGGGTATGAAAACGGAAATACGGAGCCTATATTGGAGGCTCTGAAAAAGCATGGTGCGAAGGGAACCTTTTTCGTGGTGGGACATTTTCTGGAGACGGCTCCCGACCTGGTAAAGCGTATGGTGGAGGAAGGCCATACGGTGGGAAACCACACCTATCATCACCCCGATATGTCCGCCATATCGGACAAGGCCGCTTTTCAGAAGGAGATGGATGATGTGGCGGATCTGTTTTGCGAGGTTACCGGTGCAAAGCTTGCTCCCTATTACCGCCCGCCTCAGGGAAAGTGCAATGTACAGAATCTGAAGATGGCGCAGGAGCTTGGCTATTGCACTGTTTTCTGGAGCCTGGCCCATGTTGACTGGGATCAGGACAACCAGCCGGGGCGTGAGGAGTCCATGGATAAGCTTACGGCCCGGGTGCATCCCGGAGCAGTCGTGTTGCTGCACAATACCTCACGGACTAACGGGGAGATTCTGGACGAGCTTCTGACCAGATGGGAGGAAATGGGTTACAGTTTTAAGACGCTGTCATATCTTACAGGAAGATAGGAGCTTTCATATGGCAAATGATTTTTCAAAGGGAAAGGTCTGGAAGAATATTATATACCAGGCGATTCCCCTGATGCTGGCACAGCTGGTGCAGCTTTTGTATAATGTGGTGGATCGTATTTACATCGGACATCTGCCCGGTGCGGACAGTATGGCGCTGACCGGTATCGGGCTGGCGTTTCCGCTGACCACGCTTGTGGCGGCCTTTACCTGTCTGTTCGGCACCGGAGGCACGCCGCTGTTTTCCATAGCGAGGGGAGCCGGACAGGAGGAGAGGGCGGAGAAAATACTTGGCAACACCTTTTCCCTTCTGCTTGGCAGTTCACTGGTCATATTGGTTTTCTGCTATCTGTTCCGCAGACCGGTGCTCTACCTGTTCGGGGCCAGCGATGCCTCCTATGTTTATGCGGATGATTATCTGAAAATCTATCTGCTTGGAACCTCGTTTACCATGCTGGCGACAGGGCTGAACGGATTTATCAATGCCCAGGGATTTCCCAGGATGGGCATGATGACCACCATGCTGGGAGCGGCCTTAAATCTGATTCTGGATCCTCTCTTTATTTTCTGCCTTCATATGGGGGTTGGAGGAGCGGCTCTTGCCACTGTGCTGAGCCAGATGGTATCCTGTATCTGGGTTCTGCGCTTCCTGACAGGGGGAAAGACTCAGCTGCGGATTAAAAGAGAGCGGCTTGCGGTGGAGGGAGGTCTGGCCTGCGAGATCATTTCCCTTGGCATGGCGGGCTTTATCATGCAGGCGACCAACTGTCTGGTGCAGATCGTGTGCAATGCCACTCTTAAAATATACGGAGGAGACCTGTACGTGGGAATCATGACGGTGATTAATTCCGTGCGAGAGATACTTTCCCTGCCTGTTGGCGGTCTTACCAGCGGTTCACAGCCCGTGCTGGGATATGATTACGGGGCAAAGCGGTATGGAAGAGTGTGTCAGGGAATCCGTTTCATGGCAGTGATTGGCATTCTGTACACACTTTTGGCATGGTTTGCGGTAATTCAGTGTCCCAGGCTGCTGCTTTCGGTTTTCACGGAGGATCCGGCCATGCTTGACGCCGGGGTGGGAGCGCTTCGTCTGTACTTTTTCGGCTTTTTCTTCATGGCCTTTCAGTTTGCGGGGCAGTCGGCCTTCACGGCACTGGGATATTCTAAGCAGGCGATTTTCTTTTCCCTCCTGAGGAAGGCGGTGATCGTGGCTCCCCTCACTGTGCTGTTGCCAAAGCTGGGATTCGGGGTGGACGGGGTGTTCCTTGCGGAGCCCATATCCAATGCCATAGGCGGTCTTGCCTGCTTTATCACGATGTATCTTGTCCTGTACCGGAAATTAAAGAGGGACGGACAGAAAATATAAAACCTGGGAGTTGGAAGGAGAGCGTAACATGACCATAATAGAAAAGAAGACCTTTGACGAGGAGAGGGCGCTGTACGGATGCCGGGGGATCGAGGTGAAGAAATGTGTTTTTGACGGACCTGCGGACGGGGAGAGCGCATTTAAGGAGGGCAGGGATATTCAGGTTTCAGGCTGCTTTTTTAATCTCAGATATCCCTTCTGGCATGATGACAATCTGAAAATTGAAGGCTGTGAGATGACGGAGCTGTGCCGGGCGGCGCTGTGGTATTCGAATGACGTGGAAATCGCGGATACAAAGCTGCACGGAATCAAGGCGCTTCGGGAATGCAGCCGAATCAGAATGCAGGGATGCGATGTGATCTCTCCGGAATTCGGATGGTCTGTACATAAGCTTGAAATGAAAAACTGCGATGTGCAGGGCGAGTATTTCATGATGCGCTCTGACGGTCTGGACTTTACTGACGTGCGTCTGAAAGGGAAATATTCCTTTCAGTATATTCAGGATTCCGTGTTCGAGAACTGCGTGTTTGATACCAAGGATGCCTTCTGGCACGCACGGAATGTGACGGTACGTGACAGTGTGGTGAAGGGGGAATATCTTGCCTGGTACTGCGAGAACGTGACCTTTGAGAATTGTAAGATTATCGGAACTCAGCCTCTGTGCTACTGTAAGGGACTGAGGCTTGTGAACTGCGAGATGGAGGAAGCTGATCTGTGCTTTGAAAAATCAGATGTGGAGGCCACAGTGACCACGGAGGTAATCAGTATCAAAAATCCCCGGTCCGGGCATATCCGGGTGCCTGCCGTGGGCGAGATCATCCGTGACGATAAGGAGGCCCTGGGCGAGATCACGGTGGGGAAAAGGTGATGATACGGCTTTGAAGCATCAGGAAAGGAGAGTGCATTTTATGAGATACAGGGAACTGGGAAAGACAGGACTTATGGTCAGTGAGATCGGACTTGGAGGGGAATGGCTGGAACGCCATAATACGCAGGAGGTTGGGGAAGTAATTGACACCTGTGAAAGGGAAGGTATCAATATTCTGGACTGCTGGATGTCTGAACCGAATGTGCGTTCCAATATCGGTCTTGCCATAAAGGGAAAAAGGGAGAGGTGGATAATTCAGGGGCATATCGGTTCGATCTGGGAAAACGGACAATATGTCAGAAGCAGGGATATGGAGAAGGTGAAGCCTGCCTTTGAAGATCTGCTTCACAGAATGCAGACGGATTACATTGATCTGGGAATGATACATTTTATTGATAATGCTCAGGAATTTGACAGGGTCATTAACGGAGAGTTCATGGAATATGTGAGGCTGCTCAAAAAGGATGGCGTTATCCGCCATATCGGCATGAGCACACACAATCCGGAGACTGCGAAGCTGGCGGCCTGTCAGGGAGAGATCGAGATGATCTTGTTCAGTATCAATCCGGCCTTTGACATGCTCCCTCCCGTGACGGATCTGGAGGAATATTTTGCGGAGCGGTACGAGGAGTCCCTGAGCGGGATCGCCCCGGAGAGGGAGGAGCTGTATAAGCTCTGCGAACAGAACCGTGTGGGCATTACGGTTATGAAAGGCTATGCCGGAGGCCGTCTGTTCAATCCGAAAACCTCTCCCTTCGGGGTGGCGCTCACGCCCGTACAGTGCCTCCATTATGCCCTGACCAGGCCTGCGGTGGCATCCGTGATGGCGGGCTTTGACAACCCGCAGCACGTATATGAGGCCACGGCCTATGAGACGGCCTCGGAGGAGGAGAAGGACTATGCCAGCGTTCTTGCCTCGGCTCCCTCCCACGCATTTTCCACAGGGCAATGCACCTATTGCGGACATTGCGCTCCCTGTCCTGTGAAGATAGACATCGCAATGGTAAATAAGCTGTATGATCTGGGAACCATGACAGACCAGGTCCCCGGCACGGTACGGGCGCACTATGAGCAGCTTGGAGCCAATGCCTCAGACTGCATTGGCTGTAAAACCTGCGAGGGGAGATGTCCCTTCCATGTGCCCATTGCGGAGCGCATGCAAAAGGCGAAGGAGCTTTTTGCGGGAGTTTAGTACAGAGGATGAGGAGACAAAAGGTGCGGAGAATTAAAGGCTTGAGGGAATTTTTCAAAAAGGAGACGGTGCTGTGTGCCGCAGTGCTGCTGGCTTTGCTGTCCGCTCTTGCGGTACCGCCGGATAGAGAGTACGCCGCCTACATTGATTTTCGGACATTGTCGATCCTGTTTGGCCTTATGTGCGTTATGGCAGGGCTGCAGAAAACAGGCGTGTTCGCATGGATTGCCAGGCGGCTGCTCGGAAGGGTAAAAAGCAGCCGGGGGATTGTCTTTGTCCTGGTTCTTTTGTGCTTTTTCTTCAGTATGCTGATCACAAATGATGTGGCGCTCATCACCTTTGTGCCCTTTACCTTCACGGTTCTGGAGCTGCTGGGAGAGGAGCGGAGGAGAAGGCTGGTTCTTCCCGTGACGGCAATGCAGACCATTGCGGCTAATCTGGGAAGCATGCTGACTCCTGTCGGGAATCCCCAGAACCTTTATCTTTACGGAAGGGCAGGGCTTTCCGCCGGGGAATTCCTGGCTTTGATGCTTCCCTATACGGTTTTATCTCTGGCGCTTCTGATTTTTTGGGTGATGCTCCAGGCACGGATGACGCAGGGGAAGGATGGAAAAGCCGGTGCGGAGGAAAAGGACGGAGCCGGAGCGGCGGAGGTCTCCGGACGGGAGGATTTCGTCCTTTCCGGACAGACGCTGCGCCTCCTTTCGGTTTACCTTGTATTGTTTTTGCTCTGTCTTCTGGCGGTAGGACATCTCCTTCCCTGGCAGGCGGTTCTTGTGATCGTCCTTGCCGCGGTTCTGATCATGGACAGGAGAGTGCTGGCGGCGGTGGATTATTCCCTGCTCCTTACTTTTGCGGGATTTTTCGTCTTTATAGGGAATATGGGAAGAATCCCGGCCTTTTGCGAATTTCTGAACAGGATTATCACCGGCAGGGAGGTTTATACCGCCGTTATCGCAAGCCAGGTCATCAGCAATGTGCCGGCGGCACTGCTTTTGTCCGGATTTACAGAAAACTTCGAAAGCCTGATAGTCGGGACAAACCTGGGAGGCCTGGGAACGCTGATCGCATCCATGGCAAGCCTGATCTCCTACAAATATGTGGCGGCAAGGGAGAGCGGACGCAGGGGAGAATATGTCAGGATCTTTACCCTTGGAAATATCTGCTTTCTGGCAGCGCTTCTTACACTGGCCGCCTGTCTGATTTGAAATATGTTGATGCTGTTATTGCTTCCGGGTATCAGAAGGGATAGGGTTTAAGACTATGCGGACATACGATGAAATGATGAGGCTCATACTGGATCTGGCAATTAACGACGAGCGGATCCGGGCCGTGACCATGGAGGGATCGCGGGCAAATAAAAATGCGGTTCATGACAGGTACAGTGATTTTGATATCTGCTATGTGGTAAAAGATATCAGGGAATTTACAGGGGATAAGGACTGGATCCGGTATTTTGGAGAGATGCTGATCCTGCAGTGTCCCGAAGACTGGCATGATCATCTCTATGACTATGAGGGGAGGGAAAACTTTACCTATCTCATGCAGTTTACGGACGGGAACAGGATAGACCTGACGCTCATTGACATTACTAACATAGCCTGTCAGGAGTACAATACGGAGCCCAGGTGCGTGCTGCTTAATAAGGACAATCGGAAGGAACTGCTGCCGGTGGATAGTGAGAGCGCATTTTATATTGCGCCGCCCTCGGAAAAGGAGTACCGTGATACCTGCAATGAGTTCAGGTGGATTTGTGTCTATGTCACAAAGGGGCTTTGCAGAAAGGAATTCTATTATGCGAGGTATATGTTTGATGTGCCGGTTATGAAAATGTTTATAAAGATGCTCGATTGGAAAATAGGTGCGGACAACGATTTCAGGGTAACTACGGGAAAACATGGAAAATATCTCAAGCGGTTTCTGCGGGAGGAGGAAATGGAGAGGTTTCAGGGGATTTTTCCCAATGGACAATACGAGGACATCTGGGAAAAGCTGTTTCTGATGTACGATTATTTTGCGGAAAATGCCGGATATGTTGCGGGAAGGCTTGGTTTCTTCTTTGACCGGGAGGAGACGGAGCGTGTCAGAAGATTCCTTTGTGAGAGGAAAATGAAGTCATAGAATGAGAGGAGGACTATTTATGAGTCTCAAAGAAAGCTATCAATTCTGTTTTAAGATGGGGGTGGCAATACCCAGGCAGGTATTGAAGGATGAGCCTGTTTTGCGTCATATCGCACAGGAATATGATTCCATTACCTGCGAGAATGACATGAAGCCGGAAAATCTTCTGGATGCGGAAGCGAACCGGAAGGAGCCGGAAAGGTATGACCGCAGTCCCGCGGTTACTTTTGAAAAGATTGATCCTTATATGGAGTATGCAAAGAAGAACGGGATCGGGATGCGGGGGCATACTCTGGTGTGGCATAACCAGACACCCAGATGGTTCTTTGCAAAGGATTACCGGAATGAGGAGGATGCACCGCTTGCGGACAGGGAGACCATGCTTGCGAGGATGGAAAGCTATATCCGCACAGTCATGACTTATGTGCAGCAGAAATGGCCGGGCGTGATCTATGCCTGGGATGTGGTGAATGAGGCGGTTGTGGAGGAAGGACTGCGGGAGTCGTTCTGGATCGGTACCGTGGGGCAGGATTTCGTACTGCAGGCGTTCCGGTTTGCCCGAAAGTATTCGGACGGCAGCGCGGCATTGTTTTATAACGATTACGACACTTTTCTTCCGTGGAAGAGAGAAGCCATATATGATCTTATTCTGAGACCCCTTCTGGAAGAAGGGCTGGTGGACGGCATGGGCATGCAGACGCATCTTACCATGGAGACGGATCTGGATGAATATGAGAAAAGTCTGAGGTATTACGGGGCTCTGCCGCTTCAGGTACAGATTACGGAGCTGGATAACCACAATACGGATCTTTCGGAAGAGTCCATGGAGCGTCTGGCACAGCGGTATGAAAGTCTGTTTGATCGGCTTGTAAAGGCCAGGAAGGACAAAGCGGCCGATCTGACGGGTGTAACCTTCTGGGGGCTGCAGGATGATATGAGCTGGCTTACCGCATTTCGGAAGGAGAGAAGCTATCCTTTGCTTTTTGACGGACAGTTAAAGCCGAAAAAGGCTTATTACGCCGTGCTCGGGGCGGCGGAGAAATAGGAAGGGACTTCGTGATGGCAAGAACCGTAGGGATCGGAATCCAGAGCTTTGAGAAGCTGATATCACAGAATTGTTTTTATGTTGATAAAACACATTTTATCAGGCAGTGGTGGGAAAACAAAGATGATGTGACCCTGATTACCCGCCCGAGAAGATTCGGGAAGACTCTGAATATGAACATGCTGGAAAGGTTTCTTTCCGTGCAGTATGAAGGACGGGGAGAGATCTTTGAGGGATTGTCCATATGGAAGGAGGAAAAATACCGCAGGCTTCAGGGAAGCTGGCCGGTGATCTTTTTAAGCTTTGCCGGAATAAAGGCGACTACCTTTCAGGACGCACAAAAATGCCTTTCCTATTTAATAGAAAGGCTGTATAACCAGTTTGATTTTCTGCTTAAGGGAGACTGCCTGAGCGAGAGGGAAAGGGATTTTTTCGGCAGTGTTTCCGCGGACATGGATTATTATATTGCAGTTTCCTCCATAGGGACATTGTCGGAATATCTGTATCGTTATTATGGCAAGAAGGTAATCATCCTGCTTGACGAGTATGACACACCTCTTCAGGAAGCCTGGGTGAACGGTTATTGGAGGGAGATGGCGGAATTCATCAGAGGGCTGTTTAATTCCACGTTTAAGACAAATCCCTATCTTGAGCGGGCGGTTATGACGGGGATAACCAGGGTGAGTAAAGAGTCCATTTTTTCTGATCTGAATCATCTGACGGTGGTGACCTCCACCTCCGAGCTGTATGCTGACTGCTTTGGTTTTACGGAGGAGGAAGTCTTTAAGGCTTTGGAAGAAAATGGGATGGAGGAAAAGAGTGAGGATGTAAAGAGGTGGTATGACGGATTTACATTTGGAAGCTGCAGAGACATTTATAATCCCTGGTCTATCTTGAATTATCTGAAAACAGGGAAGCTCTCCCCCTACTGGGCCAATACCAGCAGCAACGGTCTGATCGATAAGCTGGTTCGGGAGGGCGGCACGGAGACAAAGATATCCATGGAAAAGCTCCTGAAGGGGGAGCATCTTTTTAAAGAGATCGATGAGCAGATTATATTTGATCAGCTGGACGAGGATGAGAATGCCATATGGAGTCTGCTTCTTGCCGGCGGATACCTCAGGGTGGAGAGCTATGACATGTCTGAGGAGACAGGAGATGAGAGGTATGAATTGTCTCTGACAAACAGGGAAGTGCACATCATGTTCCGCAGGATGATCAGGAAATGGTTTTCAGGCTCCCGCACAGTTTATAACGGGTTCATCAAGGCTATGCTGGAGGATGATGTCAAGTCTATGAATGCCTATATGAACAGAGTGGCGCTGGCAACCTTCAGCTTCTTTGACAGCGGGAAAAGTAAAAAGGAGGATAAAGCTATGTTGTGTGTAAGAAACGGAATGATTCATGATGCCGTCCACAAGGAGGCCTTCCGGGGTGATATCCTGGTGGAGGACGGGAAAATTACGGCCATCGGAGAGAATCTTGAGGCCGGGGAAGGGGCGCAAATCGTGGATGCGCAAGGACTTGATGTCTATCCGGGATTTGTGGAGGCCCACGGGCATATCGGTCTGGACGGCTACGGAATCGGCTATGAAGGAATGGACTACAACGAGATGAACGATATTGTCACGCCTCACCTGCGGGGAATCGACGGGGTGAAGCCCTTGGATGCCGCATTTCCAAGGGCGGCAGCGGCGGGAGTCACCTGTGTCTGTGTGGGGCCGGGCAGCGCAAATGTGCTGGGCGGCACCTTTACCACGGTGAAGACCGTGGGGAAGAGAGCGGACGATATGGTGGTGCGGGACGGCGTTGCCATGAAGTGCGCCTTTGGGGAAAATCCCAAGAGAGTCTACAGGGACAAAAAGGATTCCAGCCGTATGACCACTGCGGCCGTGCTTCGGGAGATGCTGTTTAAGACAAGGGAATACATGGAAAAAAAGGAAGCCGCAGGAGAGGATGTCTCCAAAAGGCCGGCCTTTGACATGAAGCTGGAGGCGCTGATCCCCGTGCTGCGGGGAGAGATTCCCTTAAAAGCACACGCCCATGCCACGGAGGATATTTTTGCGGCGCTTCGGATCGCGAGAGAATTCGGTGTCAGGATCACGCTGGAGCATGTGACCGAGGGGCATCTGATCGTGGAGGAGCTTGCAAAGGAAAATGTGCCTCTTGCGGTAGGGCCGTCGCTCACAAGCGCGTCCAAGTTCGAGCTTCGCAATAAGAGCTGGACCACACCGGGGCTTTTGGCCGCAGCAGGCTGTCAGGTGTCCATTATCACAGATTCGCCGGTGATTCCTCAGGAGTATCTTCCCCTGTGTGCGGGACTGGCGGTTCAGGCGGGAATGGATCCCTTTGCGGCTCTGCAGGCAATCACAATCAATCCGGCAAAGCATGCCGGGATTGCGGACAGAGTGGGCTCCATCGAGGTGGGAAAGGACGCTGACCTCGTGATCACGGACGGCTGCCCCTTTGAAGTACAGACGAAAATCAAACACGTGTTTATTGACGGCAGGGCCGTGGAAGCGGATTCCGGGCACAGATTTGCATAGGCGGCGCTGAGGAGATTATGGATTATCACGGATTGGCAGAGAAAATAATGAACAATATCAACCGGGTTCTGGTTGGAAAGGAAAAGGTGGTGGAGGATGTGCTGGTCTGTCTTCTGGCAGGCGGACATATCCTCCTTGAGGATGTGCCGGGAGTCGGGAAGACCACGCTTGCGCTTGCCCTTGCCAGGAGTATTTCCGGGAGCTTCGGAAGGATTCAGTTTACGCCGGATACGCTTCCGGGAGATGTCACGGGCGTGTCTGTCTATCATATGAAGACAGGTGAATTTACTTATCAGAAGGGCGCTGTGATGAATCAGGTGATTCTGGCGGACGAGATTAACAGAACCTCGCCCAAGACTCAGGCCAGCCTTCTGGAAGCCATGGCAGAGGGACAGGTGACGGTGGACGGATGCGTTCACCGGCTTCCAAGTCCCTTCTTTGTCATGGCAACGCAGAATCCCATAGAGTTCCTGGGCACCTATCCCCTTCCCGAGGCCCAGATGGATCGCTTTATGATGCGTCTTTCCCTGGGATATCCGGACAGAGAGCAGGAAATCCGGATGGCGGTTCAGTTTTTGGAGGGCAGGACTCTGGAGCAGGTGGAGGGAGTATGCAGGGCGCAGGACATAGAGGCCATGCGCAGAGAGGTGTCACGGGTTGTGGTGAAGGAGGCGGTAATCGGGTACATGGAGGATATCGTGAGCTCCACCAGATCGGAGGAGCGCTTTGTGCTGGGTGCAAGTCCCAGGGCCATGCTGGCGCTGGTGAGGGCCTGTCAGGCAAAGGCTTTTCTGGCGGAGCGGGACTATGTAAAGCCCGACGACGTAAAGTCTGTGGCAATGCAGGTGCTTTTGCACCGCCTGGTTCTTTCTTCTGAGGCGAAGATCAGAAAAGAGGACGGGGATAAGATCTTAAAGAGTCTGATCATAAAGGCAAAGGTTCCGGTGTAGGACTGGAATGCCGGAATCAGGCTCTGCCGGGGAAGGGGGAGAGTGGGATGAGCATGAAAATACGCAGATTGATTTTTGTTATCCTGTGGGTTCTTTCGCTGTCAGCCATCAGCTTTTACGGCGGAGCCATAAGCTACAGCCTTTTCTGGGGAATCACGCTGATTCCCGTGGTGTCTGCGGTGTATCTTGCACTTGTCTATTTCCAGCTCAGGATTTTTCAGCAGATTGAAAGCAGAAATATGGTCGGATCTGCGCCCATGCCCTATTTTTTTGTGCTGCAGAATGACAGCCTGTGTGCCTTCGCCGGAATCAGCGTGAGGCTGTTTTCTTCTTTTTCCATGGTGGAGGATCTGCCGGGAGACGAGGAGTATGAGCTTCTGCCGGGAGACAAGCATGTCTTTCGGACAAGACTGACCTGCAAATACCGGGGAGAATACGAGGTGGGAGTGAAGGAAGTCATCATGACCGACTTTTTCCGGCTGTTCAGGGTCCGGTACAGAATTCCGGGCACGATCAAGGCGCTGGTAAGACCCAGGATCGTCCGCCTTCCCGGTCTCTGCGGCGTGGAAGGCCTGACGGCGCTCCTCCTTAGGGAGTCCCAAAGAGAGCGCACGGAGCCGGATATTCTGGTAAGAGACTACCTTCCGGGGGATGCGCTAAAGCAGATTCACTGGAAAGCGGCGGCAAGGGAACAGAAGCTGAAGGTAAGGGGCAGAATCGGCGAGGAAAAGCAGGGAATCGCCCTGTTGTGGGATACCGGACGTTGCAGTCAAAACCAGAGGGAGTATCTTCCTGTGGAGAATAAGATTCTGGAGGCGGTGCTGGCTCTTGGAATCTTTATGGCGGAGAGGAATATTTCCTTCTCGTCTTATTATGGCCAGGGCGGCCTTTTAACCTTTCGTGTGGAGAGCCTCGGAGATTTCGACGGATTTTATGAGAAGGTCTCCGCAACACGGTTTGACAGGGCGGAGGATTTTCAGGGTACCTTGCTCACCGCCGTACAAAAAGGGATTCTGTATCAGTGCAGAGTGGTTCTCTGTGTGCTCCGTGAATTAACGCAGGACGTTTGGAGAATAGCAAAGGAGCTGGACAAAGCGGGGGCTCTTACGGTCTTTTATGTGGTTGCGGATGAAATAGCGGAGCATGTGCAGGGAGACGAGAGGCGGCGTATTGTCTGGATTCCCACACAGGGCGAGTTGGAGGGAAGGCTGTGATGAATAAAAGAATTCTCTGGCGCACAGTGAATGCGGGATTTCTGGTCTGCGCCCTGCTGTCCGCCTTCGGAAGCTTTCTGGGAATTCCGTTCCCAGGGCTCTGGCATCTCCTGACTGCCTTTTGCCCGCTCTTACTGCTGGGAGCGCTCGGCAGTCTGAGGGGGCGGGGCCGGCTCCTGCTTTTGACCGCAGTCCTCTTTGTTCTGGCAGGAGCGGGAATAGCCGCAGGCGGTAAAAATACGCTGGCTTTCTGGCAGTCCTACCTTTGGTGGCTTTCTGGCAGGCAGTACAATCCGGAGTGGACGACAGGATACGAGCTTGTACAGACCGTTTTTCTTGTGCTGCTTTGCTATTTTGCACAGACGGTCATGGAAAAGGATTCCCGGTTTCAGATAGGAGGAACGGGAGCTGTCCTCCTGACCCTGGTCTGCTTTCTCTTTTCAAACACGGAGATATCTCGTCCCGGCGCAGCCTTTCTGATCTCCTATGCCGCAGTGCTTTTTGTGCAGTGGAGCGAGGCACACTGGAAAAAGAAGAGAATCCGGGAGGGCGTTCACAGATATATGCTGTGGATCACGCCCTTCCTGGGGCTGTACTTTGTGCTCATGCTGCTGCCTCCCGTTCCGGAAGAGCCATACGACTGGCAGTTTGTCCGCTCGATTTACGGCCAGCTTCGGGAGTCCTTCCTGAAATTTTCTTCCGATTTTCTTTCCGGAGGCGGAGACGACTATGATCTGACTCTTGGCGGATTTTCCGAGAGAGGGCGGCTTGGAGGAAGGAGTGGGGAGAGCCGGAGAGAAATCATGACCGTGGAGAGCATGGCCAGGCCGGTGTCCAATCTTTATCTCACAGGAAAAGTCTATGATACCTTTGACGGCAGGCAGTGGCAGCAAAGCGGCCGGGATGAGTCCTTTGGGCGCTATATGGATACGGCCCAGACATTGTGCGCCGTGAAAGACTATGATGCGGAATATCAGACCGATTATCTGGCCCGGCTGGATCTGAGGATCAGCTACAGGGATTTCCGTTCGGAGTTTCTCTTTGCACCGTTAAAGACGCTGGATATTGAAATGGATAACGAAAACATAGATTTTGGCGAGCTTGCGGGAAGCTTCTATTTTGACAAAAGAAGAGGGTATGGGACGGAATATAAGGTCTCCTTCTATCAGATGAACACCGGACAGAGCGCCTTTTCCCGGTTTCTGGATGAGGCTTCGCACAGAGGGGAGGGCCCGCCAAAAGAGCTCCTTCGAGAGCTGTGGAAAATCTCGGGAAGGCAGGCCGCAGAGGAAGAGATCGCGCTCTATCAGCAGGAGATTTCAGAACGTTATCAGGAAAAGGTTATTCTGGGCGGTGACGTGGAGCGATATCTGGAAGCCGTCACGGAAGGGGCCGGCTCGGATGTGGAAAAGCTGAAGGCTGTTGAGGCGGAGCTGTCCTCCTTTTCCTACAGCCTGAATCCGGGGAAGCTGCCGGATACCGTTTCGTCCGCAGGTGAGTTCCTTGACTATTTTCTCCTTGAGAGCAGGGAGGGATATTGCAGCTATTTTGCCACGGCCTTTGTACTGCTTGCCAGGGCGGAGGGATTCCCGGCCCGGTATGTCCAGGGATTTTGCGTGCCAATGGAGGATAAGGGTGAAACGCTTGTCTATTCCGACATGGCCCACGCCTGGCCGGAGGTGTACTTTGAGAACATCGGATGGATTCCCTTTGAGCCCACGCCCGGATATGGGAAAATGCGCTATACCTCCTGGAAAATGCGGGGAAACCGGGAAAATACAGCCCGCATGGAGGATCCGGCTGCGGTACACAGTGCGCAGGCGGAGGCGGGAGCGGAGCAGCCGGCAAAGGAGGAAATACCGGAGATGACGGAGGAATCGGACAAGGGAGCCGGTGTGAGGCGCTTTTGGAAACCTCTGGGGATTGTAACGCTGTGGTTTTTTGCGGCGGTTTTGGTTCTCCTTGCCCTGAACTATCTGGCGGCACGGGCCCGTTACAGAAGGATGAGCCCGGACCTGCGGCTTCGGGCGGAGGTGGCCCGGAACCTGCGCATTCTGGCTTTTCTGGGAATCGCAAGGAGGCCGGAGGAGACCCTGGAGGAGTTCAGAAGCCGGACGGAGCTTTTGCCGGAGGAAAGGCGGGAACTCCGGTTTCTCTGCAGCTACGAGGATTTCCTGTATGGAGAAAAAGCTGCGGATCAGGATATGCTGGAGGAGGCAAAGTGCCAGCGGACGGAGCTTCTTGGGCTTCTGAAAAGGAGAAAGCCCTGGGCATATGTCCTTTACCGGATCTTATATCTGTAAGGTTCACAAAATCCGCACTGTAAAATATCGGAAGGTCATGATAGAATAGACACATGTATCACAGAAAGAGAGGAAATGTTATGAGAAGAAAAAGATTAGCCGTAGTTCTGGGAACGGCGCTGCTCATGCTTGGCACCGCCTGTTCTTCGCCTCGGGAAAGCGCACCCGAAACCGGGAGCGCCAGAGAGGAAAGTGTGCAGGAAGCCGGTGATGGGAAAGAGACCAAAGAGGAGGAAGCGGCTCAGACGCAAGAGCAGGAGGCTTCCGGAGCAGGCGCTGACAGCGTGGTCACAGACGGGCGCAGCTTCGCCCAGGCCCATGATGCCTTTACCACCACGCTGGTGAGGGAGGAAAATGACGACTATGAGATTCCGGCACCGCCGGAGGGGCTTTTCGATCTGGTGTCCTACCCCTCCAAGGTGGGAGATCTGGCGGCATATGTGTCCTCGGATCCCGGTGACGGAGAAAAGCACCCCATGATCATCTGGGTGGTTGGCGGCTGGGGCAACGGCATTGACGATTTTCCATGGTGCTATCCGGCATGGGACAACGATCAGACCGGTTCGGCCTTCTGGCAGAGCGGAGTTTTGACCATGTATCCTTCCTTCCGGGGCGGCTGCGGAAATCCCGGCTATTATGAGGCGCTTTTCGGGGAGGTGGACGACATTGTGTCCGCTTATGAGTATGCGGCTTCTCTCCCCTATGTGGATGCGGACCGGATTTATCTGGGAGGACACAGCACGGGCGGAACCAGGGCGCTCCTTGCGGCGGAATATACCGATAAATTCCGCTCCGTGTTCTGCTTCGGAGCCGTGGATCAGGTAAAGTACCACAATAACAGCCAGTTTACCTTTGACAAGGAAAATGAGGAGGAATTTGTTATGCGTTCCCCCGTCCACTGGCTCGACAATGTAAAAAATCCCACCTTTATCATAGAGGGAAGCGAGGGGAATTCCATTAATCTGAAAAATATTCAGAGAGCTGCGGATAATGAAAATATCAACTGCTATATCGTGGAGGGAGCGGATCATTTCTCCGTGCTTGCACCTATTACCCGCCTGCTGGCCGACAAGATTCTGGAGGATACGGGAGCGGAGCCTTCCATAACCGTCACGCAGGAGGAGCTGGATGATGCCATGAACCAGGAGCCCGTGGTTCCGCTTCCTGCCATGACACGGCATGTGGTGGAGGATCTGGGGATGACCTTTTCCTGCCCGTATATCTGGGAGGTTGTGGATACCTCCGGGGAGGAGGGCTTTGAGCTTACGGCCTATTCCCGGTATGAGGATGACAATGTCTGGGATATGGCGGTGCTTTATATCACGGCAGGCATCATGGAGGATGATAATTATCTGTCGGATATGGCGCAGTACCTCACGGACGAGGGATATACTGCGGAGGAGACCACGGTTAACGGGCTGCCTGCCATTGACGTGACGGGAGCCCAGGAGAGCGAGGACGGGAGCTATTTTAACAACCGTTATGTGGTGATCCAGAAGGATGATCTGTGTGTTGGATTTGATTTTTTCATTCACGAGAGCTACGGAAGCGATGCGGATGAAATGTTCCAGGCGATCGTGGACAGTATAAGCTTCGGCGAGTAGGGCGACAGGGAAAGGCTTATGGATAAAAATACAGTGAAATCAATTATTTTGGAAAATGACGTGCTGCGAATCGAGCTCCTTCCCGGGATGGGAGGAAAAATCATCTCCTTTTTCCGGAAGGACAAGGAGTTTGAGCTGGCAGCAGGCGGCGGTCGAGACGAGCATGTAAGGCCGGATGAGAAGGATGGCTTTGAGCCTTACGCTTACGGAATGGACGAGGCCTTCCCCAACATTGATGCCGAGGAGGTGGAGTGGAAGGGAAGGAGGCTTTGCTATCCGGATCACGGAGAGATCTGGAAGAGTGAATTTCAGATTCTGGAGCAAAGCGGTGCCGGAGCGAGGCTTATTATGAACAGCCCGGAGTTTGGCTATCGGTATGAGAAGAGGCTGACGCTTGAGGGAGACAGTCTTAAAATTGCCTATCATATTGTCAATACAGGGAAGGAGGAGCTGCCCTGTATCTGGACCTGGCACGGGCTGATGCGGTATGAGGAGGACATGGAAATTATTCTTCCGGAGGAAATCAGACATTGCCGGAATGTGCTTCCAGGCAGTGTGCTCGGCAAAGGGGGAGAGATCTACCCGGCAGACGGCTCCTTTTATGATTTCAGAAAAGTCCCGGCCTCTCGCCCCTGCAGCATGGTGAAGTATTACGGTGAGGAAAGGGTGGCCAGGGGGCGCTGCGGGTTTCGCTATCCCTCTCATGGCATAAAATGTCTGATGAGCTATGATGCCGGGATTCTTCCCTATTTCGGAGTATGGATCACGGCAGGCGGCTTTCAGGGAGATTATAATTGCGCTCTGGAACCGTCCAGCGGCTTTTATGACGGAATCGGGAATGCCCGCAGATTGGGAAAGCTGCCGGTACTCGGTGCGGGGGAAGAAATGGAATTCGCAATCTGTGTCGCACTGATGTGAGAGCTCATCCCTCTTTTGTGGTTCCTCCATAGCAATACCTTACGGGCAGCAGCGTGAGACTGGGGACGGTCTGGGTATCCTGGGATACCAGAATCTCCACGCATTTCTCTGCAAGCTGCTCGATGGGCTGGCAGATGGAGGACACGAACAGGCCGTCCTCCGGGTTCCCGAATTTGGTGATGCCGTCAAAGCCGATGATCTGCACATCCTCCGGAACCCGGAACCCGTCCTGTTTCAGGAGCTTCATGAATAAATAGCCATGGTAATCCGTATGGGCGAACACGCCGTCAAAGGTAAGAGAGCCGTCCTTATCCTTGTGCTGTTCAAGGAATTTCTTCATAATCTCAAGCTTCTCATTACAATCCACCACATCCAGATAATCCGGCTCAAGGCCGTACTTCCTGCAGGCATGGAGATAGCCGTCCCTTCTCTTGTCGGATTCTCCGGGAAAGACAGAGTGAAAGCGGATATAAATCGGATGCTTACAGCCGAATTCCAGAAGCTTTTCGATGGCAAGACAGCCTCCGGCAAAGTTATCCGAGGCCACCCGGGGAATCACCTGATTCTCAAAGAAGCGGTCAAACACCACGATGGGAAGATCCCGGGTGATGTATTTGCCCACATCCGAGTAGGTGA
>CAJUIO010000077.1:0-6953 GCA_910586025.1 uncultured Lachnospiraceae bacterium
AAGCCAGCCGTACAAACATACCGCTGGAATAAGTCTTTACCGGCTGATAGACATAATCCCCGATATCCGCAAAGCTCAGGATATCATCCATCTTCGCATCAATCTCCTTTGAGGAAAAGCCCATCATGGTGCCGTTCAGGTAAATATTTTCAATCCCGTTGTACTCCATGTTAAAGCCGGCGCCAAGCTCCAACAGTGCGGAGATCCTTCCATTAACCCGCACGCTGCCCCTGGTGGGATTCACAACTCCGGTAATAATCTTTAAGATAGTGGATTTGCCGGAACCGTTCGTGCCGATAATTCCCACGGTCTCTCCCTGATAAATCGTCAGGTCCACTCCCTTTAACGCATAGTGTTCCTTATACTTTTTCTTCCGGCTTAGCCCCAGCGCCTCCTTCAACCTGTCGGAAGGCTTATCATAGAGCTTATAGGCCTTTTCCAGTCTGCTGACCTGTATGGCTACTGTCCTGTCTTCCATCTGAAATCTCCGTTATACCTCTGTATGTCTGTTTATCCCCCTGCCTCCTGCCGTTCTACAGAACATCTGCAAAGTGCACCTTAAGTCTCTTAAAAATCAGCGAGCCGACGCAGAACAGCGTCACTGTAAAGATCCAGAAATAGGTAGAGGAGTAAAAGTGCTCAAAAAACCATTCATCTCCATATATCGCATTCCGATAACCGTTCACAATATACACCAGCGGATTCAGCTTGACAAGCGTGACCATGCGGTCGTTGCCGATCATTCCGATATTCCACAGAATCGGGGTCGCCCACATTCCGACCTGAAGCCCGATATTGATGATCTGCGCAAGATCCCGGAAAAAGACGACCACCGCACAGGTACAATAGCTCATTGCCAGAACCAGCATAAACAGACAGAAGCTGTAGTAAACAACCTGAAGGGTATACCAAGTGGGATAACAGCCGTAGACAATTGAAACCACAATCAGCACTCCCACGAAAAATATATGGATAAATGTGGCGGCGATCAGCTTGATGATGGGCAGAATACTGATGTTAAAGACCACCTTTTTGACAAGATAGCTGTACTCCAAAAGAGCGTTGGTCCCGTTGGTGATGGCCTCCGAAAAATAAAACCAGGGCACCAGCCCCGTGGTGAGAAACAGCACATAGGGGACTTCCACCCCGCTGGATACCATCTCGCTCCTGGTGTTAAAGACCACGTCAAAGACGATCCAGTACATGACCACCGTGACCACGGGCTGTACCAGGGCCCAGAGGAATCCCAGATAGGAGCCCGCATAGCGCTTTTTAAAATCATTCTTTGCCAGCTTCCAGATCAGCTCCCTGCTCTGAATCAGCTCCCTGGGAATTATGAACATCCTGTCATAATACACGCCGAAAATGATGCAGGCAAGGGCAAGAAGCGCACAGGCGCAGAATTTCTTAAGCTCCTCCGTGTGCTGGTCCGGCGCAAGAGGATTGTTATGGAGAACTATCACTACCGCCATCAAAAAGCAGACAGCATAAAAAATACCAATTCCAACCGGCTTTGGTATTTTTCTAAGCCATGATAATCTGTCCCTGTCCTTACCGCTCTCCATTTACTTTTTAAGCTCCCTCAGGCCGCCCCATTTCCTGTCCCTGTCCTTGTCAGATAAGATAAGCTCGATCCCGGGCTCTATGGGCCATTCCACGCCGATATCCGGATCGTCATACCGGATTCCTCCCTCGTCGCCGGGATGATAGAAATCCGTGCATTTGTATGCAAACTCCGCATAGTCCGACAATACCAGAAAACCGTGGGCAAAGTTTTTGGGAACAAAGAACTGCTTCTTGTTCTCGGCAGACAGAACCACTCCATGCCATTTTCCAAAGGTGGGAGAGTCGGGACGCAGATCCACCGCCACGTCAAAGACCTCCCCGTTTATCACCCTCACCAGCTTGTCCTGAGGGTGATTGATCTGGAAATGAAGCCCCCGCAGCACATTCTTTACGGAAGCGGACTGATTATCCTGCACAAAGATCTGGTCGATTCCCGCCTCCTTGAAATCATTATAGTTGTAGGTCTCCACAAAATAGCCTCTCACATCGCCAAAAACCTGGGGCGTGATCACCTTAAGCCCTTCAATTTCACAGGTTTCCACCGTTATCTTTCCCATAATACCGTCAATTCCTTTCTCCTGTATTCTACAGTCCCTCTGCGACTTCCTTCATATACTTGCCGTAATTCGTCTTCATCAAAGGCTCCGCCAGCTTAAGGAGCTGCTCCTTGTCAATAAAGCCTCTCTTATAGGCAATCTCCTCAATGCAGGAAATATATAGCCCCTGTCTCTTCTGGAACGCCGCCACAAAATCCGCCGCATCGAGAAGCGAATCGTGATTTCCCGTATCCAGCCACGCAAAGCCTCTTCCCAGAGTCTCTACCCTCAGGGTTCCCCTTCTCAAATATTCGTTGTTAATGCTGGTGATCTCGATCTCGCCCCTGGCGGAGGGCTTCACATTCCTTGCGATCTCCACCACGTCATTATCGTAAAAATAAAGTCCGGGCACCGCATAGTTGCTCTTGGGGTTCTCCGGCTTTTCCTCTATGGAGAGCGCCCTGCCCGTCTCGTCAAATTCCACCACGCCGTACTCTCTGGGATCCCTGACATAATATCCGAAGATAGTGGCTCCGCTCTTTCTTGATGCCACCTCGCGCAGCACTCTGGAAAAGCTCTGTCCGTAAAAAATATTATCGCCCAGCACTAATGCAACGCTGTCACCGCCGATAAAACCCGCCCCGATAATGAAGGCGTCCGCAAGTCCCCGGGGCTCCTGCTGCACCGCATAGGAAAAGCTCATGCCAAGCTGGCTGCCGTCCCCGAGCAGCTCTTCAAACGTAGTGATATCCCTGGGCGTTGATATGACCAGCACCTCCCTGATCCCCGCCAGCATCAGGATAGACAGCGGATAATAGATCATGGGCTTGTCATAGACCGGCATAATCTGCTTGCTGATGGCCTTTGTGAGAGGATAAAGCCTGGTGCCCGATCCCCCCGCAAGAATAATTCCTTTCATGGTAATCCTCCATACTCTCGCAGTATCTGTGTAAATTTATGCGTTTTTGTACATAGATTCGTAATATTTCTGATAATCGCCGCTGGTTGCGTTCTTCATCCATTCCTCATTTTCAAAATACCACTGAATGGTCTTGCGGATCCCTTCCCTGAACATGGTCTCCGGCTCCCAGCCGATCTCCGCCTTGATCTTGTCCGGCGCAATGGCGTATCTTCTGTCATGACCCTTCCTGTCCTCCACATAAGTGATCAGCTCATCGCTGACAAGGGCTTTTCTTGCGTCCGTATCGGGAAGCATTTCCCGCAGAGTATCCAGAATAATGTGAAGGATCTCAATATTCTGCTTTTCATTATGTCCGCCCACATTGTAGGTCTCGAACAGCCGTCCCTTTTCCTGAACCATATCAATGGCCTTGGCATGATCCTCCACATAGAGCCAGTCCCGCACGTTCTTTCCGTCCCCGTAAACGGGAAGCTTCTTTCCCTGCAGCGCATTGTTGATCATCAGAGGAATAAACTTTTCCGGAAACTGATAAGGTCCGTAATTGTTGGAGCAGTTGGTGATGTTTGCCGGGAATCTGTAGGTATCCATATAGGCCTTCACCAGCATGTCCGAGCTGGCCTTGCTGGCCGAGTAAGGGCTGTGTGGCGCATAGGGCGTGGTCTCATAGAAATAGCCGCCGTCCTCCTCGAGGGAGCCGTATACCTCGTCCGTGGACACATGAAGAAATCTCTTGTCCTCCTTATAGCTTCCGTCCGGATTCTCCCAGGCAGCTCTCGCACAGTTGAGCATGACAGCCGTTCCCAGAACATTGGTCTGCACGAACACCTCGGGATTTTTGATGCTTCGGTCCACATGGCTCTCCGCCGCAAAATGAACCACCCTGTCAATATCATTCTCCGCAAAAATCCCGGAAATGGCATCCTTATCACAGATATCCGCTCTGACAAAGGTGTAGTTCTCTCTCTTCTCCACTTCCTTCAGATTCTCCAGATTCCCCGCATAGGTCAGCGCGTCCACGTTGATAATGCGGATCTCGTTATCATACTTCTTAAACATGTAATGAATATAGTTGGAACCGATAAACCCGGCCCCGCCGGTCACTAAATACGTCCTCATCTCTTTTTCTCCAATTTCTGTTAATTTTCTTATTTCAAACTATATCGCCTTTTTGCAAAAAAGGCAACCTTAATATCCCAAATAGCTGATATTCATATCCACGCTGCCCTTGATCCCCGCCACGCTGCCCTTGGAGGAATACTGCCACAGGTCATACTTGGTAGCGGAATAGGTGGGAGCAGCCGCATACTGGGCAAGCCAGATCTTATAGCTCGTAAGGCTTCCCGCGTTTATCTTCTCCGTGAGCCAGTTCTTGTTGGCATAGATTCCCGCCTTGTAGCCTGAATTCTGGATGGTCTGGCAGAAGGCTCTGCACACAGCAGTCCTGGCATCCGTGCTGATTGCATCCCCGCGTCCGTTGCTGGGCTCCACATCCAAAAATACGGGATAGGAAATGTTGTAGCCTCTGATCAGTCCAAGTACCATGGAGGCTTCCTCCACCGCTTCCACTTCGTTCACCGCCTGGGTGAAGAAGTAGACCCCGACCTTAAGTCCCGCACTCTGGGCTCCCTTTATATTAGTCCGGAACATGGGATCCTCGATCAGCGCACCCGTGCTGGATCCCCGGTAGCCGCAGCGTATGATGACATAGGACACACCGCTGTTTTTTACCGCATTCCAGTCAATGCTTCCGTTCCACTTGGAGACATCGATCCCCATCTGTCCGGAGCCGGTATTCAGAACTCCGTTCTCATTAAAGGTATATTTTGCACCCTGGATCACCTGTTCACCGGTGACCGGGTTCCCGTTTTTGTCATAGTAATAAGTCGCTCCGTCAATAGTCTGCCATCCCGTATAGCGGTACTGTCCCGTGGTTTTGGTACTCTTTATGAAAAACTCCCTGATCTCCTCATTATAAAAATCCGCATACTTGGCTTCTCTGAAATTCCCGTCCCCATCCTTCACATACAGCTTGTCTCCTTCCGTGGTAAGAAGACTGGTGACAGTGTCGTTTTTTGCATCCGCTGCCGGATCCGCCGTAGGTGTCGCATCAGGCGATGCCGTGGGACTTGCTGACGGCGATGCCGAAGGGCTTGCCGACGGTGTCTCCGAAGGGCTTGCCGATGGCACCTCCGATGGTGTCTGTGTGGGAGATGCTTCCACAGACGGCGATGCCGATGGCACTTGCGCTGCGGACGGTTCCGGTGTGGCTGTGGGTTCCATTGTAGGCTCCAAAGTCACCTCCGCCGTGGGTTCCGGCACAGGCTCCGGCGTTATCTCCGCCGTCGGTTCCGCTGTTGGTTCCACAGTAGCCTCAGGTGTAGGCTCCGCCGTCACCTCCACTGTTGGTTCCGGTACGGGCTCCACTGTCGGATCCGCCACGGGATCCCCCGGATTTTCCGAAGGCAAATCCGCCGTCAGAAGCCGGAAGCCCAGGGCCGCTTTCAGCGCCGGATCCGCAATCCTGCTTCTGTCCACCGCCTGATATTCCTCCGTCTGCTCATCCGTTCCCTCTATTAATGTTTTGGTGGATTCCACCCACTCCACCGTGTCCGTATTGGCGGATTCCACCACGGTCTCATTCACCTTCGTATCCTCGGCCTTGACATTGACCTGAGCCTCTGTCTTAACCTCGTCCGCCACATCAACCTTTTTATACTCAATGGTATCTTTGACCGTGATCGTCACCGGATCCTCGGAAAAGCTGTATTCCTCAAGCTCCGCCGGTCCCGCGATCACTGCCTGGTATTTTCCCGGCGCTATCTCCTTTTCATAAATAATGCCGTCCCTGTCCTCGTCCACCAGAGTAAGGGTCTGTCCGGAAGACCCTGTCAGCTTGACCTCAAAGGCAACATTAGCTATCAGGCGCTCCGACTTCTTATTGATAAACTTGATCTTCAGATCCTTCTGGATGGAGGTCAGGTTCATGACCACCTCGGTTTTTACGGCCGCCTTCTTCTGTTCCTCCATGGCGATCCGCTCCTCTTCCTCTCTCTCGAGCTGTGCCGCAATCAGCTTCGCCGCCTGTGCGTCCGCGATTGCGAGAAGGCCGCTCTCTCCGATGACCTCTATCTCTCCCGCCTCTTCCCCGATCTGCGCAAAGGCCGCAATCTGCTCCTCCTCCGCCTTGGCTCTCAGATAAAAGGAGCCTGCGGTAAACGCCATCACAAACACCAGCAGCGTTGTAAGCACGAGAACACTGTCGGAAAATGTCATATGATGCGCAGAAGCTTTTCTTTTCCTTCTTCTCCTCTTTACCTTTCCTGTCTTATATTCTTCCTCTTCGCAGTCATCATATTCTCCATAGTCCTCGTAATCGTCATAATCTTCTTCATAGTCCTCTTCATATCCGTCATAATCATCTTCCTCATAGTCTGCCTCGTCACAGTCATCTTCAGGCTCATCACAAACCTCGTAAGCCTCATCGTAATCATCATAATAATCATCCTCGTAATCATCGCTGATTTCGTCAGACTCATCATATTCATCCTCGTAATCGTCCTCATAATCATCACAAACTTCATCGAAATCGTCATAGTCGTCAGACTCGTCTGTATCGAAGTCCTCCTCGTCCCAGTTCTCCATGTCAAAATCCAGAAATACGGAATCGGCTAAATCCACCCTCCTGCGGGCGGGCCTTTTCCCTGTTCTTCGTTTTTTATGTCTGGAAAGCAGTGCCTTCATCTATGTAAACCTCCGGATTTTATATCATGATGATGTTGGGGGTCAAATGATATTTTGCCCCCTATGATACTGCGGATTGCTCCGCACCATGTGATGCCGCGAACAAAAAAGATGCCTAAACAGTATAACATTTTTATGCGGCGAACACAATCTTTTTATGGCCTTCCCCCAGAGTCTGCAAATCTGTG
>CAJUIO010000077.1:7053-17887 GCA_910586025.1 uncultured Lachnospiraceae bacterium
TTATGCGGCGAACACAATCTTTTTATGGCCTTCCCCCAGAGTCTGCAAATCTGTGACACATTCCCGCACCGTTCGTCTGTAACCGCACGAAAATGCAATCAGCCGTCGCAATTTTTTACAGTTTACATAATTTTATGTCAATTTAGGCGATAACTTACTCTATTATTGCATTTCAAAGTATTGACATTTTCCGCACAGGCTATAAAATAAAGGTACAACTTTACATAACATATCTCAATAGAAAAAGAAAAGGGGAGTTTTACTATGATGTATATGCACTATTGTAAATGTTGTCACCGGATATTTATGCTGAACGGACATAAGATGATCTGTCCCAAATGCACGGAGCCATTAGCAGAGCTGCGTATCTCTTATTTGGATTATGTAAATCTGAATATGCAGGGAAGAGAAGAACTGCTTGCTGCCTGCGCTGACGAAGAACAGCTGGGCAAAATGAAAGCCACCTACCGCATGTACAAGTACAGCAAATGGTATCGTGAGCTTCAGGCGAACAATGAAGACAACCTTCCTGTAACAACTCTGCTCGCTTCGCTGGCTAACGGCAATTCGCGTGATGGCAATTTACCCACAGGCGCTGCCGCCAGAATTTAAAACTACATAATGAAACACAGGAAAACCGGTCCACAGGGACCGGTTTTCTTAGGCTTTACAGATGATACACCGCAATGCCTCCGAAAATCAGCAGCATTCCGACAAGCTTCCTTTTGGTGATTTTCTCGTGGAAGAAAAAATAGCTGAGCACCAGCACCATAATATATCCCGTGGCCTCCACGATCTGCACATTGGTAAATTCCATTCCCCCATAAGCCAGAATCGTGAGGAACATAGACAGAAACATCATGCCGTAGCCACAGATCACATAAGGATTCAGATACTCAAAAATCACGGAACTATAGGTCCGCTGCGAGCTCTTTTTGAGCAGAATCTGGGAAAAGGAAGCAATCGTCACAGAAATTAATAAAATAAAAAAATATGTGTTCATTCCTCAGCCTCCTTTCCGCTGTTCAGGATCACGATTCCTGCGATCACCAGCAAAATCCCCGCAATCTTTGATATGGTTATTCTCTCGTTAAAAATCAGCTTCCCCCAGATCAGCGCCCAGATCAGGGTCACAGCCTTGTTTGCGTAGGCTACCGACAGCTCGAATCTTTTAATGGCCTGCTGCCACAAAACAGCGTACACGCCAAGTATCCCGAGCTCTATTCCGTAAAAGACAAAAAACATGATGCCAAAGCGCTCTTCGCCCGAGGCCAGCTTGGCCACAATACTGTTAATACTGAATATCAGAAAGATCGCCTGCAGCATCAGGATATCCTTCATTTTCATCTTACTTTTCATCGTCCCATACCCTCCCGTCAAAACTGTCGCAGAAAATGTCATAAAATCTGTCCGGCTGTGCGGTTGGCGTTCCGGCCCCGGCAGCCCTGTCCGCCAAATGGCCTTTGGCTTCCGGGCTGTTGTGAAAAATCGGTAATTTCACTTATGAAATGCTGCATTGTCAGAGTGAAACTGCCACGGATGGCGGTTTCAGGCATTTGCGGCACGGATGCCGCTTAATGCCGCCCCGTCCGTTCTCTGTAACCCTCAGGCATTTCATTAGTGGAATCCGATTTGCAGCATTGGTTCGGAAGCCAAAGGCCATTTGGCGGACAGGGCTGCCGGGGCCGGAACGCCAACCGCACAGCCGGACAGATTTTATGACATCTTCCATATCTTATCACACTCTTTTCCAAACGTATATTAAATTTTTATGAATATGTGGATTTTTTATCCAAATAATAGTAGAATAACAGGAAAATGTATTCTAAAGGAGATTTTTTATGGATAAAAGATACAGAAAAAGGATACGGAAAAGCCGGGGAAGCGAAGGCCGGAACATAAAAATCAATCTTCACCTGGTTCTGATCCTTGCCATTTTAATCATTGCCGGTATATCCGTATACCGACTGATCCGCTGGAATCAGGGGACAAGCCTCTCCGACGATGAAACGGATGTGGACACCTCACAGTTTGACATCGAAACTCTGGATATGATCATTCCCATGGATTCCTCACGTCTGGAAGGACGTACGGACGACGGCGTCACCACGATCCTCTGCCTTGGGAACAATCCCTTTTCCGATGACAGAAGCGGCAGCGGCCTGGCAGCCAAAATCGCCGAAAAGACCAACTCCGTTGTCTATGACTGCTCCTTCCCTGATTCCTCCGCGGCCTGCAGATATCCTGTCTACAACCCGGAATATACCAGGGACCACTTTAATTTTTACTACGTGGTGGAATGCTTCCGCAACAATGAGTTCACCGCCATCAATTCCATTGCGAATGACGAGCCGGATCCCCGGTATCTGGAAGCCGTGGACGTGATGAAGACCGTGGATATGGACAAGGTGGACATCATGATCGTCATGTATGACAGCACGGATTACAACGCCGGAACCCCCTCTGACAATCCCGACAACCCGCTGGATGTCACGGCCTTTACTGGCGGACTGCGCACCACCCTCAATAATATTCAGGCCACCTGGCCCCACATCCGTGTCTTTCTGATGTCGCCCACCTATGCGCAGTATCAGGACGAAGACGGAAATCTCCACAACGGAACCACTAAGGATATCGGAAACGGAAACCTGAACCACTATCTGGTAAAAGAGGTGGACGTGGCCCTGGACTGCGGCGTTTCGATTATAGACAATTATTTTGGAACCATCAACGAGGACAACTTCAAGGAATATATGACCGACCACATGCACTACAATGACAAGGGACGGGAAAAGCTGGCTGACAGGATTGCCGATATCATCAACAACCATCTGGGAACCGTTTCCCCGGCAGCCTCCGATTAATCAGGATCCAGCCTCATTTGCGGGAGAGCAGCTCTTCAAAATCGAACTCATCCACGATCCTGCGCATATGCGCCAGGTATTCCCCGATGCTCTCTCCCGCTTCCCCATCCTTAGCCACCCTGCAGGTTCCGGACGCAAAGCATTCCGTCATAAAACGATTGTATTCCGGATGATAATGACTGTAATCCGCATAATGATTCAGATCCAGAATAATATCCTCCCTGTCCGGGAAAAAATATACCTCCACATTCTCATACCCGTTAAGCCTTTCGGTGATATAGCGGAATTCCTCCATGGTCGCCTCCAAATGATTTTCCCTCAGCACATCATTCCAGTACAGGATGCTGTAGGGCGGAAAAAACACGACAAACTGCGTCTTTGGATTCTCCTCGATGAACGGACAGATATTCACATCCAGATTCTCCCTGACACCGGGAAGATACTCATCCGCCGGTGTCTCCTCCAGAACCTGCTCCGGGGAGGTATAGTTATGGAGCACCCACTGCTCGCTGTAATATTCCTCCGTCCACCAGCTGGCATACACGGTAGCCAGATCCGTCGGGTCCGGATCTGCCGCAGGGCGCAGAATATAGTTGAGCAGCACATCCTTGTTCAGCACATACTCAATGTCATTAAACACATTGTCATCATACAGATATTCCGGAATGGGGTACTTTGTCTGTGTAACACCGCCTGTATAGGTAATCACATCCACTCCCAGAAATACCTTTTCCACCTTCCGCTCCCCGTCAAAGATGATCTTCATGATATTGTACTGGTCTCTCGGGAAAGCGCCGCTGTAGCTGAGCTTAATGGTTTTCAGGCCCATCAGCTCCCGAAACCAGTCCGTGTTGAAATTCACTGTCATGGAGGAGCCAAGGATCACACTGTCATAATCCATGTGGGATGCCATGCCCGGATTCTGGGAGAGCTGATTATCCACCAGATAGGGAAACCCGTCAAGGGGTTTATGATAGTGAAAAAAGGGATCCACCACCACCACAAGCCCCGCCGCCAAAAAACACAGAATGAGCGCTGACAAAAGAAGCCCCGCCGCCGCCCTCCGAAAGGGATTTTTATTTTTCTTCATTTCTTCTCCTAAAAATTAAAATAGATAAAGGATGTGACGTTGGAAAAGGTGAGGATGCACCATACAAGCAAAACAGCCATCACCGCCGCATGGAGCACACAGGGCCTGACCCGCTCCGCCGCCGATCTGGCCGTCCCTGCGAAGAACACCAGACATACTGCCGCGGCCAGAATCACCGCCATCAGAATATAGTGCGCATACTGCCAGCGGTCTATGTGCAGCACCTTGATCACATACCAGAATTCATCCAGATTAAAACAGCCGGCCAGCTCCCGGTTAATCCTCCCGGACCGAAAGGAAAAAATCCCGGAAAAGAGCCGAACCGCCTCCTTTAAGGATGGTGCCCGGAAAAACACCCAGGCTGCGTTTACATAGAGAAAGGTTGCCGCTACGCACAGCGCATGCTTTCCTCCCTCACGGAGCCTCTTTCCCGTCTCCTGCACTTTGCTGCGGCCAAAAGCCTCTTTCCTGTCCTTTTTCACGTCCATGCGCCATCTGGTGACCACATAGAGAACGCCGTGGAGCATTCCCCACACCACAAAGCTAAGACCCGCACCGTGCCAGATCCCGCTGACCAGAAAAACAATGAGAATATTTCCATATGTCCTTGCCCTGCCCCTGCGGCTCCCCCCAAGGGGAATATACAGGTATCTGGTGAAAAACCGGGTCAGGGTCATATGCCAGCCCTTCCAAAACTCTATGATATTCGACGCCCTGTAAGGCGAGTCAAAGTTAACAGGCAGACTAAAACCCAGCATCCTGGCCGTTCCCTGGGCCATGTCGCAGTAACCGCTGAAATCAAAATAAATCTGCAGCGTGTAGGAAAGCATCACGATCAGGCTGTCCCAGGAATTTAATACGGCAAGATTCCCATACCCCTGATCCACCGCCCTGCCCAGCACGTCCGCCAGCAGAACCTTTTTTGAAAGGCCCAGGATAAACAGACAAAGCCCCCGGTAAAAGCCCTCCCAGTCAAAGGGTGCCCTCAGAGCCCTGTCGGCCTGTTCCTCCATCTCCTCCGGGAAAGCGATGGGACCCTGGATCAGCTTGGGAAAAAAGGTAATATAAAGCGCATAGTCCCCAAATCCAGTATTTTTCAGCTTCCCCTTGTATCCCTCCACGAGAAAGGCGATCTGGCTGAAGGTGAAGAAACTGATTCCAAGGGGTACAAAGGCGCTTCCCGTATACTTAAAGAAAAACAATGCGAGAAGGTTTACTCCGATCCCGGGCCAGAGAAACACTCTGGACCTTTTCATGAGCAGCCATATCCCGTAATTTACGGCCATGCTCCCAAGAAGGACCGGGAGGTTATCGGGATTTACAAACCCGTAAAACCACAGAGACAGCAATATCAGCGCCGCTCTGCCAGTGCGGGCCTTCCCCGCCCTTTTACTGCCGTAAAATAATATCAGGCAGACCGGAAAAAATAAAAAAACAAACGCATACGAGTTAAATAACATCAGTCCTGATCCTCTCCATAATACTGCTGCCAGCTCTCCACCTCCGCAGCCGCCACAGGGTCCCTGTAAATGCGATATCCCTCAATATCCGCAAGCAGCTGCAGTCCGAGCTCCTTTGCATCTCCCTTTACCTTCCTTGTGGGATTGATCACAATGTACTGGCAGTACTCCTTTCTCGTGGCCTCCAGGAGCTTTTCCAGATCAATGATCTCCGTCTCCTCCATGGCCTCATGAACTTCATTGTAGTAATCCCACTGCCCCTCGATCATTTCCCTTCCGTAGGGCATCCTGATCCTGGCATTATACTGGCGGACAAAGTATACAAGCTCCTCGGGAACCACCACCATGACATGTCCCTCTTCCTCCCCGGGTGCGATGAGATCACAGATCCGGATCACCGTATCCGGAATGTGATACGGATTCTCAGCCTTCTGTATATAACCGCTCTTATACACGAAGCTCCCGCAGAGGATCACAAGAAGGGCACAAATCACCAGACCGATCCTCCGGTGCGCCTCAAAAGCCCGGCACATCCCGTAGGCTGTGATCAAGCCCATGGGCACGGTCCACAGGATCCTGTAATAGGTCTGACCGTCAAGCCCCGCGGCAACAAATATCTTCCGGCTCACCGGGAACAGGAACGCAAGTAAAATAAGCGGCGGGGCCGCCACGAAAAGAAGCCGTCTCTTTTTATCCTTCTCGGCAAAAAGAAGGTAAATCCACGAGAGCGCAAACAGCACGATCAGAAACCGCAGCCCCGTATAAAGCTTGAATATCACAAGACTCTCCATAAAAATTCCATACATAGCGTCTAACCTTCCTCTACTGTTTTATCATCTGATGACCAGATAAGTCAGTACATAGGCCGCTCCCGGGACACAGGCAAGCCCGGCCCGCACAAGAACTCCGAATTTTCTGTATCTGACCGCGAAAAGCAGTCCCAGCCCGGCCGTGAGCAGGCAGGAGAGAAGCACCGCAAGGGAGCTGGCCGCCCCCGCCGCAAGATTAAGGCAGGCGAGCACCAGAAAATATCCTCTGTTTTCCCGCTCCGTCCTCTCCATCCACACATGTCCCGGCCATTCATCCCAGTTATCGTCAAAGAGATTCAGGAAAATCCAAAACACCGCCGGGAGAATGAAATTCCCGGCAACCGACTTTCCCTGCCAGGTCCGTGTAAGAAAAAATGTCTCATTGGTATATACCGAAACGTTTCCAAAAATCTGAAACAGGGCCATAAGTATCATAAATACAGGAAGCATGATCCTTTTTCTCCCGAAGAGCTCTTTTCCGATCCGGAAATACAGAAGATACGTCAAGGGAATCAAAAGCAGCGGCATTACGCTGTGCATCACGATCACCGGGTGAATCCCGCTCATCCCCGCTATAAACGCCTCCCAGATCGGAAAGAGGGCAAGCGCATGTCTCACGTCCAGAGGCGCACTCCTGCCCGTGTAGGGATTGATGCGGTACAGGGAATCCATCTGAACGGCAATCGTCCCCTGGGCTCCGTAATAGGCATCATCCCCGTCAAAGGATGCCCTGGTAAATGCCATATACAGCTGAAAGCCCAGAAGCGCCAGAAAGAGAAGCCAGTAGAGCCCTTCCTCCAAGGTAATCCGTCCAAAAGTCCCCTCTCCCCCGGCAAAATAGCCCTCCTCTCTCACCGTCTTTCTGATCATAAGCACAAAGCCGGCAGCGGCGGCGGCAATGGAAAGAGCCATGAAAATCCGGGACAGCAATGTAAAGGAGTCATAGGTCACCAAAATCACCACCGGAATCCCCGCCAGCTCAAAGAGGGCCAGCAAAAGCAGATAGCCCGTGATAAAAACAGCTCCCGGCGTTCTGTCCCTTCCCGGTATGACACAGGAGACAAACAGGCCCATCCCAAAGGGAATGACCAAAAGCCAGATCGCCAGACATAAGACCGGCAGCACACCCCGCAAGATTTCCATAATAAAAACCGCCTTTCTTTCCTTACTTTTTTGGATTTGGGTGCCAAAAGCCCTGGCTGCGCAGCCAGGGTTTTTGACACCCGAATCCTACTTACTTTTTCTCAAACAGATAATAGGTGAATTCCTGCTCACCCATACTCCACTTCTCTTCACCAACCAGATCATAGCGCTCCAGAATCACGTCCGGATAGCCGTCCCTTGCCAGGACAAAGTCCGTCTGCCCCTCCCTGATGTAGCGCTCCTGCTCCTCATACACAGAATTCATATTGATGGTCTGTGTCTGGAACCACCGGCAGGTTGGAACGATATCGCAGACCGTATAAAGGCCCGCGTCCAGGCATCCGATATTCAGCAGCGTGGGATCCTCCCTTTGGGAGACAATCTCTCTGAATTTGTAGAGAAAAATATCCTCCCTCTTCTCCTTCATGAAGGGTATGTTCATGGACGTACAGTAAATAAACGAAACGCTGGCAAGCAGGCATGCCCCGCAGCCTGCGGCCCGCTTCCAAATAGCTTTGGCTCCCGCATCTTTCCCCTCCTTCACTCCGCCGAGCCTCTCCCATAATGCTTCCAGCGCTTTTCCGAGACAGGCAAACCCCAGAACCGAAAAGACGGAAAGCGGAAGAGCGTAATAAGGCAGCTCCGAGCCTCCCACATAAATTCCGAGAAACAGAAAGAAGCACAGGGCAAAGATATGGAAACGGGCAAGAGCCCTTTTTCCTTTCCAGAGGAATTCCGCAAGCACTCCCGGTATGACGAACAGAAAATATCCCCAGTTCTTTCTGGCAACCCAGTAAAGAAGCTTTGAAAGCGTATAGACCCTCTCCGAAAGCCCCGGCCCCTCCCCGCTTAAGTTGCTGTAGGCGAACACATTGACATACACATAGGCCCAGTACCAGTCGTACAGTGCGCCGTGAAGCGCAAAATAAATCACCCAGGGCACAAAGGGCAGCGCCATTCCCAGAAGGAAGATCCCGCAGGCCCTGACCGCTCCCGCAAAATCCCTCCTTGCAAGAAAGGAAAACGCTATGCACATCATCCATGCAAAGAAAAAGCCCAGAGAGGTGAATTTGATATTTGCCACCATTCCCGCCAGCAGGCCCCCCGCAAGCAGCGTTTTCGCACTCATCGCCTTATGCGGGTATTCCCGCCCGAAATACCGCAGCGACAGATACAGCCCCCAGATCAGAAAGGGCAGGCAGATTTCCTCCGCACTGCCTCCCCAGTAAAAGCTCTGGGAAGCAAAGCTCACTCCAAGCACCATGGGCGCAAGGAGAAATGCCGTGGTCTTTTTCACATAGAGCTCCAGAATCCTGCAGATGCCCGCAAGATCAAATACCGCAAGCACCAGCTCTAACAGAAACACCCCCGCAAAGGTGGTGTGCGAAATCAGATACGAGAGCCCGTACAGAAAATACAGGTACATTCCCTTCTGGTCGAACACATCCCGATAAGGCACCTTTCCGTTAAAAAGCGCTTTTCCCATGGAAAAATAGCTGTTCGCATCATTCCAGTCATTACAGGGATACAGAAATGAGGAGCGTGTGGCAAAAAGCAGTATGAAAAAGGCCGCAGCGGCACAATATAATATAAGAAACAGTGTTTCCCTTTTTTTCACAAGAAACATGGTCCTTCTCCTTTTTCTCTGACAGGTTTCCGGTGCATACAATAGTATACCATAGTAGACACTCCTTCGCAAATGTGATACAATTTTATTAATTGTAACTCCATAGATAAAACGAAAGGTAAGGGTAATATATGAAAAAAGCACTAATAATCGGTGCAGGTCCTGCCGGACTTACCGCAGCCTACGAGCTGCTTACCAAATCAAAAGATATCGAAGTGACCGTATTTGAAGAGAGCGACTGTTTTGGCGGCATTTCCAAAACAGTTAATTATAAAGGAAACCGCATGGATATGGGCGGACACCGTTTTTTTTCCAAGATTCCCGAGGTCAATGAATGGTGGGACCGCATGCTCCCCATGCAGGGTGCCCCTACCTATGACGATATCCTTCTGGACCGCAAAATGCCTCTTTCAAAGGGCGGCCCCGATCCGGAAAAGGAGGACCGGGTCATGCTCACAAGGCACCGCGTCTCCCGCATTTACTTTGAGGATAACTTCTATGATTACCCCATTTCCCTGAAGCTGGAAACTCTGAAAAATTTCGGGTTCCTCACCACCATGCATGTGGGCTTCAGCTATCTTCGTTCCCTTCTCTTCAAAAGGAAGGAGGACAGCCTGGAAAACTTTTATATCAACCGATACGGCAAAAAGCTGTACTCCATGTTTTTCGAATATTATACCGAAAATCTCTGGGGGCGCCATCCCAGGGAGATTGACCCCTCCTGGGGGGCACAGCGCACCAAGGGAATGTCCATTATGGCAATCCTCAAGGACAATATCGAAAAGAAGCTGAACAAGAAAAACCGGAAGGTGGAAACCTCTCTGATTGAGGAATTCAAATATCCCAAGCTGGGTCCGGGCCAGCTCTGGGAGGTGACGGCGCAGGAAGTGGAGAAGCTTGGCGGCACTATTCTCAAAAACGCCAGAGTGACCAGGCTCCACAAGAATGAGCAGAATATCATCACCTCTCTCACCTACGAGAAGGACGGGCAGGAGCATACCATGGAGGGCGACTATTTCATCTCCTCCATGCCGGTAAAGGATCTGGTTGCGGGCATGAACGATGTTCCGAAGGAGCCCGCAAGGATTGCGGCAGGACTTCCCTACCGCGATTACATGACTCTTGGCGTACTTGTGCCGAAAATCAATCTCAAAAACGAAACGGATCTCAAGACTGTAAGCAACATTGTTCCGGACTGCTGGGTATATGTTCAGGACAGGATCGTCAAGCTGGGGCGCTTTCAGATTTACAACAACTGGTCCCCCTACATGATCAAGGATCTGGAGCATACCGTCTGGATCGGTCTGGAATACTTCGTCACGGAGGGAGACGAGTTCTGGAGCATGACGGAGGAGGAATTCTCCAAGATCGGTATCTCAGAGATGATCAAGCTGGGACTGATCGACAGCCCCGACGTTGTTCTTGATGTTCACATGGAAAAGGTCAAAAAGGCATATCCCGCTTACTTTGACACCTACGACGAGATCGACACCCTGGTTGCCTACCTGAGCTCCATCGAGAACCTCTACTGCGTGGGACGCAACGGCCAGCACCGCTACAACAATATCGACCATTCCATGGTCACCTCCTTTGAGACCGTAAAGAATATCCTTGGCGGAAAGAAGGAAAAGACCAATATCTGGAACGTGAATACGGAAAAAGAATATCACGAGACCTCAGATGCCACGGAGGTCGGGGAAGTGGATTAGTCCTTTAAGCCAGATGCAAAAACGCTGCAGCCGCTTAATGCTTGCGGTTGCAGCGTTTAATATTGCTTTCTTTTGCTTATTTACTCTTCCGGAACAGGGACTGTCTGGCTCCGTGGTTTGCCGCCCGGTTTT
>CAJUIO010000078.1 GCA_910586025.1 uncultured Lachnospiraceae bacterium
CGCCGCCCTTTTTTACCTGATCGTTCAAAAGCGCCAGCGCCGCCGTGGTTCCCGGAGCGCCCGCATACTCGAGACCGATCTCGCAGAGTATGTCCGCCACGCTGTCTCCCACAGCCGGCGTGGGTGCCAGAGAAAGATCCACAATCCCGAAGGGCACCTTGAGGCGTCTCGACGCCTCCTGGGCCACCAGCTGTCCCACTCTTGTAACCTTAAATGCCGTCTTTTTGATGGTCTCGCACAGAACCTCGAAGTTCTCCCCCCTCACTCTGCCAAGTGCGGTTTTCACCACTCCCGGTCCGCTGACCCCCACATTAATAATGCGGTCCGCCTCTGTGACTCCATGGAAGGCTCCCGCCATAAACGGATTGTCGTCCGGCGCATTACAGAACACCACCAGCTTGGCGCATCCGAGAGAATCCTGATCCTTCGTCGCCCTTGCCGTCTGCTTGATGATCTCCCCCATCAGCCTGACCGCGTCCATATTAATCCCCGTTCTGGTAGAGCCCAGATTCACAGAACTGCAAACCCTCTCCGTGACGGAGAGCGCCTGCGGGATCGAGCGGATTAAAAGCTCGTCCGCAGGAGTCATCCCCTTGCTCACCAGTGCGGAATACCCTCCGATAAAATTCACTCCCACATCCTTCGCCACCTGATCCAGGGTCTTGGCTATCTCCGCAAAATCCTCTGTGGTTTTGCAGGCCGCGCTGCCCACCAGGGCAATGGGTGTCACGGAGATTCTCTTGTTCACTATGGGAATGCCGAATTCTCTGGCAATCTCCTCTCCCGTGCTCACCAGATCCTTCGCCGCCTCGTGGATTTTTGTGTAAATCTTTTCCTTCAGGCCTGCAAGATCCGAATCTATACAGTCAAGCAGACTGATCCCAAGCGTAATCGTCCTGACATCCAGATTTTCCTTGGCGATCATCTCATTCGTTTCCACTACCTCAAACAGATTGATCATATTTGCACTTCTCCCTCTTCTTCCCGCATTTTCTCTCAAATCCTGTGCATCTTGTCAAAAATTTCTTCCTTCTGGCACTTGATCACAACCCCGATCTCATCCCCGAGAGCCGCAAGCTCGTCCGCCATCTGACCGAAATGCTTCCCCGCCTTTGCCGTGTCCACGATCATCATCATATTAAAAAAGCCCTGCACTATGGTCTGTGAAATGTCCTCGATATTTATATTGTTTTCCGCCAGATAGGTGCAGACCCTTGCTATAATTCCCACCGTATCTTTTCCAACCACTGTAATCACTGTCTTATTCATATTCTCCTCCTTATTCTATTATGCAATATGTACTACCTCGGATACCTCGCTTCTCCTTGCCACCTGCAGCGGGATATCCCCGGTTCCCGCACTGTCCATGGACATGGTAACCTCCACCCGCACTGTCTCGTAGGCCAGCTCCGGCAGATTATTGTCCTTGCTCAGGTGCCCCAGCACCACCATCTGCAGCTGCGGATGAAGGAGCCGGCACAGGAGCTGACCTGCTCGCTCGTTTGACAGATGCCCTTTATCTCCCAGGATTCTCTGCTTCAAATAATAGGGATAAGGCCCTACCTGGAGCATATTTACATCGTGATTGGCCTCAAGAACCAATGCGTTCATACCCTTTAAGGATTCCACCGTATAATCGTTATAATTTCCAAGGTCCGTTACGATTCCCACCTTCTTTTTCCCGTGGGAGATCCGGTAGGCCACCGGCTGCGCCGCATCATGGGAAATACTCAGGGGATTACATACAAGATCCTTGATAATCAGCTTTTCATCCGCACAGACGGGATGGAAAAGCTCCTGAGGTATCTTTCCCACGCAGGCCGTGTTCCGTATGGCCTCAATGGTTCCCTGTGTGGCATAAATGGGAGTCCCGTACTTTCTTGCAAGGACGCCAAGTCCCGCTATGTGATCCACATGCTCATGAGTGATGAGAATCCCGTCGATATCCCTCATGGAAAGCTCCAGGGCTCTCAATCCCTCCTCCGCCTTTTTGCCGCTGATTCCCACATCCACCAGAAGATGGGTGGAATCGGAACCGGCATAAATACAGTTGCCGCTGCTTCCGCTTGCAATACTGCAAAGTCTCATACTGCACCTCTTTTGCTTTTTTATTCCTGATCCTGTTTCAGATATTCCCGTAGAATTTGATCCACCTGCCCGCAGGCATCCGGAAGGGAGGAGTCGTTATCGATCACCACATGGCAGTAATGTCTGAATTTCTTTTCCCCCAGCTGCTTTTCCATGATGGAATCAATCTTCAAGTCCGAATAGCCCCTCGTCTCCCTAAGGCGCTTCCTCCTTACCTCGTCAGACGCATAGACATACCACATCTCGTCCACAATTTCCAGATATCCCTGCTCAATCAAAAGCGCCGCCTCTATGATCAGGAAATCATGGATCAGCGCTCTTTTCTCCTCCCGGATCACCTCCAGGATTCTCTCCTTCACCGCCGGATGAATCATGGCGTTTACCTGGGATAAAAGAGCCGGATCCGAGAAAATCTTCTCCGCCATCCGCTGCCTGTGAATCGTTTTGTCCTCGGCCAGTATCTCTTCTCCCAGAAGCTTAACCAGTCTGTCATAGCAGGGCTGTCCCTTCTCCTCCACCTGATGCGCCGCCTCGTCCGCCAGAAAAACCCGGCAGTTATAGTTCTCCTGAATATGGGAGAGGATTGCCGACTTGCCGGCTCCCACCCCTCCCGTGATTCCTATTACTCTCATAAAATATTCTCCTCAAAAGGATTCTGCCGCTACTTGGCCTCATACCAGTTATCACCGGTGTGAAGATCAATCTCAAGGCTCACGGCAAGCTTTGCGGCTCCCTTCATCTCCTCCTCGAGAATGGCGGCTACCCGCTCCTTTTCCTCCGCCTTTGTCTCAATCAGAAGCTCGTCATGAACCTGCAGAATCAGCTTAGAGCTCAGCCCCTCCTCCTTCAGTCTGCGATAGACACGAATCATGGCGATCTTGATGATATCCGCCGCGGTTCCCTGAATAGGAGAGTTCATGGCCACTCTCTCTCCAAAGGAGCGCTGCATGTAATTACTGCTGGAGAGCTCGGGAACCGGCCTCCTCCTTCCAAACATGGTGACGGCATATCCCTTTTCCCCCGCATCCTTCACCGCATTGTCAAGAAATCTCTTCACGTCCGGATAGGTTGCAAAATACTGCTCGATATAATCCGCTGCCTCCTTCTTGGTGATACTAAGGTCCTGACTCAGTCCAAAGGAGCTGATTCCGTACACGATTCCGAAATTCACAGCCTTGGCATTTCTTCTCTGCAGATCCGTCACTTCCTCAAAGGGCGTATGGAAAACCTTCGAGGCCGTGATCCTGTGAATGTCCGCATCCATCTGATAAGCCTCTATGAGCTGCTTATCTCCCGACATATGGGCCAGAACACGCAGCTCGATCTGGGAATAATCCGCATCCGTAAAAAGATATCCCTCCCTCGGCACAAACACCTTCCGGATCTGCCTTCCAAGCTCCATGCGCATAGGGATATTCTGCAGATTAGGCTCTGTGGAGCTGATCCGTCCCGTGGCCGTGATGGTCTGATTAAAGCTGGAATGAATTCTGTTTCCCTCGTCAATATAGACCGCAAGTCCGTCCGCATAGGTGGACTTTAATTTGGCAAGTCCCCGGTACTCCAGGACATCCGATACGATTCTGTGATCAGGAGCAAGCTTTTCCAGCACGTCAGCCGCAGTGGAATATCCGGTCTTGGTCTTTTTCCCGCCGGGAATTTTCATCTCCTCAAACAGAATCTCTCCGAGCTGCTTGGGGGAATTAATATTGAACTGCTTTCCCGCCTGCTGATAAATAAGCTCCTCAAGCTCCTCTATTCTCACGGAGAGCTTCTCCCCATAGCTCCTCAGCTCTCCGGGCCTTACCATGATCCCCTCACGCTCCATCTCATAGAGCACATAGGTAAGGGGCATCTCAATCTCTTCCATGAGCCTGAGCATTCCGGCCTCTTCAAGCTTCTTTCTGATGACCGGGGCTGCCTTCAGCGCCGTGTAGGCCTGGAAACAGGAATATTCCAGGATCTCCTCCGGCTTTTGCACAAGGGCACCGGCAAGGGAAAGCTTCCCGAAAAGCTGACTCCTTGTCTGCAGCGTCAGGTTAAGATGCTCGCCCGCCACATCCTCCATCGTATAATCGTTCTTCAGCGGATTTAAGAGATAAGCTCCCAGAATTACATCGAAAAACCGCTCCGTACAGTCATTCCCGGCAAAACGGAAGGCCTGCTTCACGTCTCCACAGGAAAGTCTGGTTTTCCCTGAGAGCGCGCCAAGCTGAGCTGCAAGGTATCCCCCGCTCACTAAGCCCCCGCTCTTTACGAAATAGCACTTTCCGTCAGGAAAGGCCAGGGTAAGGGCTCCGGGTGCCTCCCCCGCATCATCCGGAATCAGGAAAAATCCCATTTCTTCCTCATCTGACGCTTTCTCAAACAGCTCCTCCACCGCCGAAAGCTCCGTGACCTCAAAGAAATACCTGGTAATCTCCTCGTTGGAATCCTCTTTATCAAACCTGGAAAGGTAATTCCGAAATTCCAGCCTTTTGAACAGCTCGAAGGCTTCCCTTGTATAAAAATCACGGATTCTCGCACTTTCATAATCAAAGGAAATGGGACTGTCCACATTGATGGTGGCAAGCACCTTGCTCAGATCCGCAAGCTGCCTGTTTTCCACCAGAGACTCCCTGATGGATTTCTTGCTGATCTCATCAACATGCTCATAAATATTGTCCAGGGATCCAAACTGAATCATCAGCTGGGAGGCCGTCTTTTCCCCCACCCTGGGAACACCCGGTATATTATCCGCCGTATCCCCCATCAGGGCCTTCAGATCAATAAACTGGATGGGATTCACATGATATTTCTCCTCCACGTCCTTTGCGTAATAATCCTCGATCTCGGTTCTGCCTCCCTTGGTCTTTGGAATCCTTATCTTGATCTTTTCCGTAGCCACCTGCAGAAGGTCACGGTCTCCCGAGACCAGAGACACCTCGATCCCCTGCCTCTCCGCCCTTTTTGCCAGCGTTCCCAGAATATCGTCCGCCTCAAGCCCGGCCTGCTCCATCATCCGGATTCCCATTGCTCCAAGAACCTCCTTGATCACCGGCACCTGCTCACGCAGCTCCTGGGGCATGGGCTTTCTCGTTCCCTTATATTCCTTATAGATTTCATGGCGGAAGGTGGGCGCATGCACGTCAAAGGCCACCGTCAGATAATCCGGCTTCTCCTCTTCCAGGATCTTAAACAGAATATTCAAAAAGCCGTACACCGCATTGGTGTGGAGCCCCTCGCTGTTGGTAAGATCCGGCACTCCGTAAAAGGCGCGGTTCAATATACTGTGTCCGTCAATCAAAACAAGTTTTTCCATAATTCCTCCTTATTTCTGTTAAAAAAGGACAAAAAGTAGCCCTACAAGAGTAATGGCCGCCACCGCCACCAGTCCCTCCATGGCGTAAAGCACCCACTGCATACTTTCCCTCAGCTTCAATGTATGACCCGCATTCTCCATCCTGTACTTCAGCTCGTTTTGAAGGTCAAACACGTTTCCCAGCTCCAGCCTCGACATTCCTTCCAGAACCAGAAACTGAATGGAAAGCTCCTCCTTGCATTCGCCGCACTTATCTATATGCTCCATAAACTCCCTCAGATCCTCTGTATCCAGATCATCGCTCAGAAATAAGGGAATCATCTTTTCTATTTCTTTACAAGTCATGTAACTTCCTCTTATTATCCTGCCCCTTTTCAGCTTACCTTACTAAATATACACTAAATTAATTGCAAAGTAAAGGCATACGGCCAAACGCCGTATGCCTTTACTTTGAACAGCTATAACGCCTTTCCCTCCAGAATCACCTGGGAAAGCGCAAGATCCTCCTTTTTAAGAAGCACCACGTTGGCAAGCTTGCCGGGAGTGATGCTTCCGCACAGCTCATAGATCCCGACACTCTTTGCCGGATTCACCGCCGCACATTTAACCGCGGACTCCAGCGGAATTCCCATCTTCAGAACCGCCGTTCTCATACAGTCCATAAGATTTGTCGCCGAACCCGCTATCGTGCCGTCCTTCAGTGTCGCCAGATTTCCCACCACCTTAACGGCCTGCCCGCCAAGACTGTAATCCCCGTCCTCGAGACCGGTAGCCATCATACTGTCGCTGATCAGTATGATACGGTCATCGCCAAAGATTCTGAAGGTGGTTCTCACCGCCGCCGGATGGATATGCACACCGTCACAGATCAGCTCCACCTCCGCCTTCTGTGTATCGGCAGCCGCTCCGACAAGCCCGGGAGCCCTGTGCGTGTAGGGATTCATTGCGTTGTACAGATGAGTCACATGGCTGGCTCCCATCTCAAAGGCCTGCACCGCCGTATCGTAATCCGTGGCCGTGTGAGCCAGGGAAAGCACAACCTCTCCGTGCTTTTTCCCGATAAACTCCATTGCCCCCTCTTCCTCCGGTGCAATGGCCAGGAGCTTTACCATATGGCCCGAAGCCTCGTTCAGCCTGTCAAACATGGCAAGATCCGGTTTTCTGACATAATCACCGTTCTGAGCGCCCTTCTTGCCAAGCGCCACGAAGGGACCTTCCATGTTGATTCCACGAAGCCTTGCCCTTCCCTCCTGATTTTCCGTCTCCACATACTTCTTTGCGGTCTCGCATATTCCAAACAGTGTCTCTTCTCCAAGAGTCATGGTTGCGGGCACAATGCTGGTAACTCCCACGGAGGCCTCATAGGAAGCCATAGCTCTGATGGCCTCTATGGTCCCGTCGCAGAAATCATATCCCATACAGCCGTGAAAATGAATATCCGTGAGTCCCGGAATGGCATAGCAGCCGGATGCATCCACCTGCGTCCTGTCACTCAGCTCATCCTCACTGTTCACAAAAGCATTTCCCTCTATATAAATGTCCTTTGGCAGAAACCTTCCGTCTTCCGTATATACGCTGGCATTTTTAATTATCATATAATTCCTCCATACCTTCTATTTTACCAGAGAAAGCGCCGCCTCATCCGCCACTACCGTGACATTTCCATGAAGCTGCAATGCAGAAGCAGGCACCCTGGGCGTAATAGGGCCAAAGAAGGCCTCCTTCACAATCTTCGCCTTATCCTCGCCGCTTACCACAACCAGGATCCGCTTAGCCTTCATGATCGTCCCCACACCCATGGTATAAGCCTGTCTTGGCACCTCGTCGATGGAAGCAAAAAATCTCTGATTTGCCTTAATGGTGGATTCCGTAAGATCCACACAGTGAGTCTTTGCCTCAAATACATCCGCAGGCTCGTTAAAGCCGATATGACCGTTATGTCCAAGCCCGAGAAGCTGCAGATCCGCACCGCCCGCTTCGGCAATAATCCTGTTGTAATCACTGCAGGCCTTCTCACTGTCCGGCTCTGTCCCGTCCGGCAGGAAGGTCCTTTCCGGCTTGACATTCACCTTACTGAAAAGATGCTTGTTCATAAAGTAGAAATAGCTCTGGTCATTCTCCTTTGTAAGCCCCTTATACTCATCAAGATTCACCGTGGTCACATTGGAGAAATCCAGATCCCCTCTTTCATACCATTCTACCAGCCGGGCATAAGTTCCCACCGGCGTTGAGCCCGTAGCCAGTCCCAGAACACAGTCAGGCTTCATAATAACCTGAGAGGCTATGATATTAGCCGCCTTTCTGCTCATATCGTCATAATCCTTTGCACTTATAATTTTCATATTGTTTCCATCCTTTCTGCTTTTTAACCATTATGCCATAAAACAGGCCTCCATGACCAGTCCATCATACATTTTCATGAAAAAATTAAGCCGGAGGCCCCGAAGGACCTCCGACATGCTAGGGGTTTCGGTATTACTGAATGTCTATAATACCCTTTATAACATCTTCTTCATCTCATCAGCCACAAACTGCACCTTCGTACCAACAATTACCTGAACGGATGTCTTGCTGGGCCTCATAACGCCTGCAACTCCTGCCGATTTGATCTTCTTCTCATCAACCTTCGTGTAATCCTTGATTTCCAGACGAAGTCTCGTCACGCAGTTGTCAAGTGATTTCACGTTTCCTTTTCCTCCGAGACCTTCCAGGATCACCTTTGCAACCTCTGTGAAGTTGTCGTTAGAAAGAACTACTCTCTTCTCAGCTTCCAGATCCTCGTCTTCTCTTCCGGGTGTCTTGAAATTAAACTTAACAATAGCGAAACGGAACACTGCGTAATAAATCACGCCTACCACAACGCCTACCGGAATTAACAGCCAGGGATTCTGTGCCAGAGGTGTGAAGGAGCTGAGCACCATATCCACCGCACCGCCTGAGAAGGAGAAACCGGCCCTGATCGGAAGCGCAACCGTGATTCCCGCTGTAATACCTGCCAGCAGAGCATGAACAAGATATAAGCCGGGAGCCAGGAACATGAATGCAAATTCAATGGGCTCCGTAACGCCTGTGAAGAAGGAACAGAATGCAGCCGAAGTAAGGAGGCCGTAAACTATTTTTTTCTTCTCAGTCTTTGCCGTATGATACATAGCAAGGCAGGCTGCAGGAAGACCGAACATCATGAACGGGAAGAATCCTGTCATGTACATACCTGTCTGTCCGTAAACACCTGTGTTGCCCCAGAAATTACCAAGGTCGTTGATATCCGCAACGTCAAACCAGAATACGGAGTTGAGCGCATGGTGCAGACCAAACGGGATAAGCAGTCTGTTGAAGAATGCGTAAATACCTGCTCCAAGAGCGCCAACGCTGGAAATACCCTTTCCAAGAGCTACCAGAGCGCCGTAAACGATAGGCCAGATTACAAACAGAACCGCTGATGCCACGATCGAGCATATTGCAGTAACGATTGCAACCGCGCGCTTGCCGCTGAAGAAGGAAAGTGCGTCGGGAAGCTTGGTTCCCTTGAACTTGTTATAGCATCCGGCACCGATCAGACCTGCCACGATACCAATAAACTGGTTGTTGATCTTACCAAACGCAGCATGTGCGTCCTTGCCGGTAAGTCCCGCCACCGTACCGCTGCTGAGCAGAGTGGTGATCATCAGGAAAGATACAAGACCCGCAAGACCCGCCGTACCGTCGCTGTCATCAGCCATACCAACCGCTACGCCGATAGCGAACAGCCAGGGCATGTTGTCAATCAGAGCGCCGCCGGCCTTGATCAGGAACAGACCGATCGTGTAAAGGAATCCGCCTGCCGTAAAGCCTGCCACTTCACCAGCCATTGCCGCAGGAGCCAGAATATATCCAACACCCATTAAGATACCGCACACCGGAAGACAGGCAACCGGAAGCATCAATGACTTACCAATTCGTTGCAAAAATTTCATCATAAATTTATACCCCCTTGTTATGATTTGCCAGCTCCGCCCTAGCCACGGAGCTAAAACATTTCTTTATATTCTATGGGCACCCGCCCATGAACATCGTAGTAATTATTTCTTTAGTGTAACGATATAATCTCCCCTTCCGACCTGTGCCGGAGCCTCCGGCTCGATGGAAGAGAAATCATCCGAATTGCAGATGATCACGGGAGTTATAATGTCATAGCCCTCTTCTTTGATTTTTTCCAGATCGGCCTCAATCAGCACATCTCCCGCTTTTACCTTTTTTCCTTCCTCGGTTCGGATGGTAAAGTGCTTTCCGTCAAGCTTCACCGTATCAAGCCCTATGTGAATCAGCACCTCCACGCCTTCCTCCGTAGTAACCGCCGCCGCATGACCCGTGGGGAACACCGTGGTGACAGTTCCGTCCGCCGGCGCACAGAACTTCCCGTCTGACGGAATTACCGCTACGCCCTTTCCCAGAATCTCCTCACTGAAAGTGGGGTCGCTCACCTCCTTGATGCTGACAAGCTTCCCGTCCGTGGGAGATACCAACCGAATTCCGTCGTTCTTACCGAACAGACCCTGAAATAGTTTCATACTGCCTTCTCCTTTCTATCGCGCATACAAATCATTCACTCTCTTAACATTCAGAACAAGGTAAAGCTTCTCCTCCTCAGTCATGAAGCACTGATACCTCTCTTCAATATACCGGTTCACCCTGTCGATTAGTATATATTCCTCAGGATAATTTTTCTTCACAAACTGATGCAGAAGCATATCCTCCCTTCCCCTGAGGGGTTCCTCCGACACCAGTCTCTTCGCAAGATACTTGATATTTGCAATCAGAACGTCTCTCGGATATTCCGATTTCTCGGACAGTCCTACCTTCTCTTCGATAATCTCCATCATCTCCCTCATCATTTTCGTGATGACGAAGGTGGTGCTGATCGCCGAATTCATCTCCGCATTTACAATATGAAGCGCAATGGATGCCGCCTCGTCCTCGGGCAGGCGGCAGCCGGTCTGATTCTCGATCAGATACAGCGCATGCTTGCCGACCAGATATTCATTGGGATAAAAAAGCTTGATCTCATCATGAAGGGCGTTGCTGAACACCATACCCTTGCGCTGCCTCTCCACTGCAAAATTTATATGGTCCGTCAGTCCAAGATAACTGTTGGAATTCAGTTCAAAGCCCAGCGTTTCCTTGGCATAAGACAGAATCTCATTAGAAAGTCTTATAAATTCTATGGGGAGCGATGCCAGCAGATTTTTAAAATACTCTGTATCATCAATGTTTTCCAGCCGGAAAATCTTCTCGATTCTGCCCTCCTCCACCTCGCCTCCGGCCCTCTGGCCGAACCCGATTCCCTTTCCCATAGCTACCAGTTCAATACCCTTATCATCTCTCGTCGATATGATATTGTTATTAATTATTTTCTCGATACGCAACTTCTATTCTCCAAATCAGTAAAACACAACAAACAAAATTTTTTGAATAAAAAAACCAAACTCTACAAATCAATCACCGCAAATTATCTCATCCGTCTGATCAATTTGTAAAATCTGGTTTTGCCTGCCTGCGCAGTAACAATCCAATTAGATAACTAATGAATTTCTTAATTACATTCATTATAGCAACTTGCACAATGTTAGTCAAGTGGGAAAATAATTTTCTCTGCAATCCCATTACTGTTCCGTAGTGTCCGGTCCGTTTTTTTATGCACATTGTCATTCTTGCTCCGGCCGCGCCATGTCATTGCTTTTCTACACACAAAAAGGTTTTCCAGCTTCTGCTGGAAAACCTTCTCAGATGCCGGCGATGGGACTTGAACCCATACGTGGTTGCCCACAACAGATTTTGAGTCTGCCTCGTCTGCCATTCCGACACGCCGGCTAAAAGCTTAGCACAACAACCGAATATTACTATAACATATTCGGCTGTTATTGACAAGCACTTTTTTATCAGGCCTTTTCCAGCCTGTTATAAACGGGAAGACAGTCAAAGGTGGAAAAATAGTCTCTGGGTGTCTCCGCCCTCCGGATCATCTCCACCGCCCCGTCCTCCTTAAGCAAAAGCTCCGCGGACTTCAGCTTTCCGTTATAGTTGTATCCCATGGCATAGCCGTGGGCACCCGTATCATGAATCACCAGATAGTCACCAATCTCTATCTCCGGCAGCATCCTGTCTATGGCAAACTTATCATTATTCTCGCAAAGAGAGCCCGTAACGTCATACTTATGGTTACACAAAGCGTCCTCCTTTCCGAGCACGGTGATGTGATGATATGCCCCATACATGGCAGGACGCATGAGATTCACCGCACAGGCATCCACACCAATATACTCCTTGTGCGTGTGCTTCTCGTGAATAGCCTTTGTCACAAGCTGGCCGTAGGGTCCCATCATAAAGCGTCCCATCTCCGTATAGATGGCTACGTCCCCCATTCCTTCCGGTACGAGCACCTCCTCATACGCCCTGCGCACACCCTCCCCGATCAGGCGGATATCATTGGGCTCCGTGTCAGGCTCATAGGGAATCCCCACTCCTCCCGAGAGATTGATAAAGCGGATCTCGGCTCCGGTCTCCCTTTTCAGGCACACGGCAAGCTCAAAAAGCTGTCCTGCAAGAACGGGATAATACTCATTGCTCACGGTGTTGCTCGCAAGAAAAGCGTGAATCCCGAAATTCTTTACCCCCTTTTCCTTCAGAATCCGGAATCCCTCAAACATCTGCTCCGTGGTAAATCCGTACTTGGCATCTCCCGGGTTATCCATGATGCCGTTGCTCATCTTAAAAACCCCGCCGGGATTGTACCGGCAGCTCATGGTCTCCGGAAGCCTGCCCAGGATATCCTCCACAAAGTCGATATGCGTGATGTCGTCCAGATTGATAATAGCACCGATTTCGGCCGCATAGGCATACTCCTCCGCCGGCGTATTGTTGGAGGAAAACATAATATCCTCCCCCCGCATACCGATCGCCTTGGCCAGCATGAGCTCTGTCATGGACGAGCAGTCACAGCCGCAGCCATATTCTCCCAGCATCTCGATCAGACAGGGATTGGGATTGGCCTTCACCGCAAAATACTCCTTAAAACCAGGATTCCAGGCAAAAGCCTCCTTCACGGCCCTGGCATTTTCACGGATTCCCTTTTCGTCATATATATGAAAGGGGGTTGGATATATTTTTGCAATTTCCATTGCCTTTTCTTTTGTGATAAAGGATTTCTTATTCATGTCTCGTTTCTCCTTCTGTAATCCGCGTCAGTCAATATTTTCTATCTGCCAGTCTACAGGTTCCAGCCCGTTTCTCTCAAGAAAGGCGTTGGCCTGGCTGAAATGCCTGCATCCGAAAAAGCCTCTGCCCGCAGACAGCGGACTCGGATGAGGCGCCTTTAAAATCAGATGTCCGGGATTGGTGAGCATGGGGATCTTGCTCTGAGCAGGCCTTCCCCAAAGCAGATACACAACCGGCCTTTGCTGTGCGTTCACAGCCTCTATAACCGCATCGGTGAATTTCTCCCAGCCTCTTCCCTGATGGGAATTAGCCTGATGCGCCCGAACCGTGAGCACCGTATTCAGCATCAGAACTCCCTGGTCGGCCCATTTTTTGAGATAGCCGTTGTTGGGGATAAAGCACCCCAGATCCTCCTTTAACTCCTGATAAATATTCTGGAGGGAAGGCGGTATCTCCCGCTGATCCGGAAGCACCGAAAAACACAGCCCGTGAGCCTGGTGCGCATTGTGATAAGGATCCTGTCCCAGAATCAGCACCTTCACCTTACTGAGAGGCGTAAAGTGAAAGGCGTTAAAAATATCGTCCGAAGGAGGATAAACCACATGTGTGTTGTACTCCTTCAGAACAAACTGATACAGCTCTTTATAATATGGCTTGGAAAATTCGTCCTTCACGATATCCAGCCAGTCATTTGTGATCATTGCCATTGCCATTACCTCTTTTGTCTCTAAAGCCTTACCGAAACACCCCGGCCTCTGAGATACTCCTTCACATCCGCAATTTCCAGCTCCCTGTAATGGAACAGAGACGCCGCAAGAGCCGCCTGTGCCTTTCCCTCTGCAAGCGCCTGGTAAAAGTGTTCCTTCGTCCCCGCTCCTCCGGATGCGATCACAGGAATAGAAACGCTCTCAGCCACCGCCCTCGTAAGCTCTATATCGTATCCGGCCTTTGTTCCGTCACAGTCCATACTGGTAAGCAGAATCTCACCGGCTCCCAGCCTCTCCGCCTTTACGGCCCATTCCACCGCATCCATTCCCATATCCACTCTTCCGCCGTTTTTAAAAATATTATAGCCGCCATCCGGCCTCTTTTTCGCATCAATGGCGACTACGACACACTGACTTCCAAAACGCTCCGCAGCCTCGCTGATCAGGGCCGGATTCATGATAGCCGCCGAATTAACGGCTACCTTGTCCGCCCCCTCTCTCAAAATCATTCTGAAATCATCCACGCTGCGGATCCCGCCTCCCACTGTAAACGGAATGAAAATCGTTTCCGCAACCTTTCTCACAAGCTCCGCCCTGATATCTCTCGCATCGGAGGATGCCGTAATATCAAGAAACACCAGTTCGTCAGCTCCTGCTCTGTCATAGAGCTTTCCCACCTCAATAGGATCGCCCGCATCGCGCAGGTTTACAAAATTCGTCCCCTTAACCACTCTTCCCTTATTCACATCCAGACAGGGAATAATCCTTTTCGTATGCATCGGCTACTCCTCCCTGTTTATCGAAATAAAGTTCCTCAGGATCGCTAGTCCGATCTCCGAGCTCTTCTCCGGATGAAACTGGCAGGCAAAGACATTATCCTTCTCCACAGAGGCATGAATCAGCGCGCCGTACTGTGTCTGCGCGGTCACAATTTCCTTATCCGCCGCCTTCAGATAATAAGAATGAACAAAATATACATAGGAATTTTCCGGTATTCCCTCAAATAACCTTCCCCTGTTGGGATATGTAATGGAATTCCATCCAATATGCGGAACCTTCACCCCCGCATTATCCGGAATCCTCAGAATCTCTCCCTCCAAAATACCGAGGCCTTCTGCCCCCGGGCTCTCGTCACTCCTCTCAAAAAGAAGCTGCAGCCCAAGGCAGATCCCAAGAAACGGTGTTTTCTTCCGCACCGTTTCCCGGATCACATCCACAAGCTCATATTCCCACAGCTTTTTCATGGCATCCCCAAAGGCTCCTACACCTGGCAGTATCACCCGGTCAGCCTCAAGGATCTCGCTTGCCTTTCCCGTAACCGTGGTTTCCTCTCCGAGCGCCAGAAGCGCTTTCTCCACGCTTCTGATATTCCCGGCATCATAGTCAATAATTGCGGTCATGTTTATTCCCCTTCAGTTTGCGGTTCCGGATCAATGATATCTTCCTCCTCCGGAAGAATATCCAGGTTCTCAGGAGCGCTTTCCTGCTGCGCGTCTGCCGCCTGCTCCCCGTCCGGAAGATCGGAAGATGCGCGGGCCGTTCCTCCTGCGGCAGAGTAGATTCTTCTCCTGTAATCCCTTCCCTCGAAGGAATTGATTTCCACGGCCTTCTCCTCGCCGATTCCGTAGTCCAGATTCAAATGCTCCAGGATCACCAGATACATACGCTGCAGCTCCTCAAAAGCACCATATGTATCAGTACCTTCAAGCTCCTGATATCTCTTCGCCCCCTGAAGCAGCGCGTCAAGCGCTCTCACGCTGTCTCCTGCTTCCTTATAAAACTCATAGATATCCAGCTTTCTTTCCATCTGAAGCACGAGACTTGCCCTGCCAAAGGCCTGTGTCTCCTCCTCGTCCAGCTCCTTGCCGTAGAGAAGCTGATAAAGGTCCTTATAATTTCCATTCTCCTGGGCATTTGCAATATCCTGTTTCATTGCGAAATCCGTGAGGACGATATTGAGCAGAAGCACGGCGACAAGTATGCTCAGAGAGAATGCGCAAGCCAGGAAAAGATTCTTTTTGCCGACAGGCTTTGAAGGAGGCTCCTTTGCCTTTGTCTTCTCCGGCTTCGGCTCCGGTTTTTTCTTCTTTTCCTTAGGTTTTTTTTCTTTGGGCGGCTTCTTCTCCTTCTTTTCCTTTTTATCCTTCTTCTTGTCCTTCCCCTTCTTGGCTCCTCCCTTATCTTCCTTTTCTAACTGCTTCAGGAGCTCGTCATTTTCACTCCCGGTTTTCTTCTCTTCGGCCTTAGGCTCCTCTTCTTCCTCTTCCGCAAATAAAAGCTCCAGAAAACGTTTGAACCCTCCTGCTTTATTTTCCTCTCCCGATTTCTGCTTTTTATCCTTCTTCTTACCCTTCTTCTCGATATCCTTAAGACTCATCTCCTTGGGCTTTGCGTCATCAGCGGACTGATCTTCCGAAGAATTCTCATCCTCCCCCTTCTTCTTACCCCAGGGAAATTTAAACTTCTTTTTCTTTTTTTGCTTAGCGGAATCTTTTCCGTCCACATCCAGCATCTGAATCGAGTCAAGAAGATCATTCACATCCTCCGCCCCGTCGCTTTCCGCATTCTTTGGCTCTGCTGCTGAATCGTTCGAATCCGCACCGGATACCGGTGCAGGCGCCTTAACCGCAGCATCCACGCTCTGTGCAGGATTTACGTCCTTTTCAGCCTCCGCATCCGTTGCCGCATCCGTACTCCTGGCGGGTTCCGCATCGGATTCGGCCGGCTTCTGATTCATCCCTTCAGCAGACATAAGCAGATCATCCAGTCTGGCCACCCATTCCTCGTCATCATCCATCTGACTTACCGCAGAATCAATTCCACCAAAAAAATCAGCAGAATCAGGATCCATCAAGGGATTCTCTCCTCCTGTACCTATATCATTCTGATCTGGATCCGCATCCATTAAAGATTTCATTAAACCATCTAAATATTCTTCGTCTGAAGCCATTCTATCCACCCACTTTCACTCATTTCGCCTATCATTTTATCATATTAAGCTTCATTAGACAATGCTTTTAAAAAGTCCGGCACTGAAGCCTCAATCCCTCTGCTTCTTTCCTTTATCTCCTGTGCGGTCTGATACAGCCTGCTGTGTATTCGGAAAAGAAATGCCTTCTGATTAAAATAGACAATCTTCTCAAAGGGCCAGCGTATCACCGTTGGAAACCGCATTCCCACACCAAGCTCCGCCATACACACTCTCCTGTTCACAGTGCCCTGAAGCCATTTTGTGTAGGAAGCCCACCGCTTAAGATATCCCTCCTCCGCATAATTCTCTGCCGAGATATTGTTAAATACCAGTTCCTTTCCGCACAGCGGACAGAACGGCACCGTAAAATCATCCGGCTCCCGGCCCGAAAGAAGCATCTCCCCCAGCTTACGCACTTCCTCTTTTCTGTCATATATCTCCGGCGTACACTTATCAGCGCACTGCATCTTTTCCATATTTCCACATGGTTCGACGATTCTGCCCTCGTCAAATCCCGTCCCGTGAATCAACCCGTCCGTACACAAGGTCACCACGAAATAATTCTTTCCCTCCAGCAGTCCGGCAAGACGGCTGTAATCGGACTTTCTTGATAGAACCGCCTCATCACCGCTCCTGTCAAAAAAATGCTTTTCTATGTAAGGAAATCTCTTTTGATCTTCCCCGGCCTGTTCAAATGCCCGGGCATAAAGATCATTTTTCTCCATGGTCTTTCGCCCGATCTCTAATTCTTCCCCTATTCCCACCAGAACAAGCTCTGCGTCTGAAATCTTCTGTGTGAATTCTTCGCTCATCGCTATCCTCATTGATTCATTCGTTAATTTATTACATTCAAAAAAAATTATAGCATATCCGTTCTTTTCACACAACCTAAATTCATACGACCCCTAAAGTGCATCCGTGCGCATAAGATTTTTATAACAAAAAAAGCAGTATAAACTGCTTTTTAATCTTTATTATATAAAATAGTCATACCCTCAAAACCGAACACCGATCGCACAGACACCCCCGCGGGTCAAGCTCCCGGC
>CAJUIO010000079.1 GCA_910586025.1 uncultured Lachnospiraceae bacterium
CAGAGGCTTCCACGATTTATGAGTCTCACCTTCATCGCACAAAAGTCAGTTGCACAAATATTTTTGTGCAAACTGCCAGGCGCACTGCGCAGACATGGCTTTGGCACCCGAAGCCTAAAAGGAATAGGTATAGGAGAGAAGTAACATGCAGAGAAAGAAAAAAATATTGGCGGGATTTCTTTTGTTTTTGATCCTGATGTGGTTTTGCACCGTATTGTCAAAGAGCATCTACACCTCCGAGCTTCCCATTGTCAGTACGGTTGCGGCGGAGCGGAAATACATCGAGCACATAGTGGAGTTGGAAGGGATCGTCATAGCGGGGAACAAAGATCCCGTTTCCAGCCTTGGCGGTCTGCGGATCGATCATCTTATGGTTCAGGTGGGCGATAAGGTGGAAGAGGGTGATGTGCTCTTTACGATAGATATGGAAGATCTTGACGAAATCATGGAGGAAAAGCAGGATGAGATCCATAAGCTGCAGCTGCAGATCAACACGATTCTTCAGAATCAGGAGCTTGCCAGGCAGAAAAAGGCCCTGGAGGAGGAGCGGGCCAGAGAGGATTACGATGCTCTGGCGAGATATCAGGACACGTTGGTTGGCCGGGCGGCTGAGGGCATCAGTCAGGTGGAGGAGGACATCGATGAACAGGACGGAGGAATGAGCGATGAGCTGCGTGATGAGCTGCAGTCCGCCGCATATGCGGAGGCCGATGCCAGATGGAACAGGGACAATACCATAAAGGATGCGGAAAGAAGGGTGGAGGATATTCTTCTTCCGGAAAACGAGGATGCGACACTCGATACCTTGCGGGTGGATCTTTCCGGCCGGCAGGAGGATCTCTCCCAATATCAGGAGATCAAAAAACAGGAGGGCATAGTCACGGCTTGTGCGGGAGGTTTGATTACGGATATTTATGTGAGTGCGGGCGGCAGAATTCCGGATACGGCGGTTATGCTGATGGCCGACGATTCGGTTCCCTGTCAATTCAAGGCAGTCCTTGGCAGGGATGAAAAGAAATATGTGGGCTTAAACGACTCCGTGACCTTGAAGCTGGAGGGGAGCGGTAAGGAGAAGGATCTGAAGGTGGACTATCTGGCTGAGAGCGAAACCATGCCGGGAAGCTTTGACCTCTATATTAATCTTCCGGAAGGGACGGGGATGCCGGGACTGTCCGGTGTTATGACACGCTCGGAGACAGGAGAGCAGCAGCCCCTGTGTATCCCACCCCTTGCGGTAAATACTTTGGAAACAAGAAGCTGGGTCTATGTGGTGAAGGAGCGGGAAGGAATCCTTGGAATGGAATATTATGTGGAGGAGGTGGATGTAAAGATCAAAGACCGTAACGAGAGCTGGGTGGCCGTGGAGGGTGCGCTCGATAGTGAGAGCAAAATACTGCTCTCATCCACAAAGGCAGTGAAGAACGGAGATACGGTGAGGCTTTAAGATGCGGGGCCGACTCTAAAACCGCCCTTGCTTAAAGGGCGGTTTTCAGACGGTCAGACAGCAGCATAGGACAGTCCGGCTTCTATATACAGCTGCCTGCGGTAGCCCTGGTCAGACAGGGCTTTCTTCAAATCTCCGATTCTGCCACTGTCTATGAGAGACTGCGCCAGACTGGCAAAGAGCGCTTCTCCCTTGGCTTCTCCTTCTGCGATTCCTTCGGTTCTTCCTTCCTCCCTGCCTCTGGCAAGGCCCCGTCTTTCATACTGGTCAAATAATTCACACATTTTAATCTCGTCCTCCTCCCTGATTCCCTGTTGGTTCATCCATTGCTCCACATCCTCCGTATCGGTGTCTCCCGACAGCACCCGGATCATCCGGATCAATGCCGCTTTATGTGTGATCTTCCTGCTGGAGCGGTAACTGTCGCCTTCAGCCAGGAAATCCACCACGATGCGCATGTCGCTCTGAAATAGTTTCCTCGTCTCCTCCGGCAGATACCTCATTTCAAAAACGTGAAGCTTCATCTCGTCAATATAGCTCCAGGCTTTCTCCGAAAGCTCCTGATGCCGGAACAATCTTCGGCTGTTCCGGTTTCCCCTCCATCTGGGAATTCCCCAGTAGAGCACGAACGCTATGACGGGAAAGGGCTTCTGTGTCCGGTTCCCATACTGGCTTCGGTATACTCCTCCTGTATAGCCTGCCTTGCGAAGCAGCATCTTGCCATCCGTTTTGGTCTGATTGGCGATCAGATACATCAGTCTGATTTTTCCATTCGTGACCTCGAATTTACACACATCTTCGTATTGGTTACGAAGCTTCTTCCTCCCCTGATAGATACTCTCCGTAGGCCCGGCGAGCAGACTTTTGGCTTCGGTTTCTTTACGCCCCTGGTACAATAGTGCATTAATCACATCAGCGGCGATATCCGGAAAGGATAAAAATTCCTTTTCCACAATGTCTTTTGTCTCTTTGGGCTTTCCCATCTGTCCTCCTTTGACAGGGCGGAAGGAAAGGTCAGCTGATCCCTGCCCTGTTATATTCAAAATGGTGATAAAAGCAAGGATTCTAAAACAGATAACATATCCCCGAAAGGAATGTCGGTCAGATACTGAGATGATAGAACGAATTTCCGTTAGAATTTCTGTGCTTTGTTTTATTGTAGCAAAGAGATGAATATATCGTCAATAAAATACTTCTAAAATTTTGATAAATATCCTCTTCTTTCTGATTAATCCGTCAGAATGCTGAGCGGAGCCGCCCAAAAGGGTATAAAAGAAGCAGGCTTATCGCCTGCTTCCTAATCTAGTTGTAATTGTTGATGCAGGGCTGGAACATATCCTTGCTCACGCCGCACAGAGGGCATACCCAGTTGTCGGGAAGATCTGCGAATGCGGTTCCGGGAGCGATTCCATGCTCGGGATCTCCTTTCTCAGGATCATAGGTGTATCCACAGGGATTACAAAAATATTTCTGCATAACAAAATTCTCCTTTCGTATCCGTAAACTGTTTTATCTTAGTTAAAGTATCTCTTAAGCAGACCCTCGAATGCCTTGCCGTGTCTTGCCTCATCTCTTGCCATCTCATGAACGGTATCATGGATTGCATCCAGGTTAGCGGCCTTGGCTCTCTTTGCGAGATCAAACTTACCAGCGGTTGCGCCGTTCTCGGCATCAACTCTCATTTCCAGATTCTTCTTGGTGGAATCCGTAACAACCTCGCCGAGCAGCTCTGCAAATTTAGCGGCATGCTCTGCCTCTTCCCATGCGGCCTTCTCCCAATATAAACCGATTTCGGGATAACCCTCTCTGTGAGCGACTCTCGCCATAGCAAGGTACATACCTACCTCTGTGCACTCGCCGTTGAAATTAGCTCTCAGATCTGCAAGAATATCCTCGGAAACACCCTTGGCAACGCCTACAACATGCTCTGCAGCCCATGTCTTTCCGTCAGCCTGAGCGGTAAACTTATCAGAGGGCGCATTACATACAGGACACTTCTCCGGAACGGAATCTCCCTCGTGAACATAACCACATACCTGACATACAAATTTCATAGTATCAATCTCCTTTTCATGTTTTATTTTTTATTATTGACATAATGAATGATATAATTCACTATGCTTTAACCGAATGAAGGTTCTGGCAGCAATCCCTGCACCTGCCGTGAAAATATACGGTATGACATTCTATCTGGCCGTCAAAATTCCGGGAGGCCATCTCGTCAAGATCAATGCCTGCCATGTCAAGGTCTCTGACGCAGCCGCATTCCCTGCAGATAAAATGGTAATGGGGCGAGGTATCTGCATCAAAGTGATCCACACCGTCTCCGACATGAATTCTGGATATTTCTCCAATGTCTGTCAATAAAGTAAGATTCCGGTAAACAGTGCCAAGGCTGATGTTGGGAAAAGACCTGCGTACATTGTCGTACACCACAGATGCCGTGGGATGGTCTTTGCGGCCCATAAGAAATTCTTTAATGGAATCCCTCTGTCTGCTGTGCTTTAAAACCATCGTAATTCCTTTCCTTGTAAATTGATAATGATTACTGATATCAGTATAGCAAAATAAAGAGATTAGTCAATACAATTTATAAATTTTTTAGAGATTACGATTTTCTTTTATAAGTCATAAGAAAGAATCTATGATATAATGAGCGTTAGTGAGGAGAGCATGCTTGCATGTTCGACGAACGGCGAATGGCGGTCACAGGCGCCCACGGCTGTGACATAATGGGCGTTAGTGAGGAGAGCAGATCAAACATGAAATTTAAGACTCGTCTTTTAATCACATTTTTTACAATTATATTGCTGCCGCTTGCAATGGCTGTCACGGCTTTTCTGGCTATCGGGAGCTACCTTTTGAAGGAGCAGGAGGAGTACGGATTTCGGAACAGTGATTACAATGTTCTCATTGATCCGACGCAGGCATCCAGAGTTATGTCTGATGAGATCTTTTTCGAGGTGAAGGACAGACTGAGGGATAATCCTGACGCTTTGGAGAATGAGAACGTGCTTGAGAGCATTAATGACAGGATTTCCGGTAAATCTTCCTATATTATTATCCGGAGAAACGATGAGCTGTATTATACGGGAAATGAACTGGCCTCAAGCCAGATCTTTGACAGGCTTCCGGATTTTGAGGAGGATAATATTGATTCTGAGATCTCCCAGAGTATTTACTTTGACGACATGAAAAAGCAGGTCCGTCATATGGATTTTTATTTCGGGGACGGAAGCCAGGGCAGCTTCTTTGTCATAACAAGGGCGAATCCCCTGATTTCCAGGAAGCTGTTCGTGGATATGGCGATTTCCATCATGGTGATCCTGTTCTTTACCAGTCTGTTCCTGACCCAGTGGATTGCAAAGGGCGTTTTTGATCCGATCAACCAGCTGAATATAGCCATGCAGAACATTGCGGAGGGAAATCTCGAGTATATGCTTCCCGCCAAGCAGGACGGAGAGATCGGAGAGCTGTACCGGAATTATGAGGATATGCGGCTTAGGCTGAAGGAATCCACGGATGAGAAGATTCTGGCTGAAAAGCAGAATAAGGAGCTGGTAAGCAACATCTCCCATGATCTGAAAACGCCCATCACGGCAATCAAGGGCTATGTGGAGGGGATTATGGACGGCGTTGCCGATACTCCGGAGAAGATAGACAAATATATCAAGACCATATACAATAAAGCCAACGACATGGACCGGCTGATCAATGAGCTGACGGTCTACTCGGGAATTGATTCTAACAGGATTCCCTACCATTTCCACAAGATCAACGTGTCAGAATACTTTGGGGACTGTATCGAGGAGGTCGGGCTTGATCTGGAATCCAAGAACATTGCGCTGAACTATTCCAGCCTGATATCGCCCGACACACAGATCATTGCGGATCCGGAGCAGATGAAGCGCGTCATAAATAATATCATAGGAAACAGTGTAAAATATATGGATAAGGAAAAGGGAGAGATCGACATCCGGATCCTGGACGAGATTGATTCCGTGAGGGTGGAGATCGAGGACAACGGCAAGGGAATTGCGGCCAGAGATCTTCCCAGCATTTTCGAGCGGTTCTTCCGGACGGATGCGTCCCGGAATTCGGCCCAGGGGGGCAGCGGAATCGGACTTTCCATTGTGAAAAAGATCATAGAGGACCATGGAGGCTATATCTGGGCTACAAGCAAAGAGGGCGAGGGAACCTGCATGCATTTTGTGATCAGAAAATATCAGGAAGCGCAGGATTAAAATCAGGAGGAGGCTTAAGATGAGCAGAATATTGATTATCGAGGATGAAGAGGCGATTGCGGATCTGGAAAAGGACTATCTGGAACTGAGCGGATTTGAGGTGAGTATCCGGAATACGGGTGACGAGGGCCTCAGAACGGCCCTTGCGGGAGAGTTTGACTTGATTGTGCTGGATCTCATGCTGCCGGGAATGGACGGCTTTGAAATCTGCAGGCATATCAGAGAGGAGAAGAATATCCCTATCATTATGGTGTCCGCCAAAAAGGATGATATCGACAAGATCAGAGGCCTTGGCCTGGGAGCGGACGACTATATGACCAAGCCCTTCAGCCCCAGCGAGCTGGTTGCCAGGGTAAAGGCCCATATGGCCAGGTATGACAGGCTGGTGGGATCCAGTCAGAAAAATAACGACATCATTGAGATCAGGGGAATCCGTATCGACAAGACGGCCAGGAGAGTCAGCATTGACGGAACGGAAAAGGCGTTTACAGGCAAGGAATTTGATCTCCTTACCTTTCTTGCGGAGCATCCCAACCACGTATATACAAAAGAGGAGCTGTTCCGGGAAATCTGGGATATGGATTCCATAGGGGATATCGCCACGGTGACGGTTCATATTAAGAAAATACGCGAAAAGATAGAGTACGATTCGGCAAAGCCTCAGTATATCGAAACAATCTGGGGAGTGGGGTACCGGTTTAAGGTATAAGAAGGACGGGATTTTCATTGCAAAAGAACATAGTGTTTGAGGATTCACATATCATAGTGGTTTATAAGCCTGCGGGGATTGCCACCCAGACTGCCAGGCTGGGGCAGCAGGACATGGTCAGCGAGCTCAAAAATTATCTGGCCGCAAAAGCGGAAAGAGCGGTGCCAAGCGCCCCCTATCTCGGTGTTATCCACAGACTGGATCAGCCGGTTTCCGGTATTCTGGTCTTTGCCAAGACAAAACAGGCGGCATCCTGTCTGGGACGACAGATCGCAGACGGCGTTTTCCGCAAATATTATTATGCCGTCGTACACGGAAGGCCGGAGAGGGAACAGGGAAGGCTGGAGGATTATCTGTACAAGGACGGAAGGACGAATTTATCCCGGATAGTGGATCAGGGCTTTCCGGATGCCAAGAGGGCCGTGCTTGAGTACAGCCTGATCGAAACCCTGATGGTACTCGAGCCCTGGCAGGAGACTTCTCTCATAAAGATTTCACTGCTTACAGGGAGGCACCACCAGATTCGTCTTCAGATGGCGAATGCCGGTATGCCTCTGCTTGGCGATCACAAATACGGCAGTGAACAGGACAGGCAGCTGAGCAGGGAGATCGGTCTGAAGAACGTGGCGCTTTGCGCATACAGGCTTCAGTTCAGACATCCGGCTGCGGGCGGGGAGGTCTGCTTTGAACAGACACCTGAGGAGGAAATCTTCCGCCCCTTTTTTAACAGGGAAATCTGAAATTTTATGATATTCTCAAGAAAATCATCCATACTATAGGTGACGACGTTTGCGACGGCGTTTTAGAATAGCGGGTGGGTGATTTTTATGGATAAAAGATATATTATAGTTTTGACCGTAACAGTCGGTGTCTATCTGTTTATGAAATTTTTAAGCCCCATATTTTCTCCATTCATTTTGGCCTTTCTCCTTGCGGGACTGCTTGGTAAATTCACCGGTAAGCTTCCCCTGAAAATCAAAAAATCCTTTCTTGCCGGAATCCTTCTTTTTATGTTTTTTGGTGCCGTGCTGCTCTTATTCTGGGTGCTGGGCGGCCTGGTGGTTCAGAAGGGAGGGGAGATTGCCGGACAGTTCTCCGGCTGCGGGCCGCAGCTGTGCGGATTTCTGGGAAGCTGCTGTGATTTTATGGAGAGCAGCTTTGGAATCGACGGGAAGGCCATGGAGAGCTATATTCTGGAGCAGGTCAATATTTTCGTGGAGAATCTGGAGGTCAATATCTGGCCCGCCATCATGAATAAATCCATGTCCTATGCCAAAAACGCAGCCGGATTTGCCGGTTTTTTTGTGGTAATGGTGATTGCCGTGTTTCTCATGCTCAAGGACTATGATCAGATCGTGGAGATGGTCAGGAGGAATAAGGATCTTGACGGTGTGAGGGAGGTGGCCGGAAAGATTGTGGTTTACCTTAAGACCTATCTGAAGGCTCAGGTGACAATTCTACTTATCATAAGCGGGGTGTGCGCCGCAACTCTGGGCATAATTGGGATAAAGGGCGGTATCGCCTACGGGGTTGCCACGGGATTTATGGATACGCTTCCGTTTGTGGGAACAGGGATCATGCTGGTGCCGCTTGCCTTCTTCCGCCTCATGGAGAAAAATTACATTCAGGCCGGAGTGATTCTGTGTCTGTACGTGGTCTGCGCCCTGCTCCGCGAATTTTTGGAGCCCAGGCTGATCGGGAGCAAGGTGGGAATCTGGCCGGTTGGAATTTTATTCTCGGTATTTGCAGGAGTCAGATTATTTGGTATATTTGGTATTATTAAAGGCCCCCTGGGGCTTGTGATTATCTGTGAGACCTGTAAGTACCTATTCGGGACAAAGGAAGAGCCATGCTGAAAAAAATTGACAATCTTTTTGCCTGTGCGTATCTGACAATACTTTTGTGCATATATCCCTTCTATGTGCAGGACGGGTATGTGAATATAGGGGAGGCCAAGAACCGTTTTTTCCTCTATGTATCCATTGCCGCCTTTGCCATATTCATAATCTGCGGTCTTGCGCATCTTGTCTTTTTTCTCCGGGAAAAGGGAAGCGGCAGGAGGCCGTACCTGATAGAGTGGGAGAGGATTTCCGCAACGGATCTTTTTGTAATGCTTTATGCCACCTGTGTATTCTGGTCCTATATTCTGACCGAATACAGGCAGGAGGCCCTCTGGGGCACGGAGGGCTGGTACATAGGCTGTATCCCGCTGATACTTCTTTGCGGGCTTTACTTCATGATTTCCAGAATGTGGGACGGAGGCAGATTCGTGCTGCATGGCTGTATGGCGGCATCGGCAGCGGTATTTCTGCTGGGGATCTGCAACCGCTTTTCCTTTTATCCCGTGAAATTTGAGATTATACAGCCGGATTTTATTTCCACACTGGGAAATATCAACTGGTTTTGCGGTTATCTTGCAGTGACGGCTCCCGTGGGCATCTGCCTCTTCCTGTTTTGGGAGACGGGACGCAGCGGCGGCATATGGCGGCGGGTTCTTTGCGGCGCTTATACGGTGATTGCCTTCATGGCAGGTTTCAGCCAGGGGAGCAGCAGTGTGTTTTTGTGGTTTGCGGCCCTTTTCCTTATCCTTTTGTGGATTGTGGCAGGACGGGGGGAGAGCATCACGGACTGGCTGATTCTCGTTTTTTTGTGGGGCATGTCCGCACAGCTGGTAAGGCTGCTGCGTTTTTTGCTTCCCGAAAGATATAATTATGACCTGGATAATCTCTGCGGTTATTTCACGTCTTCCTCTTTTGCGGCATGGGTCTGCCTTGGCGCGGCATTTGGATTTGCGGCGGTGCGGGCTCTGGAAAAAAGAGACGGTTGGAAAGAAGCGGTGCAAAGGGCGAGGGTGTTGATTCCGGTGTCAGTGGTTTTGGGTATGGGAATGTGGCTGGTTCTGGCAGTCATAAACACCGGCAGGGGAATCCCTTTACTGCAGGATCAGAGCCTTTTCCGGCTCGGGGAGGACTGGGGCAACGGCAGGGGTGCGGCCTTTCGTGCCGGAGTGGAGGCATGGAGGGAAATGCCGCTTCTGCACAAGCTGGTCGGCGTGGGGCCGGATTGCTTTTCCCGGTATGCATATTCTCTGCCGGAGACTGCGGCAATGCTCCGGGAGAATTTCGGGCAGGACCGTCTTTGCAACACGCACAACGAGCTGCTCACAGAGCTTGTAAACACGGGAGCTTTGGGCGTGTGCCTCTATGCGGGAATTTTTATATCCTTCATAAGGGGCTGCATGAAGACCGGGAGGAGGAATCCGCAGGCGTATCTGTACGGGGTCTGCGCCTTCTGCTATCTGGCTCACAATATGGTGAGCTTTGCCCAGGTGCTGAATCTGCCCTTTGCGTTTGTGCTGATGGGGATGGGGGAGGCCGTAAGGAGAAAGACGCAGACAGGCGGCGGAGGTAGTTGACAAGTCCCCGAATTTTGCCTACAATCATGGTACAGTGCAGAAATACACAGCACAGGGGCTTTTGGACCGTGCGGAAAAGAGGAGAAAATGGCTGAGAAAAAATTAGTGGAAGCAATAACATCCATGAACGAGGACTTTGCGCAGTGGTACACGGATGTGGTAAAAAAGGCAGAATTGATTGATTATTCCAACGTAAAAGGCTGTATGGTGATCAAGCCTGCGGGATATGCCATCTGGGAAAATATTCAGAAACGTCTTGACGAGAGATTCAAGGCGGTGGGAGTGGAGAATGTCTACATGCCCATGTTTATTCCGGAGAGCCTCCTGGAAAAGGAGAAGGATCATGTGGAGGGCTTCGCCCCGGAGGTGGCCTGGGTGACCCATGGCGGTTTAAATCCTCTGCAGGAGAGAATGTGCGTGCGGCCAACCTCGGAAACTCTCTTCTGTGATTTCTATAAAGGAGATATACATTCCTACCGGGATCTGCCAAGAGTATATAATCAGTGGTGCAGCGTGGTGCGCTGGGAGAAGGAGACGCGTCCCTTCTTAAGGTCAAGGGAATTTTTGTGGCAGGAGGGGCACACGGCCCATGCGACGGCCCAGGAAGCCCAGGAGCGGACGGAGCAGATGCTGAACGTGTATGCGGATTTCTGTGAGGAGGTCCTTGCTATTCCGGTGATCAAAGGACGCAAGACGGAAAAGGAAAAGTTTGCGGGAGCTGAGGCTACCTATACCATAGAAGCGCTGATGCATGACGGCAAAGCGCTGCAGTCCGGAACCAGCCACAATTTTGGAGACGGCTTTGCAAAGGCTTTCGGAATACAGTTTACGGATAAAGACAACACTCTCAAATATGTCCATCAGACCTCCTGGGGGATGTCCACCAGGATCATCGGTGCAGTGATTATGGTTCACGGGGATGATTCCGGGCTGGTGCTGCCTCCCGAGATCGCACCCACACAGGTCATGATCATTCCGATCCAGCAGAAGAAGGAGGGAGTTCTTGATAAGGCCTTTGAGCTTAAGAGCCGCCTCTCTAATTTCAGAGTGAAGGTGGATGATACGGACAAGAGCCCCGGATGGAAATTCTCCGAGCAGGAGATGCGGGGAATTCCCATGAGGATAGAGATCGGGCCAAAGGATATCGTGGCCGGCAAATGCGTGATCTGCCGGCGTGACAACGGCGAGAAGATCGAGGTGTCGCTGGATCGTCTTGAGGAGACAGTGGCAGAGCTTCTTCCCGGGATTCAGGCCGATATGCTGGAAAAGGCAAGGAAGCATGTGCAGGCCCACACCTATGCGGCGGCGGATCGTGCGGAGTTTGAAAGGATTTTCGCTGAGAAAACAGGCTTTGTGAAGGCCATGTGGTGCGGCGAGACATCCTGTGAGGAGGAGATCAAGGAAAAAATGGCCGTGACCAGCAGGTGTATGCCCTTTGAGCAGGAATGTCTGTCGGATAAATGCGTATACTGCGGAAAGCCTGCGAAAAAAATGGTTTACTGGGGCAGGGCATATTAAGAACAGGGTATAACCATGATAGAATTACCGGAAAAAGTAAAATACATTATCAACACGATTGCAAAGGCCGGCTACGAAGCGTATGCAGTAGGCGGCTGCATTCGTGATTCCATCTTGGGAAGAACGCCGGATGACTGGGATATCACAACCTCCGCCTCTCCCGGGCAGATCAAGGCGCTCTTTCGCCGCACTGTTGATACGGGAATCCGGCACGGAACCGTGACCGTTATGCGGGAGGGAGAAGGCTTTGAGGTGACAACCTACCGAATCGACGGGGAATATGAGGACGGGCGCCACCCCAGAGAAGTCACCTTCACCTCCAGCCTTTTGGAGGATCTGAGGCGGAGAGACTTTACCATCAATGCCATGGCCTATAATGAGGAGGCGGGGCTGGTGGATGCCTTTGGGGGAGTGAAGGATATCAATGCCGGAATAATTCGCTGCGTGGGAAGCCCGGCGGAGCGGTTTTCAGAGGATGCCTTGCGTATCATGCGGGCGGTTCGCTTTTCGGCCCAGCTGGGCTACCGGATTGAGGAGGAAACGGCAGCGGCGATCAGGCGGCTTTCCCCCTCCCTCAAAAACATCAGTGCGGAGAGGATTCAGACGGAGCTGGTGAAGCTTCTCGTCTCCGATCATCCGGACTATCTGGGAACCGCATATGAGACAGGAATCACAGGGGCGGTTCTGCCTGAGTTTGATATTTGCATGGAGACGCCGCAGAATAATCCCCATCACTGCTGCAGCGTGGGAGCCCATATTCTGAGAGCGCTTCGGGAAGTCCGTCCTCACAGGGCGCTGCGGCTTGCCATGCTTTTCCACGACATGGGAAAGCCGGAATGTCTGTCCACGGATGAGAACGGGGTCAGCCATTTTTACGGGCATCAGGAGGCCTCGGAGAAGCTTGCGGCGCAGATTCTTCGCAGGCTTAAGTTTGACAATGACACCATTGCCCTGGTGAAAAAGCTGGTCAGGTATCATGACAGGCCCATAGAGCCCACCTACAGGGGAGTGCGGCGGGCGATGATGAAAACGGGAGAAGAAGTCTTTCCCCTTCTCCTGGAGGTAAAACGGGCGGATCTGCTTGCCCAGAGCCTCTATCAAAGAGAGGAAAAGGAGCGCAGCCTTTCACAGGTGGGCGTGATTTACAGGGAAATATTGGAAAAGAAGCAGTGTGTGTCCCTCAGAAGCCTTGCCGTAAACGGCAGCGATCTGATCAGGGAGGCCGGGATGAAGCCGGGAAGAGAGCTGGGAGAGACGCTTGGCGAGCTTCTCAACCTGGTGGTGGATAATCCTGACTGCAATACCAGGGAAATCCTGCTGGAACGGGCACGGAATATGGTGAAAAATACGTAATACTTTTTACATTACCCTCATAAGATAGGATATGACTTACATTGGGGGTAATGGCTGTGAATGACAGATGTGTCAGTTTGCTTGAAAACTATGATGTGGAAGTGCTTCGTACCTGGAGGGGACGGGGCTGCATTTTGTGTGAGACAAATTCAGGAACCTTGATTTTAAAGGAATACGGAGGGCATAAGGAGAAAAGCGTCTTCCAGGATGCCGTGCTCGGCATGATAAAAAAGAGAGGTTTTTCGGAGATAGAATCCATTATAAGGAATAAAGAAGGAGAACTGCTTACCGTTGATTCCGACGGTGTCTGCTATATCCTTAAGACATATTTTGACGGAAGAGAGTGCAATGTCCATGACATGGAGGAATGCCGTCTTGCCATGAGTACCCTGGCAAGGCTTCATAAGGCTTCCCATATGGAGGAGGGGCTGCCGCATCCGGGAGGCTCCTTCACGGTAGGTCAGGAATTTGAGAAGCACAACAGAGAGCTTCGAAGGGTCAGAAAGTTTCTCAGGGAAAAGGGTCAGAAGACGGACTTTGAGATTTATCTGATGCAGTGCTATGACTATTTTTTCCAGCTTGCGCTTCAGACGGCGGAGGATTACAATAGACATGCAGGCGAAGCGGATGGAGACGTTCCAAGGATCGTCTGCCACGGTGATTTTCAGCATCATAACCTTATTTTTGAGGGAGATAAGCTCTGTGTCATTAATTTTGAAAAATGTGTTCCGGACAGCCCGGTGAGGGATATTTATCTGTTCATGAGAAAGCTCCTGGAAAAGAGCGACTGGGCAAAGAGTGCGGGCTTCCTGCTTCTGGACGCATACGAGAAGGAGAACAGACTTACCAGGGAGGAGCATGTGCAGCTCTGCTACCGGCTGTCCTATCCGGAAAAGTTCTGGAAGATTGTAAATTTCTACTACAACACAGGAAAAGCCTGGATACCCGGAAAAAATATGGAAAAGCTGGAAAAAATTCATCTTCAGGAAAAAGAAAAAATTAATTTTTTACAGGCATATAAGAAAAAATATGATATACTCATATAGAAGGCAGGCTCGCTTAAGCTGCGGGCCTGCACAAAAAATAAAATAAAGGAAGTACATAATGAAAAATAACACAAAGAAGGAAAAACTGGTCAAGTCCTGTACGGTCTTTCTTTGTCTTCTGCTGACAGGCTGCGGAACAATCGGTCTGGCACAGGAGGCGGCCTTTGAAAGCTCCTACGATAACACAGTGGAGGAGGAAGTGGATATTTACACATCGCAGATCAGCGGGATTCTGCAGGAGGTTAATCAGGAGGAGGGAACCTTTACCCTGTATCTGCCCAATGCGGGAGAAGAGAAGATTCTGATCTACGACGGCGGTACTTATGTTCAGGACAAATACGGCAGTGCGCTTGCGATCACCCAGCTGGTGCCGGGAGAGGTCGTTAATGCGGACTATAACAGCAGTCTCGAGAAGGCGGGAAGGATTTCCGTCTCTTCTGACGTGTGGAGCATTGAAGGAATCGGCAAGTTTCAGCTGAACGCAGATAAGAAAACGCTGGAGGTGGGAAGCGATCTCTACAGCATCCGGCCTGATGCGAAGGTTTTTTCGGCCGGTGAGGAGCTTGACCTGAACCAGATCATTCATCAGGATGTGCTGACTGTTAAGGGTATGGGACACGATATTATCAGCATCATTGTGGAGGCCGGACACGGATATCTGGATCTCAACAATGAGGACGCCCTGATCGGCGGCTGGATCGAAGTGGGACAAAGTGTGATTCAGGAGATCTCCCCGGATATGCTGCTCACGGTTCCGGAGGGAAGCTACGCGGTTCGGCTCACGGCGGACGGAGTGGAGGAGATGAGAGAGGTTTTCATAGCAAGGAACCGGGAGACGGTTCTTGACCTTGGAAATGTCGAGCTCCCCGCATCGGACAGCGGAAAGGTTTCCTTTGTCGTCCGGCCCGAGTCCGCTTCTGTTCAGGTGGACGGGGTGGATGTCAACCATCTTTATACGGTGATACTTCCCCTTGGCATTCATCAGATCACCGCCGGCGCTTCCGGCTATGATACGGTCTCGGAGTATTTCGAGGTGAAGGAGGGCGAAGCCTCGACAGTCAGGATCACTCTGAATGAGGCATCTGAAACATCCTCAGCCACCGTATCCGGAAACAGTGTGGAGGAAAAGGAAAAGCAGGACGAGACGGAGAAAGAGAAAAACGACAAGCCCACCGTTACCGTCACGGCTCCCTCGGGTGTGGAGGTTTATCAGGATAACCGTTACATGGGGGTTGCGCCCGTCACCTATAGCAAGACCGGCGGCAGCCACACCATTACTCTGAGAAAGACGGGATATATTACCAGAAGCTACAGCGTGGAGATTGCGGATGACGATCAGAACGTGACCCTTTCCTTCCCGGCTCTTGAGAAGGAGAGCACTGCCAATACGAAGCCTCAGACTGTGAGCGGAAACCAGATTTCGGGCAACTCAACGAAGCGGGAAAACGTGTCAAATAATAGTACCGTGAGCGGAAATAAGTCCACGGTCAGCGGAAACAAGGGCAAAGTAAGCGGAAATAACTAAAAAGTCCGCAGGTACGCATAAAAGGACAAAATTTCCTTGACAAATAAATCCAAAGACGATATATATTATATATGCATCCCGCAAGAGAGGGACAAATAAATTATCACTCATATAAAGAGGAGGAGTTCGCATGAACAAGACAGAGTTAGTGGCAGCTATAGCTGATCAGGCTAATTTATCCAAGAAAGATGCTGAGGCGGCTTTAAAGGCTTTTACAGATGTTGTGACAGACGAATTGAAGAAGGACGGAAAGGTTCAGTTAGTTGGCTTTGGTACCTTTGAAGTATCCAAGAGAGCGGCAAGAGAGGGAAGAAATCCCCAGAGCGGCAAGGTAATGAAGATCGCAGCTTCCAAGGCTCCCAAGTTTAAGGCTGGCAAGGCTTTAAAGGACGCAGTTAACGAGAATTAATAAATATTTGAAGGATCTGCCACCGGCAGATCCTTTTTTTACATAGTTAATATGCATCCGGCGCACGGAGGCACCGTAAGAAAGAGAGGAGACTTTTATGAGACTGGACAAATATTTAAAGGTATCAAGGCTGATCAAGAGAAGGACGGTTGCAAACGAGGCCTGCGATGCGGGGAGAGTGATGATCAATGACAGGCCTGCAAAGGCCTCCGCGGAGGTAAAGGCCGGAGACATCATAACCATTGCGTTTGGAAACAAGGACGTGAAGGTGGAGGTGCTCACCGTGCAGGAAACGGTAAAAAAAGAGGAAGCGAAAGATTTGTTCCGATATTTATAGAATATATTACAGGCTCCCTTAATATAATTTTTTAGAGAAGATTATAGCCGGGAGAAAGAAATGGAAGATTTAAACAGCTTAAATAAGCGTACCCATAAAGTATCTCTGTCAAATAGAAGGACATGTAATTTGACAGGTGTTGTTGACGTGCTTTCCTTTGACCTGAATGAGATCATTCTCGAGACGGATCAGGGAATGCTGATGATTAAGGGGAGCGAGCTCCATGTGAACCGCCTTACCCTCGAGAAGGGCGAGGTGGACATTGACGGGAAGGTTGACAGCTTTACATACTCGGAACAGGCGGGAATGGGAGGCAAGGGAGAATCACTGCTGTCGAGGCTTTTCAAGTAGGTGGCTATGAGCGGGACGATTGTGGATGAAGTAATGTTTTTGCTGGACTCGTTTTTCCTGGGAGCGGTCATTACCTGTGTCTATGACGGCTTTCTGATCCTGCGGCGGCTGATTAAGCACAATATGCTGTTTATTTCCCTGGAGGATCTGATTTTCTGGGTGGTCTGCGCAATCGGCGTTTTTTATGTACTTTATGAGGAAAATGACGGAATACTGAGATGGTTCGCCGTGGTGGGGGCGTCTCTTGGCATGCTGGCTTACAAAAAGACCTTAAGCCCTCTTGTCATCCGGGCGGTAAGTAAGGCGCTGAAGGTGATTTCCCGGTGTGTCCTGGCAGTGATCCGATTTATCCTTGCTCCCTTTGCATTTCTGCGCAGGAAGGCGGGGGCGGGGGGAAGAGGGCTGATAAGGCGCGGCGGCAGATTTGTAAATTATATGAAAAAGAAGTTGACTGCCTGTAGAAAAGTACTTAATATAATACTATGTAAACGTTGAAATGCATGAGGAGCGGACTATGGCGAGAAGAGCGGCTTACCGCAAAAAGCGGCAGAACAGGTTCGGAATGCTTCTGGTGTCTATGGTTGTTATCATGCTTATGGTGGTGGTGGCAATAAAGAGCATTGAGCTGCGGGAAAAGAAGGCCCGTTATGCGCAGAAGGAGCAGACGCTTATCGAACAGATCGAGGCGGAGACGAAGCGTTCGGAGGAAATAGATCAATATGAGAAATATACGCAGACCATGAAGTATATTGAGGACGTGGCCAAGGACAGGCTGGGTCTTGTATATGAGGGTGAGATAATATTTAAGGATGAGAACAATTAGCAGACACGGCAAAGGCCGTGTCTGTATTTTTTTGTGTGTGCCCGGTGGGCACACGTTCTAACGGGTGAAAGTCCCCAATCCGC
>CAJUIO010000080.1 GCA_910586025.1 uncultured Lachnospiraceae bacterium
GGACCAATTTCGTAAAGACGGGAGATCCAAACGGAGTGGATTATAACGGGAATCCTCTTCCGGAATGGAAACCTTATACCGGAGAGGAAAAGACGGTTCTGAAATTTAAGGATGTGCCCGTGTCTGAGAGTCTGGAGGAATGTCCGGTTCTGGACTTCAGGCTTGCGTTCGGAAAGGAAGTCTTTGCGGATCATGGAAGGAAATAATATTGCTGAATGAAATGGAAAAGCTGTGGATATGCTAGGAAGTATGAAAAAGAAGAATATCCACAGCTTTGATTTTTATTGTCTTTTATTTTTTGTGGTGGCCTTTGCGGGCTGGGTATGGGAGGTGGTTCTGCATCTTTTTACCTCCCACGCTTTTATTAACCGGGGCGTTTACAAGGGGCCTTATCTGCCGATCTACGGCGTGGGAGGCCTGCTGCTGTCCTTTTTCCTGAAACGATTCCGCAAAAAACCGCCTTTGGTGTTCGCCCTTTCCCTGATGATCTGTTCCGTGCTCGAATATTTCACCAGTTGGTTTCTGGAAAGAAAGTGGGGAGTGAGATGGTGGGACTACAGCGGGCATTTCATGAATCTGAAAGGGAGGATCTGCCTGATGGGGGCGCTGGTGTTCGGGGCGGGAGGAACCGCCCTTGTGTGCTGGTTTGTCCCCGCTTATGAGAAGTGGGTGGAAAAGCTTCCGGTAAAGCTGCGGCTTACGGTGTGCGTCATCTCACTTGTCGTCTTTGCGGCGGATGCGGCCCATGCCGAAATACGGCCCAATGTGGGCGAGGGGATTACTTCGGAGGAAGAATCCATATCTGCCGATTGACAAACAGGTCTTTCTACATTATGATAGACATGACAAAAGCCATGACGAAGAGAAGTAGTGTGGGAGTTCACTCAAAGAGAGTCGGCGGCGGTGGGAATCCGGCAGCAGAGCCCATATGAATAACACTTCCGAGCTGCAGGCTGAACAGGACGGCTATATCGAAGCTGTTCCAAGTAGGTGCGCCGTAAGCCGCGCGTGAGACGGCAGATGAAGGGACTGCACGGCAGAGAGTTGCAAAGCGGCATCTTGCAATGAAAAAGCTTGCGTTGTAAACGGCTGCATGGCAGTAAATCAGGTGGTACCGCGGATTTTTATTCGTCCTGAATTGATGAAACGTCAATTCAGGGCGTTTCTGGTTAACACGGGGATGGAGCGCAGAGTGCGTCTTCCCTGAATGAAACAGTAAACCGAATGGGAAAGGGAGAGAAAGATGGAATTATCGACATTGTATCGGGAATGTACACTGGATCAGATTACAGAAAAAGACATCGCGGGAGAACGAAAGGTAGCAGGCTGGGTGGAAAATATCAGGGACCATGGCGGCGTGTCCTTCATCGACCTGAGAGACAGGTACGGCGTACTGCAGATTGTCATGAGAAATACGCAGCTGCTTAAGGGAATTGGCAGGGAAGACTGCGTGAGTATTACGGGAAAGATTGAGAAACGGGACGAGGAGACTTACAATCCCAAGATTCCCACGGGAACCATTGAGCTGGAGGCCCACACCGTGGAGATTCTGGGAAAGGTCACAGGACAGCTTCCCTTTGAGATTGTAACGTCTAAGGAGACAAGAGAGGAGCTGCGGCTGAAATACCGCTATCTGGATCTGAGGAACCGGAAGGTTCTGGATAACATGATTTTCCGTTCCAGAGTGATTCAGTTTCTCCGGGAGAAAATGACGCAGCTGGGATTTATTGAGGTACAGACCCCGATTCTGTGCGCATCCTCGCCGGAGGGAGCAAGGGACTATATTGTGCCTTCCAGACATTATAAGGGGAAATTTTATGCGCTGCCTCAGGCACCCCAGCAGTATAAGCAGCTATTGATGGTATCGGGAATCGACAAGTATTTCCAGATCGCCCCCTGCTTTAGGGACGAGGACGCAAGGGCGGACCGCTCTCCCGGTGAGTTTTACCAGCTGGATTTTGAGATGAGCTTTGCCACCCAGGAGGATGTGTTCCGGGTGGGAGAGGAAGTGCTCACGGCCGCCTTTGAGAAATTTGCACCGGAAGGGTATGCGGTTACGAAGGCTCCCTACCCGGTGATCAGCTATAAGCGGGCTATGCTGGAATTCGGAACGGATAAGCCGGATCTGCGCAATCCCCTGAGAATTATTGATCTTTCGGAATTTTTTAGTAAATGTGCCTTTAAGCCGTTCCACAATAAGACGGTGAGGGCTGTCAGAATACACGGACTTCAGTCCAAGGGCTTCCACGAGAAGATGCTGAAATTTGCCATGGGAATCGGGATGGCCGGACTGGGCTACCTGGAGGTGCAGGAGGATCTGTCCTTCAAGGGTCCGATCGACAAGTTCATACCGGATGACCTGAAGGCGGAGCTTCGGCAGCTGGCGGATCTTGCGCCGCAGGACACCATTTTTTTCATTGCGGACAAAGAGCGGCGGGCGGCGGACTATGCCGGGCAGATCCGCACGGAGCTGGGAGAGAGGCTGGAAATCTGCGAGAAAAACGCATACCGTTTCTGTTTTGTCAATGATTTTCCCATGTTCGAGCTGGATGAGGAGACGAAAAAGCCCGTGTTTACACACAATCCCTTTTCCATGCCCCAGGGAGGGCTTAAAGCGCTTTGCGATAAGGATCCTCTGGAGATTCTGGCGTATCAGTACGATATTGTCTGTAACGGCGTGGAGCTTTCCTCAGGTGCGGTGCGCAACCACAGTCTGGATGTGATGGTGAAAGCATTTGAGATTGCGGGCTATGACGAGGAGGTATTGAAGCAGAAATTCGGGGCGCTTTACAATGCATTTCAGTTCGGAGCGCCTCCCCATGCGGGAATGGCTCCCGGTGTGGACCGGATGATCATGCTTCTTCGCAATGAGCAAAATATCAGAGAAGTTATAGCCTTTCCCATGAGCGGATCCGCACAGGATCTGATGTGCGGCGCACCGGGGGAGGTGACGGAGCAGCAGCTTCGGGAAGTGCATATCAAAGTCAGAAAATAGCCGGGAAAGGCAGGGGGAAACGGGAAATCATGATAAGGCATCGCAATAATATGAATATCTTTATTGTAGGCGGGGGAGCGATTGGAAGAACACTGGCGGGACAGCTGGTAAAGGACGGCTATAAGCTGACGGTCATTGACCGGAATCCGGACGTGGCGGGAAGGCTGGGAAATACCATGGATATTCTCTGTTACACGGGAAACGGAGCCTCCTATTCCACTCTGGAGGAGCTTGGTGCGGGAGAGGCGGATATTTTTATCGCAGTGACGGAGACGGATGAGATGAATATCCTGAGCTGCCTTACCGCCCATCTGTTAGGAGCCGGACATACCATAGCCCGGATCCGGGATGTGGACTATGCGAAACATAACCACTTTTACAAAGACAGGCTTGGACTTTCCATGATCATCAATCCAGAGCTTGCCACGGCCATGGAGATCGGAAGGCTCCTTCGCTTCCCTCTTGCCACCAGGGTGGAGGTTTTTGCGGGGGGACGTGCGGAGCTTGTGGAGATGAGCGTCCGGGAGGAGAGCCCCTTAAATGGCAAATCCCTGATCGAGATCACCCAGAGCATGGGAATCAATCTGTTAATCTGCGCCGTGGTGCGTCATGAGGAGGCCTTTGTACCCAAAGGAAGCACGGTGATCTGTAAGGGAGATATTCTGTATCTGACAGGAGCGGCGGACGAGCTGCGTAAGGCCTTTCGGAAGCTGAAACTCCCCGTGAAGCCTCTCAAATCAGTCATGATAGCGGGAGGGGGAAGGATTTCCCACTATCTGGCGGAGGCGCTGCTTCATCAGGGCTCCAAGGTGACGCTGATCGAGAGGAATGAAGAGATGGCAAATGCCATATCCGGCGCAATCTCCGGAATCAACGTGATCTGCGATGACGCGCTGGCCTATTTTGATTCCATGTCCCAGACGGATATCCAGAGAACGGACGCTTTTATCACGCTGACGGAAAACGACGAGTACAACCTCACAGCGGCCATGTACGGGGAATCCCAGGGAATCGGCAAGGTGATCTCCAGGATCAGCGCCAAGTCCCGATTAAAGGTGCTCTCTCCTGAAAGCAAGATCTGTACCATATCCAGGGAGGATGTTGCGGCGGACAGGATTCTGGGCTACAGCCGTTCTCTCCTCAATGCGGAGGATAATGATGCGGTGGAATCCCTGTACCGGCTCATGGACGGTAAGATTGAGTTTATTGAGTTTAAGGTGGACGAGAAGGATCAGAACCTGAATATTCCCCTGAAAAATCTTAAAATGAAGCGCAATATACTGATTGGATGCATTATAAGAGATATGAGAACCATTATTCCCAGAGGTGATGATGTGATCAGAACCGGAGACACCGTGCTGGTTGCTTCCATAAACAGACAGATCGCCCGCCTGGAAGACATTTTTGCTACGTAAGGATCATGCGGAGAGGCGGATACGAAGATGAATAAACGTAAGATTATCAGTATAATAGGAAGAATTATTTTGATTGAGGCGGCGCTGATGATTCCGGCCCTTGTGGTGTCGCTTCTCTATGGGGACGGCGATGCTCCGGCTTTTATCGTTACCATGATTCCGGCGATGATTGTTGGGCTTCTTTTTTCCAGGGTGCGGCAGTCGGACAGGAGAATGAGCAGCCGGGACGGATACTTCATTGTGGCGGCGGCCTGGATCGTGATTTCCCTGATCGGGGCAGTGCCCCTTTTTGCCGCAGGTGGATTTGCCTCCTACTGGGATGCGCTCTTTGAGATTATTTCAGGCTTTACCACCACCGGAGCGTCCATACTGGCCCGGCCTGAGGATCTGGGCCACGGCATTATCTTCTGGCGCAGCTTTACCCACTGGATCGGGGGTATGGGAGTGCTGGTCTTCGTGCTCATGGTGATGCCTATGGAAAATGATAATTCCATGCATCTGGTGCGGGCGGAGGTGCCGGGGCCCACGGCGGGCAAGCTGGTTCCCAGAATGCGCACCACCTCCATGATTCTCTACGGGATTTATGCGGCTATGACGTTGATCCTGGTGGTTCTTCTGCTCTGCGGAAGGATGTCCTTGTTTGACAGTTTCTGCATCGCTTTCGGAACGGCGGGAACCGGCGGGTTTGCCACCAGCTCTGCGGGGATCGCAGGCTATGACAGCGCTTACATTGAGATTGTGCTGGGCGTTTTCATGCTGCTTTTCGGCATCAATTTTAATATTTATCATCTGCTCCTGTTCGGCAAGATCAGGGACGTGTTTAAGTCGGAGGAGGTCAAGGTATATCTCGGGATCGTGGCCGCATCCACGATTGCCATTTCCGTCAATATCTTAGGTCAGTCGGCGAGTCTGGGAAGAGCGGTAAGAGACTCCTTTTTTCAGGTGGCAAGCATCATCACCACCACGGGCTTTGCCACGGTGGACTTTAATTTCTGGCCGGAGTTCTCCAAGCACACGCTGGTGCTGCTCATGATCATCGGCGCCTGCGCAGGCTCCACGGGCGGCGGTTTTAAGGTTTCGCGGGGGCTTATTCTGGTGAAATCCTTTTTTGCGGAGATCAGGAAGATCATCACGCCAAGAGCCGTGATCACGGTGAGGCTGGACAAAAAGCCGGTGGATATGCAGACGGTGAATTCTACAAAGATCTATGCCGGCGCTTACCTGATCCTGATCTGTGTGTTTACCTGGATCCTTTCTCTGGACGGAAAGGATCTGACCACGAATCTCACGGCGGTGCTGTCCTGTTTTAACAATATCGGGCCCGGTCTTGCCGGGGTGGGTCCTATGGAAAATTTCAGCTTTTATTCTGACTGGGCGAAGGTGCTTCTGTCTGCGGCAATGCTCACGGGAAGGCTGGAAATATTTCCCATGTTTCTGCTGTTTTCCAGATCCACACATAAAAAGTAGGCTATCCGCCTTTTCCACACACAAATCACAAATTTGCGTGGTATACTGACTGGAAACAGGGGGTATTAAGATGCAGAAAATTTTAGTGGTCGAGGATGATCCGGATATTCAGGAGCTTTTGCAGAACTTCCTGAGGGAGGCCGGTTATGAGGTGGGCACAGCCTTTGACGGGGTGGAGGGGCTTGGCGCATTTGAGGAGAGGGATTATGATCTGGTGCTCCTTGATGTCATGCTTCCCAAGCTGGACGGATTTGCACTCTGCGAGCTGATACGCAGAAAATCCCGGGTTCCCATTATCATGCTCACGGCTCTCAGCGGTGAGAAGGAGCAGATCAGGGGGCTTGACCTGCAGGTGGATGATTATATTACAAAACCTTTTTCCATGCCGGTTCTGATCCGCAAGGTGGCGGCGGTTCTCCGAAGGAGTGCAGCGGGAGCGGGATGGGAGCATCAGACGCTGTCCCACCAAAACCTTACCCTGGATCAGGACAGCCGCTGCGTCTTTTTGGACGGGCGGGAGTATGAACTGACCTGCCGCGAGTTTGAGGTGCTCTGGGAGCTTCTGTCCCACAGGGGGCGCGTGCTCACCCGGCAGAATCTCCTGGACCGGCTGTGGAAATATGATTTTTACGGGGACGAGAGGGTGGTCGACACACATATCAAAAATCTCCGCAAAAAGCTGGGGATCGATTTTATCCAGACAATCAGAGGGGTGGGATACAAAATTGATAAGGAAGATTAAGAGCAGTCTTTTTGCGGAAGTGTTTCTGATCACCCTGACAATGCTTTTGGTTGTCAGTTTTTTTATCTATGCAGTGCTGGCCGTTCTCCTGCCAAAAACCTATTCTGCGGAGCTTGAACAGGCGCTGGATAGGCAGGCCCGGGATTTGGCGGGAGAGCTTTCCCGCATTTCCATGGAGGAGAGCGGAAGTCTCTTTGACCGGTTTCTCCGGAACGAAACGATCGCATATCTCGAGCTGTACACGGAGCAGGGAATTCAGCTGGAGATCCCCTCAGGCAGTGCGGAAAGCACGGGAACGGCATCGGAGGCTGTGGCAGTGGAAGCGGAGGCCGTCACGGAGATGTCCTATGAGGAGCAGGCACCCCTCCTGTCAGAAAGCTACTGGTTTTCCTTTCAGGGAAGCGGGGAACGCTGCATGCTCACGGTTTACGGAAGAGCCAGGGAGGCGGCGAAGCTCCAAAAGTCCTTTTCCGGTATTTTCCCCATATTTCTGGGAGTGATGTTTCTCGCGGCCTTTGGCGTTTCCTTTCTGTATTCCCGTCTGATCACAAATCCCATAGTGAAACTAAGTCATATTTCCAAAGAGATTTCATCCCTTAAGCTTGAATGGAAGCTTGCAGGCGATCGTCAGGATGAGCTCGGGGTGTTGGAGAAGAGCCTGAATGAGATGTCGGTAAAGCTTGCGGAAACGCTGAAAGAGCTCAGGGAGGCGAACCGTCAGCTTGCCCTTGACATGGAGCGGGAGAAGGCTCTGGAGCAGGCGAGGCTGGATTTTTTTTCCGCAGTATCTCATGAGCTGAAGACCCCGATCACTATCATAAAAGGGCAGCTGGAGGGAATGTGTCTGAAAATAGGGGTCTACAGGGATCGGGATAAATATCTGGCCAGGGCGCTTGAGGTTACAAACCGGTTGGAGGCCATGGTGGGGGAGATCCTCACGGCGCTTCGGCTGGAAACCGCTCGGGAGGATTTCCAAAACCAGTGCTTTGACTGTGTTCCGCTGATCATGGCTTATCTGGAGGAGGCGGAGGATCTGACTGCGCAGAAACAGCTGCGGGTGCACACGCACTATGAGGGAAAGGCATGTATGAACGGGAATAAGCCGCTGATGGAAAAGGTGTTTTCCAACCTTATCGGGAATGCGGTGAAATATTCGCCCAGGGAAGCCCTTGTGACGATCTGTATACGGTTCATTCCAAAGGGGTGGGTCTTTTCCGTGGAAAACACTGGCGTTTCGATTCCGGCGCAGAAGCTTACGGAGGTCTTTGACGCATTCACCTGCGTAGATCCCTCCCGGAACAGGGAGAGCGCCGGCAACGGGCTGGGGCTTTACCTTGTCCAAAGGATCCTGGAACGGCATGGAAGCGTCTGCAGGGTATGCAATACGGATCAGGGAGTGCGGTTCTGGTTCGAAATGCGGATCTCAGGAGACATTTCCTGAAGAAGCCGGAAGGCTGTTTCTTCACACAAATCACAAATTAATTCCAATAGTGCGACAAAATCAGTTGGTATACTGAGTGCATAATGAAAGGAAAGGATTGGTGATTGTGATGAAGAAGAAAATATGGATATGCGCAGGTATTTTTCTTGCGGGATGCGTTCTGACAGCCGGAGGTCTGTCTCTGGCAGCCGGGAGGGGAGGTCAGGAAATTACGCTGCAGGCTGAGGAGGGCGCATGTGAGAGCAGCGAGGCTCTCTCCGGGAAGGAACTGGAGGAAAGGGAACGGGAGCGTATCCGGGAAACGGCGCAGGCTTTTTTGATCTACGAAGAATTCGGGATGACTTATGACCGGGAGCGGAACCGTTTCTTTTACAATGGGAAGATGGTACGGCATTTTAATGATCAGATCGGGGAGGGCTCCAATGCGTTTCACCATAACGAGGGTGTGATTGACGTGATACCCTTGAGGGATGACCAGGGGAGGCTCACAGGCCTTCGGGAGGCGACAAGAGAGGAGTTTGAGGAGAGGTCTGTCAGATGGCAGGAGCTGCGGGATCAGTTTCCGTCGGATTTGGGGGAGAATGCCTGTATGGAGCTTGGAGATCCGGATGAGAATTTCCTGGAGGAATATGCGGTTTACGAGCCCTTCGGACTTACCTGTGAGAAGGACGGCCTTTATTTTGAAGGCGAGAAGGTCCGGTATTTCCTGGACGGAACGGAGCTGGATGAGGGATGCCTGAGTGCCTGGCGCCAGTATTGGAACGATGAGGGAGCCGTGGATGTCCACACGGTGCGGACGGTGATCGACAACGGGGATGGGAGCTATGACCCTTTTGGAGAGCTGATCGGAATGGAGCGGTATTCTAAGGAGGAGTTTGACAGAAGAGATCTGAAGGATTTTCAGGGTTCTTTGGAGGCGACCGCCGTGGATGCGCCGTCCGGGGGCGGTTTCTTCGAATGGCTGTTTGGGAAAAAGGACAGAGGCGCCTCTTTTGAGGAGATCTTTGAAGCATACAGGGATTATGGGATTACCTATGTGGAGGCAGATAAAGGAAGCGGTGTGGGAAATGTGTATGATAACGGAGAGCTGGTGGATTATTTTGTGGACCGCAGGCCTGACGGAGGGGTGTTTTCCTTCTGTTCCCGAGGCGGTAAGTCAGCGGGCGGAGACAGAGATTATAATGTTAATGCCAGAAACGGAATCATCGTTTCCACAGTCTATGATGAAAAGGGGAAGCTTTGCGGGGTAAGCCGGATCGAGTGATCTTCTGACAGAAAAAATTGGTCAAATAAGCCGGACAGTGTTATAATTATTATGTCGTTAACTAGTAAAAGTCAGGCGGTGAGACCATGGATGTGCTGAATGCCGAGCAGCGTCATAAGTGCATGAGTCACATAAAGAGCAAGGATACGAGTATAGAGGTTTCCCTGCGCAGGGCATTATGGAAAAAGGGGTACCGTTACCGGAAAAATTATAGTGCGCTGCCGGGGAAACCGGATATTGTTCTGACTAAATATAGAATAGCCATATTTTGTGACGGAGAGCTTTTTCATGGGAAAAACTGGGAGATTCTGAAACCCAGATTACTTAAGGGGAATAATCCGGATTTCTGGGTAAAAAAAATCGAGCGAAACATGAAGCGTGATGATGAAAATGACAAAAAGCTTCTGTTTTTAGGGTGGACAGTGATACATTTCTGGGGAAATGACATCCTGAAAAATACCGATCAGTGCGTGAAGGTGATCGAAGAGGCGATTTTTGATAACCTGATAGGCGATGACTCTGGGGAGGAATGACAGTGAAGGAGAAAAACATGAATAAGCGGTCAAAACGGATGAAGGTGATCTCACTGTTTTCCGGATGTGGAGGAATGGATTTGGGATTTGAGGGAGATTTTGACGTTTTGGAAGCCTCTGTAAATCTGTCTGTAAACAAATCCTGGAAAATAAAAAAGACCGGTGACGGCCGGGCAAGGCTTGGGAAAACCAGATTCCACATTGTGTTTGCCAATGACATCAAGCCTGAGGCAAAGGCGGCATGGGTGAACTATTTTGGCAAAAAGGGAGTGAATCCTGATAATTATTATCTTGACAGTATCGTGAATTTGGTGAAAAGAGAAAAGGAGGAGGGAACCTTCAAATTCCCGGCGGAGTGTGACGTGGTGATCGGAGGGTTTCCGTGTCAGGACTTTTCCATAGCGGGGAAGCGGCTGGGGTTTGCCTCTGACAAGGGACATAATGGAAAGCGCATCGGACAGGAGGAGCCCACGGTGGAAAACAGGGGTCAGCTATACATATGGATGCGGGAGGTAATAGGGATCACGCAGCCAAAGGTGTTCGTTGCGGAAAATGTCAAGGGTCTTACGAATCTCAGGGATGTAAAGGAAGTGATAGAACGGGATTTTGCCTCGGTCTGTAACGGAGGATATCTGGTAATTCCGGCCAAGGTAATTAACGCCGCTAATTACGGAGTCCCTCAGGGAAGAGAAAGGGTTATCTTTTTTGGCTTTAAAAAGTCATCTTTGAACGAAAGGGCGCTGATGGAATTACAGAAGGAGCATCTTTCAGAGGAATACTCGCCGTATCCGTTAAAAACACACTATTTGCCGGAGGAGAAGCCCGAGAACGGAAGAAAAAGATTTGTCACGGTTCGGGAGGCCCTGAGTGGTTTGGACGAGCCTGAGAAATCAACGGATATCAGTCAGCAGAAGTATTCAAAGGCAAAATATATGGGGAGGCACTGCCAGGGACAGCAGGAGGTTGTTCTGGATGGGATAGGGCCCACGATCCGTTCGGAGCACCATGGAAATATAGAGTTCAGACGTCTGACCAGGGAACACGGAGGAAGATACGGGGAAGAGCTGGATGAGGGATTGAGAGAGCGCAGACTGAGTGTCAGAGAGTGTGCCAGAATCCAGACCTTTCCGGATGATTACGAATTTGTAATTCCTGCGCAGAAGGGAAATAAGTCTGTTTCCGGATCGGAAGCATACAAAATTATCGGAAACGCCGTGCCCCCTCTTTTGGGATATCATATTGCAAAAAGACTGGAGGATAACTGGGAGCTTTATTTCGGAGAAGGGGAGAGGGAAAGTGCAGACAGAAAAGGATCCTGCTTTGGCGGAATTTGAAAGGTTATGTTTTGAGACTTGTCGGATTATGAATTCGAAGGCGGAGGAACAGCCGTCATACTATCTGTCAAAAGGCGCACAGAAGCTTGAGCCCGAGGTGAAAAGGGCTTTGGAGCAGGCGGCCGTGGGAACAATATTTGAAAACAAAATAGAGATGGTCAGCGGACAGAAATTCCCGGATATCGTGGTGGCCGGGCGCTTTGGAGTGGAGGTCAAATCCACCAAGGATGACAAATGGTCCATGGTGGGAGGAAGTGTTGCGGAAGGAACGAGAGTGGAGGGGGTTGAACATATCTATGTTTTGTTTGGAAAGCTGCACAGGCCGGTGGAATTCCGGACGAGAAGGTATGAGGATTGTCTGTATGATATAGCGGTCACGCACAGCCCGAGATATAAGATTGATATGGAGCTAAAGGCGGGCGATACGATTTTTGACAGAATGCAAATCTCCTATGACAGTATGCGCAGGCTGGATAATCCCATTGAACCGGTAGTCAGCTATTATCGTTCCACTTTAAAGCCGGGTGAATCCCTGTGGTGGATCAATGGAGAAGATGCGGCATCGGGAAGCGCACCTGCGAAGATTCGCTTATGGAGCACTCTTTCAAAGCAGGAAAAGGAAGATCTCATCGCACAGGGATTTGCTTTATTTCCGGAACTGTTCGGGGACAGCCGCAATAAATATGAAAAATTTACTTTGTGGCTCGTTGCAAATCATGGAGTGATTTCCGCATCTATGAGAGACCCGTTCTCGGCGGGGGGAAAGTTCAACCTGAATATTAACGGAAATCATTATGAGAGACTGCCGCAGAAGTATTCACAATTATTTTCGTATCGTCACCAGGTACAGGACATGATATTGCATATAGACAGGGAAGCTCTTGAGGCGACCTGGAATGTGGGTAAAGTGAGGGATAAGGAGCGAATTCAAAAGTGGATTGAACTGGTTTCACGTTATGCTGAAAAGGAAACCTTTGATGTAACAGAGCTACTGAACGACATGTTCAGATGATGCCTCGGATCGGATGTTTCGGATGGATCAGTAAATAAATTTAAAAGACCGGCATCACCGTTAACAGGACAGTGATGCCGGCCTTTGCTTTATATATTACGCATATCGGTGTTAGTAAACCATAGCCTCTTCCTCTCCGCTCAGCACACGGAGCGCACCCTGGGTCAGGGCAAGAAGCTCATCCTCGCCGGGATAAACCGTGAAGGGAGCGATAAAGCCGGCCCTTTCCTCCATCTTGTCTACCACGGCCTTGTTGTAGGCGATACCGCCGGTTACGATGATCTGGTCAACCTTTCCCTTGAGGACACAGGACATGGAACCGATATTCTTGCATACCTGCAGGATAAAAGCCTCGCGTACCTCGTCCGCATGGGAATCGCCTTCGTCGATCATTTTGGCAACGTCGCGCATATCGTTGGTTCCAAGATAAGCGTTGAATCCGCCGCCGCCCACGATCTTCTTGTAAACCTCTTTCTCGGTGTACTCACCGGAAAAGCACATCTTAATCAGGGCTCCGGAGGGAACAGCGCCCGCTCTCTCGGGAGAAAAAGCTCCGTCGCCGTCAAGTGCGTTGAACACGTCAATTACCCGGCCCTTTTCATGAGCGCCAACGGAAACGCCGCCGCCCATATGTACCACGATCAGATTCAGGGAATCGTAAGCCACTCCCTTTTCCTTTGCGTAGCGTTTTGCGACCGCCTTCTGGTTCAATGCGTGGAACACGCTGGTGCGGGGAAGCTCCGGAACACCGGAATATCTTGCGATGGGCATGAGCTCGTCAACCACCACGGGATCCACGATATAGGAGGGAACTCCGATGGAATCGCCGATTTCCCTGGCAAGGATACCGCCAAGATTGGAAGCGTGCTGCCCCTGCTTACCGATCTTGAGATCCTCCAGAAGCTCGTCGCTGACTGCATAGGTGCCGCCGGGAATGGGCTTTAACATGCCGCCGCGTCCCACGATAACCTGAAGGGACTTGATATCAAAGTTTTTCTTTTCCAGCAGGTCCAGAATGATCTGCTTGCGGAAATCCTTCTGGTCCACGATGGAAGCATACTGTGCGATCTCTTCCGTGGAGTGGCGCAGGGTTTCTTCGAATAATAAGGTTTCATCCTCAAAAACACCGATCTTGGTGGAGGTGGAACCGGGGTTGATGATCAGGCTTTTTACAGACATGGCTCTCTCCTTTTTATGCTTTTTTCTTCATCTCCTCTGCCACAACTGCGGCAAGGGCAAGTGAATTTACTTTGGTTTCAAATGTGTCAGAGCGGGAGGTAAGGATGACGGGAACCTTGGTTCCTGTCAGAATACAGCCGTTCTTTACGCCGGGTACCATATGTACGATGGCCTTATAGACCAGATTTCCCGCATGAATGTCGGGGAAGAGCAGGATATCGGCATCTCCCTGGATTTTGCGGTCTGTAGCGCCTTTATGCTTTGCAGCCTCGGGATCAATGGCAAGATCAAGAGAGAGAGGACCGTCGATCACGCAGTCAGTGATCTGTCCTTCCGCACACATTCTGGTAAGCTCAGAGGCTTCCACTGTTGCGGGCATCTTGGGATTTACTACCTCGACAGCGGCCAGAGGAGCGATTTTCGGGCAGTTGATGCCGCATGCTTTTGTTACGGGGAGTGTATTTTTGATGATGTTCACTTTATCTTCCAGAGTGGGATAGGTCATAAATGCGACATCGGTTAAGAATAAAAGCTGTTCGATGCCGGGAACCTCGAATACGCATACATGAGAGAGAGGACTTCCGGTGCGCAGCCCAACCTCCTTATCCAGAACGCTCTTGAGGAAATTTTTGGTGTCAATCAGGCCCTTCATATACATATCCGCCTTGCCCTCATGAGCCAGGCTTACGGCTTTCAGGGAAGCTGCGATCATGTCCGGCTCGTGGATGATCTCAAATCCTGACAGATCCATGTTGATGGAGGAAGCGACCTCCCGGATCTTTGCCTCGTCGCCAACTAAGATCGCATTGGCGATATTCCTCTCCTTAGCGGCCTTGACGGCCTCTAATACGGCGGAATCCTCCGCTACCGCAACGGAAACAGTCTTCACGCTGCACTCGCTGACTTTTGAAATGATATCATCAAATCCTTTGCTCATTTGTCTGCACCTCTTACTTTTTTATTTGTTAAATTTATAACACAGAAATAATAGCACATTCATAAGGAAATTTCAATATGGGAAAGGCTTAAATGATGCAGGTATGATACAAAAATGATGGAATTCTGATGCAGTGTTTTGGTAAAATGGTTACAGGAAAAGAAGGGAGTGGAAGAGATGAGGAAAAGGATGATGCTGTTGTGTCTTGCGGCCTTTTATCTTTTCATCACAGGTGCGGGAAATGCGCACAAGGGTGCGGAGGAAGAATCAGAGATTATACTGCAAAGTGAAAGCTTAAGGGAATGCGTGTATGAGATGATGGAAAAGGAGTCGGGGGAACCGCTGTACGAGAGGGAGCTTGCGGGCTGCGAGGGGAGCCTGCGGGCGGAGAGGTCTTTTGGGATTGAGAGCGGCGACGATCTTGATTTTGTGAGGCGTTATTTTGATCTGGATACGGTGTATAGCTGGAACATTGTATTTCCGCCCGGGAGAGCGGAGGGAGATGCGGAGGGAGACGAGATCAGCGGATGGAGCAGGCAGCAGCTGGAGGGACTTGGATGCATGGAGGGAAGCGTGTATATCAGTGCGATGGAAGACACTGTACCGGCCTGCGTGCTGCCTTATTTTACAGGAGCCGGGGAGATGGTCTTTGATGTGCTGGATGTGACGGGTAAAATTCCGGAGGGACAGCGGTTCCCCGGAAACGTAAAGAGCGTGTTTCTGAATTCCTATTCCCTGATCCGGTACCGGAATCTGCTGCGGTGTATGGAACATTCCCGGATAGAGGAAATTTCGGTGAACACGGATTACGGGATCGGGCTTCCCCGGATTTTTTTGCTGGATCAGACGGCGGCAATGGAGAGCCTTCGTATCCTGAATCTGGATGATAATGCGGTCAGGGCAGGAGACCAGGAAAAAGTGCGTAAGAGCAAGCTTTCCAGCCTGCAATGCCGGATTGACAGGGGAACAGATCTGGCGTTCCTTATGGAAATTCCTTCATTGAAAGAGGTTTCCTTTGCGGTTTCGGAGGAAAGGGATCTCGCTTTACTGCTCTCAAATAGAGAGCTTGCACTCCGGCTGCGCTTTTGCAGGGAAGCGGTGGAGTTTGATGAAGATGTGTACGAAGGGAAGGAACCGGTGGGTATCGCTTCTCTTGACGAGACTCTGGGGTGGAGGCAGGAGATGGAAGAACCGTCCGGAAGGGATCCTGAAAATTTTCTGGCGATCTACCAGCGCCGTGCGGACGAGGGAAGGGAAATCGAATGCTTTACCATACGACGCAGGAGCAAGGAGCAGGATCAATACGGCGACATGGAGAATGTGAGTACTTTTTTCCGGGTGACGGACGGGGAGCGGAAGCAGATTCTTTTGCCCGAGAGGGAGGATTCCGACTACGTCCTGTTCGGGGATTACCGAAGAGACTATTTTTACATGGAGGATATTAATTTTGACGGGGTGAAGGACATCATTCTGGATGCGGGGGGCTTTGGCAACCAGCAGGCACGCTATGAATTTGCCTGGATCTGGGAGCCGCAGACAGAGGAATATATCCGCTGTGAGTCCTACCGGGAGATCATGAATCCCTCTGTGGACAGAGAAAAAGAGCTGGTATGGAGCAGCTGGCGCAACAGTGCGGCTTCCCATGGATATGGAATTTACCGTTATGAGGACGGTGAGTTTGTTTTGAAGAGAAGACTTACGGAAACCCTGCTTTTTGAGTACGAGATTCCGGATCGGTCAAAATTGCCGGAGGGCGCAAGAGTATGGCGGTGGGAGGAGGAGACCTTCGGGGAGGACGGGAAGGTGGAGACGAGGACCTTTGAGGCGGTAGAGGCTTTTGGAAAAAAGAGGCAGACACCCGGGGAATATGAGGAGTTTTTCCAGGGGGAGTTTTGAAATATTGCATTTTGGAGTACCGTCGGGGATGAGGTTGAAAATATTGCTGTATTGGATGAAACTTTACCGTACTTGGAAAACCGTTCTTTTCCATCGGAGGACAGCTTCACAATTCCTCAGGATATGCGCTGGGCGCACAGAGCGGGGAAAAATATGAGCAGGATGTTAAGGTGGCGTTTGCCAGCCTGAAGGCTCTCGGAGCAAACACGGTGGCCGTGCCCGTCTGCTGGGATGCATTTGAGCCGGAGGAAGGGAAATTTGACCTTGCTTATGTGCGGCGGATGATTGACAGGATAAGGGAAAATGATCTTCACGCGGTGCTTTTGTGGTTCGGTACCTGGAAAAACGGGCAGATGGAGTACACGCCGGCCTGGGTGAAAACGGACAGAAAGCGCTTCCGGTGGGCACTGTGCGCCGATGGCGGGCAGACTACGGTATTATCCCCCTTTTGCAGGGAAAATAAGGAGCAGGACAAGCGGGCGTTCTGCAAACTGGTGGAATTCGTGAAGGAGTATGACGAGAGCACGGGAACCGTCATAGCCATTCAGGTGGAAAACGAGCCGGGAATGTATGCCGCTTCCATACGTGATTTCAGCCAGGAAGGGACGAAGGCTTTCGAGAGCGACGTTCCTGTGGAGATGATCGAGGCGGCCAGGAAGGACACGGGAGCCGTCCGAAGCGCATGGGAAAAGAACGGAGAAAAGCAGAGCGGAAGCTGGGAGGGCGTGTTTGGAGGCTTCGGGGCGGAGCCGTATCAAAAGCGCTTCCGGCATGGCTTGCCGCATGCGGCCATCTGGATGCCATCGCCCCGGATATTTATGAGATAGAGCCGGGACTGGTCAGAAAGACCCAGGAAATCTGAGGGAATCGGTCAGAGGAATCCGGAATTCCTTTAAGATGCTTGGAAATGTGA
>CAJUIO010000081.1 GCA_910586025.1 uncultured Lachnospiraceae bacterium
ACAAAAAGTAAGAGTACCGCCAACCTACCAAAGCAAACGGTACTCTACAAAAGGATATTTCAAATTATGTATTGACTTTTGCCAGACATAATATATAATTGAATTATGCCAGACAAAAGTGAGGTGAGAAAATGAGTCCACGGACGGGCAGGCCAACAGACAATCCCAAACATAACAAAATAAGTATTCGTATCAGCGATGAAGACAAGAATATTCTTGAAAGGTATTGCGAGAAAGAAAAAGTCAATAAGACGGAGGCAATCAGCAGAGGGATAAAGAAGTTGGAACAAAAATAAAACAGCCGTCTACCCGCTAAAGTAAGAACGACTGTTTTCATCAGAAGTTTCCTTCTATGAAATATCTTATCATGGTAAGGAGCTTCTTTCAACAACAAATTGAAAGGAGATTTTTTATGGAAAATATTAATAAGTATATCAACAACTTTACCAGAAGGCATAAGGAAAACAGCAGATTTGCTATGAAAGCTAGTGATATATTATCTGCCGTAAGGTTGGTAAAGGGAGGAAATCCTGCAGATGTGATATGTAATATTTTTAGGTATGGTTATGCCAAAGGTTATAGTGCGTGCGAATCAGAGATGAAGAAAGGCGGTGCGGCCTAATGGCAGAGATAATTGGAACGGTGATCGCTTCCATGGAAGTGGCGCAGATGGTCGGCAAGCAACACAGTGATTTGTTAAAAGATATACGGAGATATAGTATTCAATTAGTTGAAGGGAAAATTTCCCGCAATGATTTTTTCAAAGAGAGTACGTATGTTACGGAAAATAATCGTATTGCGCCATGCTTTATGGTTACTAAAAAAGGCTGTGAATTCATTGCCCATAAGCTGACAGGCCAGAAAGGCACGGAGTTCACCGCACGGTACATAAACCGTTTCCATGAGATGGAAAAGAAGATTGAGAATCCGCAGCCTGCGGAAATCCCAATAGGGGAAGTCGCCAGTTATTTAAAGGTCATGGATAGGGTTGCCGTCCGGCAGGACACGGCGCCGTATAAGATAGCGCAGGCGTTTCAGGCGGTATCGGAACAGTTTGGCATCCGGCTCCCGGTGGATTTTGCAAATATTCCGGAGTATGAGCAGATGTCGCTGGATCTGAGGAAAGGTGGAGGGGTGGCGTAAAAGATGAAGAGCAAATCTGTGAGAAAAATTATATGGATCATGAATCTGCTGACATTATGCGTCCTGGGATATTATGCCGTTACAAAAGGATTACACCTTATGATCGGGATTGCCCTGGCCTTAAGCGTGATCACCAACACGCTGTATAGCGTCTGCGAGATACGCCAGGGAAAAGGAATTAACTAACCAACCACAAAAAAGAGCAGCAGGCAATAAAATAAGCGCAAAGAGGCAGCAGGCGCCGAGAAGAGCAGGGATTGTATGGAGCATACGGTTCCTGCTCTTCTTTTGCACTGAATTATAATGCATGACTGCACGGGAAAAAAGGTACTGTCAGCGAAAAAACCCGTATGCGGGGCTGGGAGACCGCATTGCTTTGCTAGTTTCGGAAAAATTTTTTCGCCGTTTTCGTGCGTCTGGAGATGAGGGTGTGATAATAAATATGGAAAAAGACGAAAAATTGATATCATCAGAGGAGCTGTCCCGAATCGTGGGAGGAAGCGTGAGAACCTTGCAAACACTGACAAAAGAGGGTCATATCACCTGCCTGAAAAAGGGGAATCACAACCGGTATGATCTGTATCAGGCGGTGAAGGAGTATATAGCATATCAGACGAAAAAGGAGGCCAGGAAATTTTCGTCTCTGGATGAGGAAAAAACATATGAGGAGACAAGGCTGAAAAGGGCGAAGGCGGATGCGGCGGAGCTGGAGCTGGAAGAGCTGAAGGGGAACCTCCATGCCTCCGCCGATGTGGAGGCGCTCACAACGGATCTGGTGCTTTTTGTGCGGTCAAATCTCCTGTCCCTTCCCGGTATGCTTGCAATGGATGTTGCGGAGGCGGAGAATGCCGCCGAGGCCTCGGAGATCATTAAGTCTGCGGTACATCGCATTTTAAATGAGATGGCTGATTATCGCTATGACCCGGAGGAGTACAGACGAAGGGTGAGGGAAAGACAGGGATGGACGGATGACAGAGAAGAGGATAGCGGAGGATAATGCCAGAGGGCTGGCTGATCTGTCGAAGACCGTTGCCAGGGCCGCATCTAATTTCAGGCCTCCGGAGCAGCTCACCGTCACACAGTGGGCGGACAAATACAGAAGACTGTCGCCGGAAAACAGTGCCGAGCCCGGAAGATGGAAGACCGGAAGGACACCCTATCTGGAAGAGATCATGGACGCTTTTACAGATCCGAGGATTCACAGGATCACGGTGGTGGCCTCCTCCCAGGTAGGAAAGACGGAGGCGGAGCTGAACATGCTGGGCTATGCCATGGATATTGATCCGGGCCCGATCATGTTCGTGCTGCCGAATACCAGGCCGGTGGCGGAGACGTTTTCGAAGAGAAGGGTATCAGCCATGATAAGGGACACCCCGAGGCTGCGGAAAAAGGTTGCGGAAGCCAAGGGGAGGGATGGAAATAACACGATCTTTAACAAGACTTATCCGGGCGGCATGCTCACCATAACCGGGGCCAATTCCCCTTCAAACCTTGCTTCCACGCCGTGCCGGTACGTGTTCGGGGACGAAAGGGACCGGTGGCCAAGGAGTGCCGGCGCAGAGGGGGATCCCTGGGGACTGGTCAAGGCCAGGACCATAACCTTTTACAATTACAAGATGGTGGAGGTGTCAACTCCCACGATCAAGGGATGCAGCGTGATCGAGGAATCCTTTCTGGAGGGATCGCAGGAATATTGGAGCACGGAGTGCCCGCATTGTCATGAATACAGTTTTATCCGTTTTGGAAATATCAGATTTAAGCACACGAAGACGGTAAAAAACGGCAAGAATCAGTATACGGTGGAGGAAATTGAGTATGTCTGCCCTGTGTGCGGCTGTATCTCTTCGGAAAAGGAGATCAGGCGGCAGCCCAAAAAGTGGATCGCAAAGAATCCGGAGGCTTATAAAAGGGGGCACCGGTCTTTCTGGATCAACGCTTTTGGTTCGCCGTGGCTGTCATGGGAGGAGCTGATACTCAGGTATCTTGCTGCCGACGGGGATCCGGAGGCACTGAAAACGGTGTATAACACGCTGTTTGGGGAGCTTTGGGAAGACAGGACGGGGCTGCTGGATGAGGACGGGCTGCTTGCCAGGCGGGAGGAATACGGGGCGGAGCTTCCGGACGGGGTGCTCTGTCTGACCTGTGGGGTGGATACGCAGAACAACCGTCTGGAGTATGAGGTGGTCGGATATGGATATCACAGGGAAAACTGGGGCATTGAAAAGGGCGTTATCATGGGGAAACCGGATGAGGACGAGACCTGGGAAAGACTGGACGGGGTGATTGACCGGGTATGGAGGTTCAAAAACGGGCGGGGCCTTAAAGCGTCAATTACTTTTGTGGATTCGGGAGGTAATTATACGCAGGAGGTATATGCCCAGTGCAAAAAGCGGTTCCATAAGAAGGTGTTCGCCATAAAGGGAGCCAACAGGGAAAACACCCCGTACATATCCATTCCCAAGTTGGTCAATATCCTTGACGAGGAAAAAAGGGTTATCGGGAAGACATGGCTGTATTATATCGGCGTGGACGCCGGGAAGGAAAAGATTATGTCCGGGTTGGAGGTGCAGCAGCCGGGATCCAGATATTCGCATTTCCCGCTGGACGAGGAGAGGGGATATGATTATAATTTCGCTTCCGGGCTTCTGTCGGAGGTGCTCAGCTTTAACGGGAAGAGGTGGGAGTGGAAGAAGATCCCGGGGCATGAGAGGAACGAGGCGCTTGACTGCAGGAATTACGCCAATGCGGCATTTAAAGCCCTTAATGCGAATCTGGAAGCAATTGAGCGAAAATTGAAGGAAGAGGTTCCGAAAAAGGAATCGAAGGTGGTTAAGAAGAGGCAGCCGAAAAGGCGTGCCTCTTCTTTGCTGGAAGGAGAATGGTAGGAAGGAGCGGATAATGGTGATTCTCACGAGAAAGCAGATAAAAAGGAGACTGGAACGGATAGAGGAGAGGCTGGAATTTTATTATGAGAAGGAAAAGGAGATCTTGACGAAATCCGGTGTAGCCTCTTATACCATAGGGTCCAGGAGCGTGTCAAGGTATCAGTATTCGGCTGATATCAAAAGGAATATCGAGGAGCTGGAGAACCAGAGGGACGAGCTGGAGAATCTTTTGAACGGGCACAGGCCGAGAAAGGCCGTGGCGGTTCTTCCCAGGGACTGGTAGAGACGGGAGGCGGCAGAATGGAGGAAACATTGTTATACGGGGGAAGCGGCAAAGGGTACGGTCAGGCGGGCGCTTCCCATATAAAGCGGGCGGTAAAGGGGTTCCGGGCCCAGTCGGGGAGCCCCCAGGAAGATATTGATCTGAACAATTACACGTTGAGGCAGAGGGGAAGGATTCTCTATATGTCCCAGCCGGTGGCCACGTCGGGGATTAAGATAAACCGAACAAAAGTGGTTGGAATCGGCCTGAGGCTGGTACCAAAGATTGACAGGGAGTTCCTGGGCCTGGATTCCGTGGCGGCGGAGGAATGGCAGTGTCATGTAAAGAAGGAGTTTTCGCTGTGGGCGGATAGGAAGGAGGCGTGTGACGCCACGGGGATGAATAATTTTTACGCCATGCAGCAGCTGGCGCTGATTTCCTGGCTGATGTCCGGTGATGTGTTCGCCCTTCGGAAGGAGCGGGAAGCGGGGCGGCTCACTCCTTACCGCCTGAGGCTGCATTTGATCGAGGCGGACCGGTGCAGCACTCCGGCGGATGCCGTGGCGGGCATGCTGAATATGCCGGAGGCAAGGAGCGGACGGGGCAACCGGATCTATGACGGCGTGGAAGTGGGCAGTGACGGGGCCGTGCTGGCGTATTATTTCCGGAACACGCATCCGTACCAGATTACGGCGCAGCGGACGGAATGGAACAGGGTGGAGGCTTACGGGGAAAAGACGGGGCTTCCAAATGTGCTGCATATAATGAATGCGGAAAGGCCGGAGCAGTACCGGGGCGTCACTTATCTGGCCCAGATCATAGAGCCTCTTCTGCAGATGCGCAGGTATACGGAGAGCGAGCTGGTGGCGGCGGTGGTGGAAAGCTTCTTTTCGGCGTTTATCACCAGCACGGCTAACACGGATATGTCGGGGCTTCCGTTTAACGAGGCGGAGGAGGCCGGGGACGGAACGGGACCGGAGCGGTATGATCCCAATGAGTACGAGATGGGACCGGGGAACATTATCATGCTGAATCCGGGAGAGAGCGTGGAGTTTGCGGATCCGAAGAGGCCTGCAAACGGATTTGATAATTTCCAGAAGGCGATCTGCACGCAGCTGGGAGCCGCTTTGGAGATACCCAGGGATCTGCTGCTTAAGGAGTTTAACGCCAGCTATTCCGCGTCCAGGGCGGCGCTGATGGAGGCGTGGGACACCTTCCGCATGTACCGTAACTGGTTTGTGGATGATTTCTGCAATCCGGTTTATGAGATGTGGCTGTCGGAGGCGGTGGCATCCGGGCGGGTGAGCGCTCCCGGTTTTTTTGCGGATCCCCTGGTGAGGAAGGCGTGGCTTGGTTGTGAGTGGATCGGGCCGTCACAGGGGCAGCTGGATCCGGGGAAGGAAGTCAAGGCGGAGATTCTGGCCGTGCAGCACGGGTTTACCACGCACGAGGACGCAACCATGCGCCTGAACGGAGGAGACTGGTCCAGTAACATGGATCAGCTGGCAAGGGAGTATGAGAAATTGAGGAAGGTCATGCCGGCAGGGCAGGAGACGGAGCGGGAAGATGATGATGACGAGGAAAAGGATGAAAGACCGGGGAATGGAAGTGAAGAAGAAGGAAGAGGGGGAGACGAAAAGTGAATGAGAGGAAAGAGAGGAGGATGAGGACGGGAATGAATGAGAGTGAGGCTAAGCGGATTATTAACGGGCCTTTGGGAGGGGGCGTGACCGGTATCCTGGAGGAGCAGACGGCTTACAATATCGTGGAAAACGAGCTGGAGGATTCGGCGGAGATTACTATGTACGGGGAGGTCGTGCAGGATCGGCCCAGGCGGTATTGGGACGAGGAGAAGGACAATGACAGGCTGTATATTGTCCTGGGTGAGTTTTTGAAGGATCTGGAAAAGGTGAAGAACCGAAGGAGTATAACGGTTCGGATTAATTCCCCGGGCGGGGAGCTGTATGCCGGAATTGCTATCATGAACCGGCTTGGCGAGCTTGGCGGGGAGGTGGTGACGATCGTGGACGGCCTGGCGGCCAGTGCGGCCAGCATTATTCTTCAGGGCGGGAAGAGGAGAAAGGTTCATAAGGGAAGTCTGGTGATGGTGCACGGGGCTTCCAGTTTTTTCTTCGGGTATTATAACAGGAAGCAGTTGAAGGAAAGGGCTGACCAGCTGGATGCGGCGAACCGTACCGCCATAGAGGCTTATGCGCAGAGGACGGGTCTGGAGCGGGATGAGATCAGCGCCATCCTGGATCAGACGGCGTGGATGACGGGTCAGGAGGCCATTGATATGGGATTTGCGGACGAGCTGGTGGAGGGCGGAAGTGTTTCCATGAGTATCAGTCAGGACAGCGCTTATATGACGGTTAATGGGATCCGGATGTCAACGGCGGGCTTTGAAAGGATCCCCGAGGGGCTGCAGGTGGTGAATGATGCGGTAATTCCCGGAATCGATCCGGTTATTACAGATAAAACGAACAGGAAAGAAGGAGGTAGAGAGATGACGGCGGAAGAGTTGAGGGAGAAGTATCCCGATCTGGTGGCGGAGATTGAGGCGTCCGCAAGGCCATCAGGAGGGGATGGAAGTGAAAGCAATGCTGTATCGGAAGCGGTTGCGGCGGAGAGGAAGAGGATCTCCGAGATTGACGAGATTGCGGGCATGGTTGGCGACAGGGAGCTGGTCAAAAAGGCCAAGTTTGAATCGGGCATGTCGGCGGCGGAGCTGGCTCTGGAATCCATGCGGCAGCAGGCAAAGCAGGGGCAGCAGTTTATGCGGGATGCTCATGAGGATGTGAGTGGTTCCGGTGCGAACGGCGTCACGGCCATTCCCTGCGGAAGCATGCAGGAGGAGTTGAGTCAGAGCGATATTGAGGCCGGGGCAGCGCTAATCGCAGGAATTCAGAGTAAGGAGGGGAAGGTATGAGGACTGTTGGAAGGGAAGTGATCGGGCGGCTTGATTATGATCTGCTGATTGCGAATGCGAATCATCCGGCGGATGTGTGCCATGTCACGATTGCGGCCGGGGCAGTGCACAGGAAGGGTGAGGTCCTGGAGATGCTGGACGGCGGGAAGTGTGACATTCTGGGAACCGCCACAGCGGCAAATGCGGCGGCAGTGGAGGAAGGGACTGAAACGGAAGGTGCGAAAACGGAGGGCACGGCGGCAGAGAAGGCCGCAGTGGCGGCGTATATTCTTGCGGAGGACGTGGACGCGGGTGAGGAGGATGTGGTTGCGTCCGCTTATCGGAGCGGTTCCTTTATCCGTAATGCGCTTATTGTGAAGGAAGGGTATACGCTGACGGCAGAGGATGAGGCGGCGCTTCGAAACGGCGGCATTTATTTGTCGGATGCGGTTCTTTGATGGAAGGAGGAGAAGGAGATGCCAATTAATATTTATCAGACACAGACGATTCTGGCGGCGCTGCCGCTCATGAGGAACAAGCCCACTTTTTTGAGGGACAGGTATTTTCCCACCAGTGACAGTGATATTTTCGTGACGGAGGACGTGCTGGTGGAGTATATGGACGAGGCGAAGCGGGTTCTTGCGCCGGTGGTGGTGCCTCTGCGGGGCGGGATCCCGGTGGGAAGGAGCGGATACCACACGGAGCGCTTCACGCCGCCTTACGTGGCGCCGGAGAGGCCGCTGACGGTGGATGATCTGAATAAGAAGCAGTTTGGGGAGACGTTATTTTCTCAGAGGACACCTGCGGCCAGGGAGGGGGCGATCCTGAATAAGGATATCACGGACCTGAACGAGATGATTGACGGAAGGGAGGAGTTTATGGCGGGCCGGACGCTGTTCGACAATGGTTATCAGATGAAGGCTTATGCGGACAGCTACGGCGGGGACAAGTATGAGGAGTTCCGGATCCAGTTTTATGACGGTGAGACGAATCCGGCGGTTTATATGCCGGCAGCGCCGTGGAGCAGGACATGCACGACTATTTCCAGGGATCTTTTCCTCATGGCGAAGATGCTGAAGGACAGGGGACTGAATGCGGCGGACGTGCTGTTCGGCGACGAGGTTTCGGATGTGATCATTAACAACGAGTATATCCAGAAGCTGATGGATAACAGGCGGCTTGACCTGATCCAGCTGAATCCGGTGGAGTATCCAAACGGCGTGACATGTTTCGGCAGGATTAACTGTAACGGGGTGGTGCTGACGCTTTTCTGTTATTCGGAAAAATATGTGGATGAGAAAGGAAAGACGGAGACTTTTGTACCGGCTGGGAAGGTCTGTGTGACGGCTCCCGGGGTTGGCCGCACTCTGTACGGGGCGGTCACGCAGATGGAGCAGTCGGACAATGATTTCCACACTTATTCCGCAAGGCGTGTGCCGCATATCGTGGCTGACGTGAAGTCCAGTGTGAGAACGCTGACCATGAAGGCGAGGCCGCTCACGATGCCGAATTATCTCAATTCGTCTATTACGGCAACGGTGCTGTTTTAAAGGAGGTAAGGTTTATGTTGATTAAGATACTGGAGGGAACCTTTGGAGCATTGGAAAACGGCGTGGTGGTCGCAAAGACCAGCCGGTCGGCTCCTTTTGAGGTGGATGAGAAGAGAGGAAGGCAGCTTGTAGAGGCCGGGTATGCCAGGAAAATGAGAGGGGATGTACAGGTTTCGCAGGAGTTGCCGGTGCCGGATCCGAATGGCGAGGAGCGGGAGCCGGGTTCCGGGGAAGCGGGTTCTGACCCGGAGGACCCGGGGGATGTCCGGGAGGAGCTTTCCGGGTATTCATATAATGAGCTGAGGAGCATGGCCAGGGAGCTGGGGCTTAAGGCTGACGGGAAGAAGGAGGAGCTGGTGGATCGGATTGCGGCATTCCGGGCGGGTACGTTGTCAGGATCCGAGGAGCCGGACGGGATCAATGGGGACAGTGCCGGTGATCTTGATGCAGAGGGTGGTGTTGTCACCGCAGACGGCGAGGGTGATCCGGACGCAGCGGACGAAGCGTTCCCCGTCCTGCAGCCTGAGGAGCCGGTGTGATGTCGACGTTTCAGGAGATGCTTCGTCAGGACATCGGAAGTGTTTTTCTGAATCCGGAGGAGTTCGGGGAAATTCACGTGGTGGACGGAAAAGAGATGGTCGTTATTCTGGATGATAATGAGCTGGCGGAGCGTGGCAATAAGGTGGTGACCATGGCGGAGGGGCTGCATGAGAGGCGGCTCCTCATGTATGTTTCCGAGGAGGATTTCGGGCCGGAGCCGCTGATCGGGAGGCGGCTCCGGCTGGACGGCGAGTATTTCACGGTTTCGGACGTGTCTTGCGAGGGCGGGATGTATGCGGTCAGTCTGGAGGCGAACAGGTCATGATTATTGAGGTTCCGCAGGATGTCATAGACAGGCTGAACGATCAGCTTAAGTCTATGCCGGAGAAAGCCCCGGATGCGCTCAGGAAGACGATCAACGGCACCGCCAGGTATGGCCGGAAGGATATCGTGAGGCGGACCAGGGAGCAATATGTCTTAAAGAAAGCGCCCGGAAGGATAAAAGCAGCCTCGGAGTTTGAGAGTGCGAGAGGGAAGTATTTCCAGGCGACGATTGTCATCAAGGGGAGCCCGGAGCCGCTAATGAATTTCCGTGTGGTTAAGAATGGAAAGAGGGTGGCGGCGAAAGCGAACGTGCTGCAGACTTCGGATCTGAAGGAGTTGACCACGGTGAAGGAAGGGGAAACTTTAAAAGCCTTTGTTCAGAAAATCGAAAATGAGGATAAGGCGGGAAATCTTTCTCATCATGTGGGTATCTTTCAGAGGCGGCCGAGATCTGAGAGAGGGACGGGAGGCAGGAAAAGGAATGCCATGAAGCAGTTGTACAGCACATCCATTCCTCAGATGGTGAAAAGTGACAGGGTTTATCCGACGATTGAGGCGGATATCAAGGAGGAGTTGCGCAGGAGCCTTGAAGAACATATTGCGAAAGTGATGGAGGGGCTGAAATGACGGCGTTGGAGTTGGTTGAGGATCTGGCGGATGAGTTGGGGAAGGTTCTGGGGCACCTGGCTTTTCCGGACGAGCTGTCGGGGGAGACCACGGGGATCAGTGTTTATCAGTTCGGGATCCCTATTGAGGAGACCAGGGGGGACAGGAGGAAGAAGTTTCCTTATGTGCTGATTCTTCCGGACGAGGGGGCGGTGGAGAGCGCCTCATCTCCCTGGTCGGTGCGGGTGCAGCTTTTGATCGGCATTTTTGATGACGGGAAGGAGAATCAGGGGAAGCGGCATGTGTTGAATGTGATCCATGATGTCTGCGAGCGGTTTCTGAGGGATCCGGTTCTGGCGGGAAGGTATTATGCGGATGAAGGGATCACATGGGTGGTGGATAAGGAGGAGGAGCATCCTTATCATTATGGAGCGGTGTGGCTGTCGTTCGTGGCGGCGGCTTTCAGAAGGGAGAATGAATTGGCATGAGTGAGATCAGGAAGGAAGAGGAAAAACGGGCGGAGGCAAAGAAGGAAGCAAGGGCGAAGCCGGTTCCGAAAAAGGAGGCGGACCGGGAGACCGTGATGTATGTCGGGCCGTCCATCAGGGGCGTGGCATGCACCGGAACGCTGTACAGGAATGGTCTTCCGGAGGTTTTGAAGCGGGAGATGGAGAGGCGGCCGGCGGTGGGAGGTCTGGTGGTTCCCGTGAGCGCTCTGGCGGCAGCCCAGAGGCAGCTTGCCACGCCGGGCAGCGCCCTGGCGGTTCTTTATGGCAAGGTAAGGAGTAATTAGAAGGAGGGAGTAGCATGGAAGGTTATAAGCATGGCGCATATGTGCGGGAAGTGGGTTCGGGCGTGGCGGCACCGGTGGCAAATGAAACGGGGCTGCACGTGGTGTTCGGCACGGCACCGATCCATATGGCGGAGGAGCCGGAAAAGGCGGTGAATCGTCTTGTGGTGGCGGGCACGTATGAGGAGGCGGTGTCGCAGCTGGGGTATTCGGAAGATTATGAGAGGTATACGCTTTGTCAGGTGATGGACGCTTATTTCAGGCTGTTCACGGTGGGACCGGTGGTGTTCTGTAATGTTCTGGATCCCGCAAAGCACAGAAAGGAGAATGAGGAAAAGGAGTATCCGGTGGTTGGAGGTCAGGCGACGCTGGATCTGCCCGGTGTCCTGCCCGGTTCTCTCGGAGTGAAGTGTGGCTCGGGGGATACGGAGCTTGTGAGGGATGTGGATTATGTGACGGAGTTTGACGGTTCCGGGAAGCTGGTTCTCACGTTTCTGCCATCCGGCAAGGGCGCATCGGAATCCGCCGTCAGGGTCACGTCTGTCAGTGTGGATCCGGAGGCGGTCACGGAAGCGGACGTGATCGGCGGCGTGGATGTGGAGTCGGGAAAGGAGACGGGGCTTGAGCTGGTGCGCCGGGTGTATCCCAGGTGCGGAAGGTTTCCCGGTTTTATCATGGCTCCCGGATGGAGCCAGAAGAGGAATGTGGCGGCGGTGATGGCGGCCAAGTGCAAGGAGATTAACGGGGTGTTCCGGTGTGAGTGTCTGGCGGACATTGACACGGAGGAGGTTAGGAAGTATACGGAGTGCGCCCGGTGGAAGGAGGAGAACGGGTATCTGAGCGAATCCATGATTGTGCTGTGGCCCATGGCGCTGGCAGAGGGGAAGCGGTTTTATTATTCTGCGGTGTACGGGGCCATGACGGCGCAGGCGGATGCGGATAATGGTTCCGTTCCTTCATTCTCTCCCTCTAATAAGGGGCTCAGGATTGACGGCGCGGTGCTTGCGGACGGCACGGATGTTGATCTTGATCAGCCGGAGGCGAACGCCCTGAACGGTCAGGGGATCGTGACGATCCTGAATAACGGGGGTCTGCGGAGCTGGGGGAATAACACGGCGGCTTATCCGCATGTGAAGGAGCTGAAGGACAGGTGGATTAACTGCAGGAGGGCTTTTTCCTGGTGGGGGAATGATTTTATCGTGACGTGCCGTGACCGGGTGGATGATCCGGCGAATTACAGGCTGATCGAGTCGCTTGTGGATGCGGAGAATATACGGGGCAACAGTTATGTGCAGCAGGGCAAGTTTGCGGGGATCCGGATGGAGTATCACAAGGAGGAGAATGAGGTGGAGGATCTTCTGGAGGGGCGGATCCTGGTGCGGCAGTATCTGGCACCGTACACGCCGGCGGAGTATATTCTGAATATTCTTTCCTTTGATCCGGCTCTGCTGGAGAATGCGTTAGGAGGTGGCAATTAGTATGGCAGGATATAATTTACCTACGGTTACAAACACGTACAATGTGTACAGGAAAGGGAACGCTCTGATCGGTCTGTCGGACGAGATCTCGATTCCGGATTTCACGGCGGTGACGGAGGAGATGTCGGGATCCGGGCTTCTGGGTAAGATTCAGGAGGCGGTGATGGGGCATTTTGACAGTCAGGACATGGCGATTCCTTTTCTGAATCTGGATGATGATATTTTTTCTTTTGCGGATCCGCTTGAAGTGATCGACCTGAATCTGAGGGCGGCGCAGCAGCAGCTTAACAAGGACAAGGGTACGGCGGGTTACAGGGGAATCCGGATCGCCGTGCGGGGGAAGATGAAGTCTTTCAAGCCCGGGGTGCTGAAGCAGGGCGGGCGGATGAATTCGTCCGTCACGTTGGAGCTGCATTATATTCTGATCGAGATTGACGGGGAGACGAAGCTGGAGCTGGATAAGCTGAATTCGGTGTACCGTGTGGGAGGCAAGGACATCATGGAAGAGATGCGGCAGTATTGTTAGGCGGGCCGCAGGACCGTTGTTGAGAGGAAGGGCGCTGTGAAAATGCAGCGTCCTTTTTGGAGCGGGAAAATAAAGTAAAAGAGAGGATTGACTTTATGTTGGTGGAAATTACGGGTAAACGAAATGAGGAAATTTTGACAGTAACGACAAGGCAGATTGCTGAGGATTTTGAAAAAGACCACAAGGAAGTTATTTACGCAATTGAGGGTAGAACGGCGGAAACAGCAAACGGAAAAGAAAGCAAAAACAAGGGAATTATACCTATATTGATTGAGGGTGGGAATCCCCACATTGAGAAATACTTTATCACTTCTGAATATATTGGAGAAAATGGAAGGAAGTATAAACAGTATCTTGTTACAAGAGATGGCTTTTCTCTTCTTGCCATGGGATTCAGTGGTGAGAAGGCTTTGAGATGGAAGTTGAAATATATTGAAGCGTTTAATTCTATGGAAAATGAATTAAAACGTATCTATACCGAGCGGCAGCAATGGCAGATAGAAAGAGATAAGGGGGTTGTTATTCGGCATATTCTTACAGATACAATAAAAATGAAGGTTGCAGAGAGCCCGAATAAGAGGTTTGCTTATCCTAATTATACGAAGCTGATTTACAAAATTTTATTTGGTAAATCTGTAAAAGAACTCCAGGAGCAGTTTAAAGTAAAGGAAAAAGAGAGTATTCGGGATTATTTGACGTCTGAGGATTTAAAGCAAGTGGAAAATCTGGAAATGCTTATCAGCAGTCTGATTAATTGTGGATGGGGATATGAGCAGATCAAGGGATTTGTTCAAGAAAATGTAACGGAAAAGACAGAATAAGCTCAGCCTGTCATATGGCAGTAGCGTAAGAAGGGAGTGGTCGCATTTGAAATGCGAGCTGTTAAACAAAACAGAGGGGTGAATCAAGAAAAGATATATCTTTTATTTTGAAATGTTATTGTGAACAGGAAAATATTGAAAAAGGGGAAGCGACCCGCAGAGGGATAAAAAGGTTAAGGTCAGAATTGAAAAAATGAATGGATATTAAATTATGAGATAAAAAGGAGCGCTTGGAAACAGGCGTTCTTTTTATATAAAAAAAATAGGAATTGGAGGAAAAAGGAATGGAAAAAGATTTGTTGGAGAAGGAAGCGGCTGTGATGGAGGAAGGCAGAGAGGAGGATTTCATGGTGGTGAAGCTGTCGAAGCCTTACCGGTTTGAGGGGAAGGAGGTCACGGAGGTGGATCTGAACGGGCTGGAGGATTTGACGGGGGCTGACATGATCAGTATCGGCAGGATGATGAGGAAGAGGGGGAACACGGACGCGTCTCCCGAGGTCACTATGGAGTTTTCGTTTTTTGCGGCGATGCAGGCAACTGGGATGCCTCTGGAGTTCTTTTACGGTCTGTCGATGAAGGATAGCATGCGGATCAAGACGAGGGTGAATTATTTTTTAATGTATTAGGGATGTCCCCGGAGGATTTCGGGGGCGTTCAGAGGTTGCTGGTTGGACTGGCGGCGAGACTTAAGACGGGGCTGGATTTTTTCTATGGACTGTCTTTTGGGGAGGTGCTGGATATCATGAGGGAGGTGGCGGAGCTTGGCAAAAGGCAGCGAGTACAGAATGGCCATAAAGATCGCCGGTGAGATTGAAAAGAGCCTTTATACGTGTACGGACCTTACGAGGAAGGAGATCCGTGAGCTTGCGAGGGAGGCCGCAAAGGCTTCCTCCACGACCAAGGCTTCTTTTTCACAGGGGCTGAAGGAGACGGAGCCTTTTTTTGACGGTCTGGAAAAGGCCGGGGTGAAGGCTTTCCAGGCGGTGGCGGCTGCGGCGACGCTGGCCGGGACGGCGGTTATGGGGATAGGTACCATGGCGGCCCGGGCGGGTATCGGGTTTGAATCGGCTTTTGCCGGTGTTAAGAAGACGACTGATGCCACGGCACAGGAGTATGCGCAGATTAAGGAGGAGATTCTGGCAATGACCCGGGAGATTCCGGCAACCGGGGAGGAGATTTCGGCGGTGGCGGAGGCCGCCGGGCAGCTGGGGATTGAGAAGGAGAATCTGCTGGGTTTTACCAGGACCATGATTGATCTGGGAGAATCCACGAATCTTTCCTCGGAGGAGGCGGCCAGCGCCCTGGCGAAGTTTGCGAATATCACGAACATGGGTGCGGAGGATTACGGAAGGCTGGGATCCGTGGTGGTGGGGCTGGGCAATAATTTTGCCACCACGGAATCGGACATTGTATCTATGGCGACCAGGCTGGCTTCCTCCGGGGAGCTGGCCGGGTTTACGGAGGCACAGATCATGGCGATGGCGACGGCTATCTCCAGCGTAGGGATTGAGGCCGAGGCGGGCGGTTCTTCCATGAGCAAGATGATCAAGATGGTTCAGGTGGCTGTGGAGACCGGGAGCAAGGATCTGGATGAGTATGCCGCCGTGGCGGGGATGAGTGCGGCAGAATTTCAGGAGGCGTTTGAGAAGGATGGTCTGTCTGCGGTTGCTGCCTTTATCAGCGGTCTGAATGACACGGAGAGGAACGGGAGATCCGCCACGGTAATCCTGGATGGGCTGGGGCTGACTCAGGTAAATCTGAGCAACACGCTGCTGAGCCTGGCGAATGCGGATGAGCTCATGTTCAATGCCGTGGAGACGGCGAATAAGGCATGGGAGGAGAATGTGGCTCTCTCGAATGAGGCCTCCATGCGCTATGAGACCACGGAGAGCAAGCTTGCGATGCTGAACAGTGGATTTACGGAGATGGGTATCGCCATGTACGACCAGTTCAATGATCCTCTCCGGGAGGGGATCGGGATTGTCACGGATCTGGTGCACGAGGTTACGGATGAGATTGCGGGAAGCAATGTGATTCATGATCTGGCACGGGATGTCATGGACGGATTACCCACTGCGGTACGGGTTATCAGGGAGACCGCCTCGGCGGTGGCTGACTTTGCGGATCCTTTCCTGGCCGTGGGCGGATGGCTTGCGGGGAATCCGGGGTTGATCGAAGGAGTGGCCGTGGGATTGGGATCTGCATTGCTTACGTATAAGGTGGCACAGGGCGTCACGTCTTTGGCCACGGCATTTAAGGCGTTATCCACGGCATCTCTTCCGATTCTGGGGCTCACGGGGGCTGTGGCCGTGATCAGCGGTGTCACGGTGGCGGTGAAGAAATCGGCGGCGGAGGCGAAGAAGGCCAGTCTGGATGCGCATTTCGGGAAGATTTCGCTGTCTATGCAGGAGATGGAGGACGTGGCGGCGCATATTCTGTCAACGGACAGTTTCGGACTGTTGAATGAATCTATCAGCGAGCTGGGGAAGCTGGACGGGATCAGTGACAGTATTGAGGATGCGGTGTCAGATTTGAACCGGATGAACTGGAAGGTATCGGTCGGCATGGAGCTGGACGAGGGGGAGCGGGAGCTGTACAAGCAGAATATCGCCTCTTATGTGACGGACATGCAGGCTTATGTGGAGCAGGAGCAGTATGCGATCAATCTGTCGGTAGGAGTGCTGACCGGGGAGGATCTGGAGAACAGCAATATTGTCACGCAGTTGAACGAGTTTTATTCCGGGAAGAGTGCGGAGCTGGCCAGGCTTGGCCAAGAGCTGAACCAAGTGGTCACGGACGCATTCCAGGACGGGCTGCTTGACATAGACGAAAGTAAGGCCATTGTTGAACTGCAGAAACAGATGGCGGACATCAAGGCGTCCCTTGCCGAGGGCAGTTACGAGGCAAGCCTTGATCTGATCGGAATGAAGTACGCCGGAGGGGAGCTGGATGCGGACACGTTTCGGAATCTCATGGCAGAGATCAGCCAGCAGCAGGAGGTGGCAAAGCAGCAGTACGAGGAGGCATATCTGGCGGCAAATCAGGCGCAGCGTGCCATGCTGGAGGCTGGATCGGAAAACGGCGGCATTACACCGGAAGAGTACGATGCCAACATGAAAGAGATTGAGGACGCTTATCTGCGACAGGTTGGATCACTGGATCTGAAGGCGGCTGATTTTGTCACCGGGACGATCATGCAGCAGTATAGTGACGAGCTTGGAGACAGGA
>CAJUIO010000082.1 GCA_910586025.1 uncultured Lachnospiraceae bacterium
ACTGTACCGCCAGTAGGGAATTACACCCGACCCCGAAGAACTTTTCCTTATTTACATTCGTTATTGTAATACGATTCTGCTCATGAGTCAACATTTTTCTCCTCACAGCGCATGCCATAGCGCGCCTGCCTGGGAGTCTTCCCATACATTTCCCGGAAGGTGCGGCTGAACACCTTGTAATTTGTAATTCCGTTTTTTTCCATGATAGAAGCCAGACTGGCATCTGAGGAATACAGATCCTCATAGAGTCTGGCCGCCCGGAAGCAGTTCAGATATTTGAGAAAGGTCTGTCCCGTGTATTTGCGGAAGATCCGGCAGAAATGCTCCTTGGACACACAAAGATAATCCGCCGCATCCATGAGCGTCAGCTTCCTTTGGTAATTGCTCTGTATCCACCCCATCAAGTCAATCATTCTCTGCAGGTCACGGCCTCCCTCCTGCCTGCAGTCCGGCTTCATCCGGCAGGAAAAGTCTTTGTAAAGCAGATAGAGCATACCGTACAGTCCCTCCAGGAAGCGCAGCGTCCAGCCGTCCTCCTTTTCCCGGAAGGCTTCCCTCATCCGAAGCAGAGCGTCACCCAGCGGCGCAGCGGCGGAAAGCTCCCTGGCAGGAATATAATTTTGAAAACGAACCGTATCAAAGGAGGGGATAATCTCCCGGAGATACTGAACCGGGATCTGGATCAGAATATAGGGAGCCTGGCCGGAAAGAGATTTCGTCCTGTGCAGCTCATTTTCATTTACGATCAGTAGATCACCGGGTGACAGCTCATAAAAGCCGCCCTGAACCACCGCTGCCATGCCGCCCGAAATCTGAAAAACGATCTCCACATATTCATGCCAGTGCGTTGCCATATAATGACACTTTTGGTAGATATTAAACAAAACAGGGAGCTGCCTGTCAAGATCCACAATTTCATGCTGAGCCGAAAAACCGTCCATTCTATCTGTTCCTCCCATTCCCGTACAATTTATCATACATCTCACAAAATATCAATATCAACCGAAAAGATGATAATATCATTCTAGACACCGGCCTCCGGAAGCTTCTAAGATAAAGAGGATCAACAATCCGAAGGCATCAGGATGCAAACAGTAACATGCGCTTACAAAAATAAAAAAACAGCGCAGGGAAGGGAATCAAATGATGAAATATTGTATTGGCATTGATATGGGCGGAACCACGGTCAAGCTTGGGCTGTTTTCCAGGGAGGGGCAGCTGCTTGAGCGGGACGAGATCGCAACCCGCTGGCAGCTTGGGCGGCAGACAGTCCTTGAGGATATCGCCGCATCCGCACACACCTTGACAGGCCGCCGCAAAATTCCGCTTCATGACTGCACCGCCGGCTTTGGCGTTGCGGGTCCCATCGACTCACAGGGTTATGCGGATGCAGTGGTCAACCTTAATATGTACGATTTTTATCCCGGAAGAGAATTATCCGAAAAGCTGGACAACATTCCGGTGACGGCCGCAAACGATGCCAATGTGGCGGCACTTGGCGAAATGTGGCAGGGAGGAGGAAAGGGATATCAAAATCTTCTCTTCATTACTCTGGGCACCGGCGTTGGCAGCGGTATTGTATTAAATGAGAAAATCATTCACGGAGCCCATGGGCTCGCCGGGGAAATCGGCCACATTTGGGTCAATCCGCACGAACCGGAAACCTGCAGCTGCGGCGGAAAGGGCTGCCTTGACCAGATGGCCTCCGCCACCGGCATTGTCCGGAACGCCAGACGCTTCCTCGCAAAAACGGAGGCGGAAAGCAGCCTCAGACAGATAAATGATCTCACCGCAAAGGATGTGTTTGACGCGGCAAAGGCCGGGGATGCGGTTGCCAGAGAGACAGTGGATTACTGTATGGGATTTCTGGGAAAAAGCATAGCCGATGTCTCCTATGTGATCGACCCGGAAATCGTGGTGATTGGCGGAGGCATGTCAAAGGCAGGTCAATACCTGCTGGATGTGGTCTTTGACCATTACAGACGCTACCCGAAGCTGAAAAAGACGCTGTGCCGCTTCGCGCTTGCCGACCTTGGCGGTGATGCCGGAATATACGGTGCCGCAAGGCTCGCGCTGGATCTCTGACAAAGAAAGAAAGAAAGAAAGGAAGGAAAGTATGAAAGTATTGATCGGAGGCTTCTCCACAGAATCCAATGCCTATATTGCTGTAAAAAACAATATCACCGACTATAATATCTCCTTCGGGGAGGATTTCCTGCATCATTTTGCCCCGGCGGACATCTTTGAAGACGAGGGGATTGAGCTGATCCCGGCCATAGAGGCAAAGAGCGGCCCCTCGGGCGTAATCGAAAAGGATGCCTTTGACTACATTGAGGGACAGATGCTGAAGGCCGTCAAAAACCATCTTCACGAGATCGACGGCATCTATCTGATGTTCCACGGAGCCAGCCAGGTGGAGGAAATCGGTTCGGGAGACCACCATCTCGCCAGGGAAATACGCCGGATTGTGGGGCCTTATCTGCCCATCGCCATTACCTGCGATCCCCACGGCAATCTCAGCAGGGAGTACGTGGAGGATTGCGCGACCATCATCCGTACCTGCCGCCACTCGCCTCATACCGACCAGGAACAGAGCAGCAGGTATGTTGCCAGGATGCTCTGCGATCTTGTGAAAAACCGCCGAAATATCCATTCCGTGTACCGAAAGCTTCCCATGATGTTCGAGGGTGAGATGAGTGTCTCCGCGGACGAACCGGTAAAGAGCATTAACCTTTACCTGGATAATCTGGAAAAGGATCCCAGGATTATGAGCTGCTCCTGGCATGTGGGTTATACCCGGCATGACACGCCTGTCGCCGGCTGCGGCATCGTTGTCGTTCCCCGCACGGAGGCGGATCAGGAGTATGCCGGCGAGCAGGCTGACCGGCTGGCCGATTTCATCTGGGAGCGCCGCAGACAGTTCCACTTTACCGGGCTGGCAAAAGAGCCGGAGGAAGCTCTTTCCATGACTCTCGGGCAGACCAGGGGCCCCTGTGTCATCACGGATTCCGGGGACAACGTAACCTCCGGCACCTGCGGCTGGAATACTTATATCCTCCGCCAGGTCATGGCTCTCCCGGAACTGAACAAGTCAATACTCTTCGCATCCATCTGTGATCCGCAGGCTCTCAGAAAGCTGGATGCGCTGGAAATCGGGGACAGCACATCCCTCAGCCTCGGAGTTGGCTGGGACGAAATGTCCAAACCGGTCAACCTGGATGTGACTGTAAAGAAAAAGGGGGATGTGATCAATCCCATGGGATCCCGCGACAAGGTGATCGGAAGGTGCGTTACCGTCTCCGTAAAGGACCGTCCGGTGGATATCATCGTCTCGAATCACCGCTCCGGTTATTACGGGGAAAAGCAGTTTGAGCTGGCCGGCATCGACTGGACCACCTACGATATCACGGTCGTGAAGCTGGGCTATATCTGGCCGGAGCTGCAGGAAAAAGCGGCCTTTTACATTATGAGCCTGACAGGCGGGGCAACCTGGCAGAAAATCTGGGAGATTCCCTACAAAAGAATCCTCCGCCCCATGTTTCCAATTGATGACATTTAAAAAGAGGATAGAGCAAAATGGATATCATATACAGGAAAGTAAATGCACCGCAGAAGGACTGCGCCCTTCCCGTAATGCTGAGTGACGAGACCATGCGGGAGCGCAGGGAAAAAATTCTTGTCAGAATGCGGCGGGATGCTATCGAACAGCTGGTCATCTATGCGGATGTGGAGCACGGCTCCAACTTTATGTATCTCACCGGCTTTTTCCCACGCTTTGAGGAGGCGCTGCTGATCCTTCAAAAGGACGGCAGCTCCAGGATGGTTCTTGGCAATGAAAATCTGAATAAATGCGGAAAAGCGCGGATCCTCTCGGAGCCTGTCCATGCCTCCGCATTCTCCCTTCCGAACCAGCCTCAGCACGCGGACCGCACAATGAAGGAACTGCTTTTGGAGGCCGGGCTTATGCCCGGCAGAAGGACGGGACTTGTGGGCTGGAAGCTTTTTACAGGCAGGGCGGAGGACGGCCTCCATACCTATGATCTCCCATCCTATATCGTGGATGCGGTCAGGGAAATCGTGCAGGAAAAGATTTCGGAAACGGATTTTCTTCTTAGCAATGCCGCACCGCTGTTTATCGGCCGGGACGGAGCCCGGACCACCAACAACGCCAATGAGATCGCACACTATGAATACGGTGCCGCCCTGGCCTCGGATTGTATGCTGGATGCTCTGGACATGCTTGACGAGGGTGTCACGGAGCTGCAGCTCGGGGATGCCCTTGTCCGGAACGGTCAACACACAAACGTAGTGACCATCGCCGCAAGCGGCCCCAGATTTATCAACGCAAATATGTTCCCCACCCAGAACCGGGTGAAGACGGGTGATCCCGTTTCCCTGACCGTGGGATATTCCGGCGGCTCCTCCAGCCGGGCGGGCTACGCCGTCAGGGACAAAGCCCAGCTGCCCCCGTCCTGTTCCGATTATATGGAGCGTGTGGCGAAGCCCTACTTTGCCGCATATGTCACATGGCTGGAGCAGGTCAGAGTGGGGATGAGCGGAGGAGAGCTGTTTGATGTGATAGAAAAAATACTGCCCAGGGAGAAATTCCACTGGAATCTCTGCCCCGGGCATCTGACTGCGGAGGAGGAATGGCTCTGCTCCCCTGTCTATGAGGGCTCCAACGAGCCTTTAGCGAGCGGAATGATTTTTCAGATCGACATCATTCCATCCGTTTCCGGTTACGGAGGCGTATGCGCCGAAAGCACTGTCCTTCTGGCCGATAGAACACTGAAAGGAGATCTCTCGGCGCAGTATCCCGATCTGTACGCCAGAATGCTGCGGCGCAGGGACTATCTGTCACAGGAGCTGAACATCCGCCTGTCGGAGGATGTCCTCCCCATGTGCTCTTCGGTAGCCTATCTGCGCCCTTATCTGCTTGACAGGACATGCGCCCTGGCCGTAGAGCGGCGCAGGGACTGATCCTATTCCTTTCTCTTTCCGTCGATCCGCATGGTAAGCGAGATCCGCTTCTTAGCCGTATCCACGGAAAGCACCTGAACATCCACAATGTCTCCCACACTGACCGCTTCTAAAGGATGCTTGATAAAGCGGTCAGTGATCTGGGAGATATGTACCAGCCCGTCCTGATGTACTCCGATATCCACAAAAACTCCGAAATCAATCACGTTCCTGACCGTTCCCTTTAAGATCATACCGGGTTTGAGATCCTTCATATCAAGAACGTCGCTTCTGAGAATAGGGGCCGGCATGCTTTCTCTGGGATCTCTTGAAGGCTTTTCCAGCTCCTTCAAAATATCGGTCAGGGTAATCTCTCCGATCCCCAGCTCAGCTGCCATCTTCTTTTTGTCCGCCACCCTTTTCTCTAAAGTGCCGACTCCCGATGCAGCGCTTTCCCTCGCGGAAGGTGCCGCACTGCTCCTCCTGCCAGCCGTTTTCGGCTCCTCCTGTGAAAAGGCCATCTCTCCCATCGCGGCAGCCAGAGCCTTTCCCATGGCCGTGCTGGTGTTTCGGATCACTACCTTCTGCTTTCCCTGTCTTTCCTCCCGGTGTTTCCTGGCCGCTTCCTGCTTTCCGGCCGCAACGGCTCCCCTGCTCTTAGCCGCCTGCTTCTGGGCCGCTCTCACATCCTCCATGGTAAGTCCCAGCCTTTCGAGAAGCTTCTCGGCAGCCTCATAGCTCTCGGGATGAACGCTGGTGGCATCCAGAGGGTTGTCCCCGTCCCAAATACGCAGAAAGCCCGCACACTGCTCGTAGGCCTTCGGCCCCAGCTTGGCAACCTTAAGAAGCTGGGCCCTGCTGGTAAAGCGCCCGTTTTTCTCTCTGTAGTCCACAATATTTTTGGCAATGGTCTTGGAGATTCCGGAAATATATTCCAGCAGGGATGCGGAGGCCGTGTTGAGATCCACGCCCACCTTATTCACGCAGTCCTCCACCACTCCGCCAAGGGCCTCGCCCAGCTTTTTCTGATTCATATCGTGCTGATACTGTCCCACTCCGATAGACTTCGGGTCAATCTTCACAAGCTCCGCCAGGGGATCCTGAAGCCTTCTCGCAATGGATGCGGCACTTCTTTGCCCCACGTCAAAATTGGGAAACTCCTCCGTGGCCAGCTTGCTTGCGGAGTAGACCGAGGCTCCCGCCTCGCTGACTATCACGTACTGAATAGGTATATTCAGCTCCTTGATCAGCTCCACGATCACCTGCTCCGATTCCCGGGAGGCGGTTCCGTTTCCCACACTGATCAGGGAGACCTTATATTTTTCGATCAGCCGTCTGAGCTCTCTCTTGGACTCCTCTACCTTGTTCTGAGGCGCCGTGGGATAGATCACCTTAGTGTCAAGCACCTTTCCGGTGGCATCCACCACGGCAAGCTTACAGCCGGTGCGGAAGGCCGGATCCCAGCCGAGCACCACCTTTCCCGAAATAGGAGGCTGCATGAGAAGCTGTTCTAAATTTTTCCCGAAAACCAAAATCGCTCCGTCCTCCGCCCGCTCCGTCAGATCGCTGCGGATTTCCCGCTCAATGGCAGGTGCGATAAGGCGGTCATAGGAATCCTCTATCACCTCTCTGAGAACAGGAGTAGTGTACCGGTTCTCTGCGCTGATGGTTTTCTTTTCCAGATACTGCAGGATTCTCTCACGGGGAGCGGACACCTTCACGGTCAGGAACTTCTCGCTCTCGCCCCTGTTCAGGGCCAGAACTCTGTGACCTGCAGCTTTTTTCACAGGCTCCTCATAATCGTAATACATCTCATATACGCTCTGAGCCTTCTCATCCTTTGCGGCGCTTGAGAGAATTCCCTCCTCCATAGTGATCTTCCTGATATAAATACGATAATCCGCCTCGTCGGAGATGTTCTCGGCAATGATGTCCCTTGCCCCCTGGAGGGCCTCCTTTTCGTCCTTTACCTCTTTCTCCTCATTGATATATTTAGCGGCCTCCTCCTCAAGCGGAGAGGCGGCATTCTGTTCCATAATATATTCCGCAAGTCCCAGGAGCCCCTTTTCCCTTGCCACGCTTGCGCGCGTCTTCCTCTTGGGACGGTAGGGCCGGTAAAGATCCTCCACCACCACCAGAGTCTCCGCCGCCAGGATCTTCTCCTTAAGCTCGTCGGTCAGCTTTCCCTGCTCCTGTATGCTTCCAATGACCTGTTCCTTCTTTTCCTCCAGATTGCGCAGATACATCAGCCTCTCATGCAAGGTACGGAGCTGCTCGTCATTCAGCGAACCGGTCACCTCCTTGCGGTACCGGGAGATAAAGGGAATCGTGTTCCCCTCATCAATCAGCTTCACGGCGGCCTCCACCTGCCATTTTTCCACATTAAGTTCCTCTTTGAGTTTCAGTTCAATATCCATGATTACCGTCCTTTTTCTTGTATTTCAACGCAATTAGATAAATTATAATGGAAAAGTGCGGGTTTTTCAAGTTGTATTATCCGCCCGCAAGTGATAAGATAGTGATAATAATAATGAAAACAGGTGAAGCGTTATGGACTACAACAATCAGAATCCTACTTTTCACAATGCGGGAGCCACCATGGCGGCCGCCTCTCTCTTTCTGGGGCTGGGCGCTGTTTTTACCGTGCTTACGGTTTTCCTTCCGCTCGCCTTTGGCGGATTGGCCATCCTGTTTGCCCTGCTCTCCAAGGGCTACGGCAAGAAGATGCTTTCTCAGGCCCGCATCGGGTTTGGCTGCGGAATCGCAAGCCTGTGCACGGTGGTATTCCTTTTTACCACCACCTTTATTTCCATGGTCAGCAATCCCGACCAGCTGATCCAAATCGGAAAGCAGTACGATGCGATCTGTGAAAATATGTATGGACAGTCCTCGGAGGACCTTCTGGGCTATTCCTTTGAGGATCGAATGAGACAATATGCGGATTTTTTTAATTGATGAATTGTGAAGGGAGAAAATAAAAATATGATGAACGGAATTAACGGTTTTTCCAACGGATACGCCTCAGGCTATGTATCCCCCTATCAAAATACGGCCGCTCCGGGTCCGGAAAAGAGCGGTGCGGTGGTCAATCCCGGAGAATCCACTGCAATATCCCCGGGACGAAAGTCCTCTCCCGCGGAATGTCAGACCTGCAAGAACCGAAAATATCAGGACGGCTCTGACGAAATGGTTTCCTTTAAGTCCGCCGCCCACATCTCTCCCCAGGCCTCCGCATCCAGAGTGAGAGCCCATGAGCAGGAGCATGTAAGCAATGCCTACAAAAAGGCGGCTCAGAAAAACGGAAAGGTTGTCTCTGCCAGCGTCTCCCTGAAAACCGCGGTATGTCCGGAATGCGGACGAAGCTACGTGTCAGGCGGAACCACCTCCACAAAGATCCGTTACAGCGATGAATCCAACCCTTACCAGAAAAACCAGAAGGCCGCCGATGCCCTTTCCCTGATCGGCATGAATCTGGATGTTGCTGTATAAATTTTACCGGAAAGACAGGAGTTTTCAGCATGAATGAGCATTTATCCTCGGCCAGCTTAAAGTCGCTGGCAAAGGGACAGTTACTTGGAAAATACGGCACTCTCGCCGGCATTGTTTTCATCCACCTGGGATACACGGTCTTTGTCCTTATCAGCAGCAATCTTCTGATCGATGCCTCCTCCGTGGTCGGGTACGTGATGTATTTTGCCGTATCCATTGTTTTCAGCCTCCTTGAAGGGCTTCTGATTTATGGCGAGGCGTATATTTATCTGAAGCTTGCCTGCAATCAGCCCATTGCGGTGGGCGACTTATTTTATGGGTTTTCCAACAATCCGGACAAAATTTTGAAGGTACAGGCGGCTTTCACGGTGGTTCATCTGATCGGCACTCTTCCGAACGCCGTTCCCGTTCCGGCCAGCCGACCCTATTTTCTTCTCTTTTATGTGATTTTTACGCTGTCGGTCAGTATCCTTTACATTGTCCTTAATATTATGCTTTCCCAGAGCTTTTTCCTGATGCTGGATTTTCCCCAGTATACCGCCAGGGAGGTTCTCACAAGAAGCGTCCGGGTGATGAAGGGGAGCAAGGGACGGCTGTTCTACATTTATCTGTCCTTCCTGCCCCTTATCCTGCTTGGGATCTGCAGCTGCTGCATTCCCTTTATATGGCTCCAGCCCTATATGCAGGCCGTGAAGGCGAATTTTTATCTTGATCTGATGAAGAAAAAGCAGTAACAGAAAGAGTTGGCCTTCCGGCCAACTCTTAAAAATTATGCTGATCAGCTTTCCTTATCCGGCTTTGTGTTGATCCACCTCAAATAAGCATTGATAAAGGGATCCAGCGCACCGTCCATAACAGCGTCCACATTTCCCGTCTCAGCCTCCGTGCGATGATCCTTGACCATGGTGTAGGGCTGCATAACATAGGAACGGATCTGGTTTCCCCAGCCGATCTCCTTCACCTCGCCCCGAATATCCGAGAGCTTTTCCGCATTGGCCTCCTTCTGCAGAATATAGAGCTTTGCCTTCAGCATCTGCATGGCCTTGTCCTTGTTCTGGAACTGAGACCGCTCGTTCTGGCACTGTACCACGATCCCCGTGGGAAGATGAGTGATACGGATAGCCGACGAAGTTTTATTGATGTGCTGGCCGCCGGCTCCGCTGCTTCGGTAGGTATCAATCCTCAGCTCGTCCTCATTGATCTCCACATCCAAATTCTCCTCAATGTCCGGCATCACATCCAGTGACACAAAGGAGGTCTGGCGCTTTCCCTGTGCATTAAAGGGCGAAATCCTGACCAGACGGTGTACTCCCTTCTCCGATTTCAGATATCCATAGGCGTTCATTCCATTGACCTGAAAGGTCACTGATTTGATCCCGGCCTCGTCTCCGTCCAGATAATCCAATACCTCCACGGAAAAGCCCTTGCGCTCCGCCCATCTTGTGTACATACGGTAAAGCATACCGCACCAGTCGCAGCTCTCGGTTCCCCCGGCTCCGGCATTCAGCTTCAAAATCGCATTATAGCCGTCGTACTCCCCGGAAAGCAGGGTACTGATCCTGATCTCCTCAAAGGAAGCGGTAAACTCATCCAGCTCTTTTCTGATATCCTCAGCCAGCTGGGGATCCTCCTCCTCATAGCCCATCTGGATCAGCAGCTCGATATCCTCATACTGCGTACCGAGACCGTTAATCGTATCCACGACATCCTTCAGGTTCTTTAATTCCTTCATCTTCTGGTTCGAGATATCCGGGTCATCCCAAAAGCCGGGTGCCTCCATCTCTCTTTCCAGCTCTTCAATCCGCTTCGACTTATTATCTAAGTCAAAGTGAATCCCTCACTTCCGCTAATGGAGTTTCGTAAGCCTGAAGCTCAGACTTCATCTGATCTAATTCTACCACCTAACGTCACCTCTTTCTTTTTTATAATTTATAGAAACAGACAGCTTCACAGTGTCCCCAAGCCGCCTGTATCCATCAGCTCTTCCGTCCGCAGCACTGCTTATATTTCTTACCGCTCCCACAAGGACAGGGATCGTTGGGATAAACCTTGACATTCTCCCTCTTAACCGGAGTCTTGGCAAGGGAATCATCCTTGTTGGTGCCCGTCACCTTGGCAACCTGCTCTCTCTCAACCTTCTGCTCCACGCGCACATGGAACAGAACGCGCACGGTCTCCTCCTTAATGTTCTGGGTCATATCGTCAAACATCTCGTAACCGCTCAGCTTATACTCCACAAGCGGATCTCTCTGCCCGTAGGCCTGCAGGCCCACGCCCTGGCGGAGCTGCTCCATATCGTCAATATGATCCATCCATTTCCTGTCGATGACCTTAAGGAGAATCACTCTCTCCAGCTCCCGGATAGCCTCAGGTTCAGGGAATTCCGCTTCCTTCGCCTCGTAAAGCTTAACAGCCTCCTCCTTGAGCTGCTGCTTTAAGGCATTTTTCTTGGGCGTATTGATGCGTCCCCGGTTTATAAGCTTTAAGGGAATCGTGGGAAGCAGAAGAGCGTTCAGCTCGTCCAGATTCCACTCGTCAAAGTCCGTATCCTCACCGATGGCAATATCCACACAGTTCTCGGCAATATCGGTCATCATCTTATAGATCACGTCCCGCATGCTCTCGCCGTTCAGAACCCGCCGTCTCTCCTCGTAGATGATCTCTCTCTGCTCGTTCATGACCTGATCATATTCCAGCAGGTTCTTACGGATGCCGAAGTTGTTGTTCTCGATCTTCTTCTGTGCGGATTCAATGGCGCTGGTAAGAGCCTTATGCTCAATCTCCTGGTTCTCCGGAATTCCGAGGGTATTAAACATCTTGATCAGCCTCTCGGAACCGAACAGACGCATCAGGTCGTCTTCCAGGGAAATATAGAATTTTGACTCGCCGGGATCTCCCTGCCGTCCGGAACGGCCCCGCAGCTGATTGTCGATACGCCTTGACTCATGACGCTCCGTACCGATGATCTTAAGGCCGCCTGCCGTCCTTGACGCATCATCCAGCTTGATATCCGTACCACGGCCCGCCATATTGGTCGCAATCGTGACAGCTCCGTGAATACCGGCATCCGCCACAATCTCCGCCTCCAGCTCGTGGAACTTTGCATTCAGAACCTTATGGGGAATCCCCTGTTTTGTCAGGAGTCTGCTGAGTTCCTCCGACGCTTCAATGGTAATCGTACCCACCAGAACGGGCTGTCCCTTCGCATGGGCTTCCTTCACCGCCTCCACAATCGCAAAGAGCTTTTCCTTCCTGGTCTTATAAACCGCATCCTGCTGGTCGATTCTGGCAATGGGCATATTGGTAGGAATCTCGATGACATCCATACCGTAAATATCCCGAAATTCCTTTTCCTCCGTGAGAGCGGTACCCGTCATACCCGCCTTCTTCTCGAATTTATTAAAAAAGTTCTGGAATGTGATGGTTGCAAGGGTCTTGCTCTCCCTCTTGACCTTCACATGCTCCTTGGCCTCTATTGCCTGATGGAGACCGTCGGAATAGCGGCGGCCCGGCATAATACGTCCGGTGAACTCATCCACGATCAGAACCTGCTCGTCCTTCACCACATAGTCCTGATCCCGGAACATCAGATTATTGGCCCGGAGCGCCAGATTGATATTATGCTGAATCTCTATATTTTCAGGGTCGGCCAGATTGTCAATCTGGAAGAATTTCTCCACCTTGGACACACCCTCAGCCGTCAGATTTACGATCTTGTCCTTTTCATTGACAATGAAGTCTCCCGTTTCTTCCCGTTCGATGCCCATAATGGCATCCATCTTGCTCAGATCCTCCATGTCCTCGCCTCTGCGCAGCTGCTTGGCAAGCACATCGCAGACCTCGTAAAGCCTGGTGGATTTGCCGCTCTGTCCCGAAATGATAAGCGGAGTTCTGGCCTCGTCCACAAGAACCGAGTCCACCTCGTCGATGATGGCATAGTGCAGGCTGCGCAGCACCAGCTGCTCCTTGTAGATGACCATATTGTCTCTCAGATAGTCAAAGCCCAGTTCGTTGTTGGTCACGTAAGTGATATCACAGCCATACGCCTCTCTTCTCTCCTCGGGCTTCATGCTGTTGAGAACCACTCCCACCGTGAGCCCCAGAAATTCGTGAACCTGTCCCATCCACTCCGCATCACGCTTTGCCAGATAGTCATTGACCGTGACCACGTGGACGCCCTTTCCCTCCAGAGCATTCAGATAAGCCGGAAGAAGGCAGGTCTGCGTCTTTCCTTCCCCTGTCTTCATCTCCGCAATACGTCCCTGATGAAGAATAATGCCGCCGATCAGCTGCACACGGTAATGCTCCGTATGGAGAATCCTTCTGGCCGCTTCCCTAACCACCGCATAGGCCTCCACGAGCAGATCGTCCAGACCCTCTCCTGCCGCAAACCGCTTCTTAAATTCCTCGGTCTTCCCCCGGAGGGCTTCGTCAGACATTTCCATCATGGCGGGCCGCAGATCCTCTATGGCCTGTACCAGGCCCTCAATTCTCTTGATTTCTCTTTCGCTGTGTGTTCCAAAAACCTTCTGAAATATGTTCATCTATATGGCTGTGCTCCTTTCACTGCGGATGCATCTGCTTCCTCAAATTACAGACAGCGCTGCAAAGACAAAAAACTGCAAATCTTATTGTATCAGATCTGCAGTCTTTATTCAACTGTCTTAAAACCATTTTCAGCAAACGTCATTTCCCGGAAATGACGGAATTCCTGCAAACCCCTTTGCCAATTCCTCGTCAGTAGGCACGTAATCCTTCATTTCCCCGTTATTAAACCGCTCATAGGCCATCATGTCAAAATAGCCCGTACCGGTCAGGCCAAAGAGAATCGTTCTCTCCTCCCCGGTCTGTCTGCAGCGGATTGCCTCATCCATAGCCGCCTTGATGGCATGTGAGCTCTCAGGAGCGGGCAGGATGCCCTCCACTCTCGCAAACTCCTCCGCCGCCCGGAATACGGAGGTCTGCTCCACACTGACAGCCTTCATATAGCCGTCATGGTAAAGCTGAGAAAGAACAGAGCTCATTCCGTGGTAACGAAGCCCTCCCGCATGATTGGGGGCCGGAATAAAGCCGCTGCCGAGTGTGTACATTTTGGCAAGAGGACACACCTTTCCCGTGTCGCAGAAGTCATAGACATACCTTCCTCTTGTCAGGCTCGGGCAGGATGCCGGCTCCACCGCGACAATCTCGTAATCCGCCTCGCCTCTGAGCTTTTCCCCCATGAAGGGAGAGATCAGCCCTCCCAGGTTGGAGCCGCCTCCCGCACAGCCGATAATCATATCCGGCTTGATTCCATACTTATCCATGGCGGTCTTTGCCTCCAGGCCGATCACCGACTGATGGAGCAGCACCTGGGTCAGCACGGAGCCAAGTACATAGCGGTAGCCCTCTCTGGAGGTTGCCGCCTCCACCGCCTCGGAGATGGCGCATCCAAGGCTTCCCGACGTTCCGGGAAACTCCTCCAGAATCTTCCTGCCCACACTGGTCGTCTCGGAGGGGGAGGGGGTCACATTGGCACCGTAGGTCCGCATGACCTCCCTGCGGAAGGGCTTCTGTTCATAGGAGCACTTGACCATGTATACCCGGCAGTCAAGCCCGAAGTAAGCGCAGGCCATGGAGAGCGCCGTTCCCCACTGTCCCGCTCCCGTTTCGGTGGTGACACCCTTAAGTCCCTGCTTCTTTGCATAATAAGCCTGGGCGATGGCGGAATTCAGCTTGTGGCTTCCGCTGGTGTTGTTGCCCTCGAATTTATAGTAAATCTTCGCCGGAGTATCAAGCTTCTCCTCGAGACAATATGCGCGCACCAGAGGCGAAGGGCGGTACATCTTATAAAACTTCCTGATCTCCTCGGGAATCTCAATATAAGGAGTGGTATCATCCAGCTCCTGCCTGCACAGCTCGTCACAGAAAACGCCTCTCATTTCCTCAAAGGTGAGGGGCTTTAGCGTACCGGGATTCAAGAGCGGAGCCGGTTTGTTCTTCATGTCCGCCCGGACATTGTACCAGGAATCCGGCATCTCTTTTTCTTCCAGATATATTTTATAAGGAATCTCTTTTTCTCTGTTCATATTAATCTCCCATTCTTGCTCAGCTTGCGAATTTGTATGGCATTTTACCTAAGGGTTTTTATAGCACATTGCGCAGTGTATGTCAAGTCACAGAAGCCCCAGCAGGGCATCCACATCCTCCTTCGCAGTGGCCCAGCTGGTGGCAAATCTTACTACCGTGTGGTCTGCATCCACCTTGTCCCACAGATCCAGATACACATCCTTTTGCAGCCTCGCTATCTCCGCATCCGGCAGCACGATAAACTGCTGGTTTGTAGGAGAATCCAGGAAAAAAGGATATCCCTTTTTTACAAGTCCCTCCCTGAGCCTCTCCGCCATCTCGATGGCATGGGCTCCAAGCTCATAGTACAGCCCGTCCGTGAAAAGTGCGTCAAACTGAATTCCCAGAAGCCGCCCCTTTGCCAGCATGGCTCCGTGCTGCTTCACCATGGTAAGAAAATACTCGGGCGTATTGTTTTTGGTAAAGACCACGGCTTCGCCGCACAGGGCTCCTACCTTGGTGCCGCCGATGTAAAACACGTCGCAGATCCTGGCAAGATCGGGAAGCGTCACATCCGTCTTGCGGCTCATGAGCCCGTAGCCCAGCCTTGCGCCGTCCAGATAGAGAGGGATCTGGAACTCCCGGCAGATCCGCGCAATCTCAAGCAGCTCCTCTTTGCTGTACAGCGTTCCGTATTCCGTGGGATGGGAAAGATAAACCATGCCCGGGAACACCATATGCTCATGGGACCCGTCATTCCAGAAGGTGCGGAGAAATTCCTCCAGCTCCCCCGCCATGAGCTTTCCCTCGTGGGAGGGCACGGTCAGAACCTTGTGCCCGGTATATTCTATGGCTCCCGCCTCGTGGACGTTCACATGTCCGGTGCGGGCCGCCACCACGCCCTGATATTTCCGAAGCATGGTATCAATCACCACCGCATTTGTCTGAGTCCCTCCCGCAAGAAAGTAAATATCCGCCTCCGGACATTCGCAGGCCCTGCGGATCTTTTCCTTTGCGCTCTCACAATAAATATCGTTTCCATAGCCCGGCGCCTTTTCATAATTTGTCTCCGAAAGGCGCTGCAGAATCTTCTCGTGCGCGCCCTCCATATAGTCACATGCAAATGCTAACATAATTATATCCTTTCTCTTATTGTTCTTCATCACATACATACAGATACAGCTCTTCAATCTCTTTCTTAATTGCAGAGACCTTTGAGGCATCCGTATAGACAGTATGCGCTTTTCGTGATAACTCAGCCATTTTCCGGTGCTTCTCATTTTGCGAATCGTACAGTGGCATCTTGATATTAAAATCTATGCTATAAGACCGACCGCTGAAGGAAAACCGGAAATACTCCTGAACTACACCCGTATTGAGGATTCCACACAGATAGTAGGCCTCCTCTTCTGTAATAAATCTACCTTCCTTATCCATGCTGATATAAGGAGAATGCTTGGCACAAACCGGCATGACCCTCTTGCCCCAGGGTGTCTTAACCGGTGTTACTACACAGGCCACCAATCTCGTGTTGTCCCGAAATGTCACAGCATACTCTCCATACGTATACAGTCCCACCTTAGATAATGCGTAGAACTCTTTCCCCCTAGCAATATCCCTACTTCTCTTTGACTGTTTTTCGATCAGCTCCTTATTTCTGATAAGATAATTGGTCAAATATTCCGCCCTTCCGGCAAGCTCCGTAATGGCAACACATTCCACACTGCCTTTTTTATAAGGAAAAATGCAGTAATTATTATTTTCATCAATTCCAAACTCTTTGATACAAGGGCTCTTAATCACCGGAAAAATAAAATCAGTCTCTGCTTCAAATCCACCGTTCTCCTCAGCCTTATACACAGAGTTGGTAAATTCTGAATTTGCAAAAATATATTTTCCTTTCCTTTTGCTCTCCTTTAACGGCTCCACAAAATATATTTCTGCAGGCGTGAATTCCACACCACTCCTCGCCTTATATGCGCTCTGCCCGATAATCCTGCCATAAAGGCCAACCCGCAGGCTGTCCTGGCCGTCTATCATGGTAAACCCGGTCCGTTTACTGTCTAGCTGATACGCTCTGCCATTTCGACAGATGAAGGCCTGCGCCACATCCTCATATCTATCATGTGTATTGATCTGTCTGATATCAATTCCTCTCTTCTTTTCCATAAAACGCAATGGTATGCCCGAAGTATAATCTACTCAAACTTCCCACATCAAAAATGGGACTTGCTCCTTGAAAAATCAATACTT
>CAJUIO010000083.1 GCA_910586025.1 uncultured Lachnospiraceae bacterium
CACAAGGTGCGGGCTCTTTTTTTGTGCGCGGATCCGCATATGGAAATCCGCTCCCATGACTGGCCGGGCGGATCCGGGGCCGGCGGGCAGGTATGTTTTCAGCGGATGATTGTGGGACTGATAAAGGTAAGCTCCCTGGGGGCTTCGGGATGCTCGGTGCGGAACACGAGCTGCAGGGCCAGACGCTTTCCCAGAAGGCCGGTGGGAACGTTGGCCGTGATGATGTGCCCGAATACATTGGTATATTCACTGGCGTTGTCGAATCCCGTCAGAACCACGGGATGGGGGAGCCGTTCGGGATGCTGGTCCATATATGTTTTGACGAAGTGGGCCACATAGTCGCTGACACACACGAAAGCGGAGGGCCAGCTGACCAGGCTGTCCAGAAAGATATTCAGATCCCGGCTGTAGGAAAAAATATCGATGCTTCCGGTCAGACAGTGGCCGGGATTGATGGTGAGATCGTTCTTTTCCATGCAGGTGCAATAGCCCTTGTAGCGTTCCAGGTTTGTCTGGGCGTAATTGATATCCCCGAGAAAGCCTATGTTCTTGTGCCCGCTTCGAATCAGTGTCTCCGTGATCTCGTACACGGTGCGGAAGCCCTCGATGAGGATGAGATCTCCGTTCAGCTGATGGTTTGGCAGGGAAGGAACCGTATCCAGAAAGACCTTGGGAAGAGAAAGCTCGTTAATCATTCCAAGAATCTGCGCATCGTAGATATTCAGCACCACGATGCCGTCCACCTGGCTGTTTAAGAGGATGGAGGGCAGAGTAAAGGATTTGTTGTAGACAGAGGGTACATAGGTGTACATGAGATTCATGTTGAAATTGGAAAGCTCCTGGGCCATGCGGTGTATGATGTTGGTCCAGAAAAAGGCGGAGTCGGGCCTCGATACAATGAGGGAAATGGTGCGCTGGTTCTGTTTGTGCTGTTCTACCATCTGGTAGGGCACTTTTGCGTATCCCAGCTCCCTGGCTTTTTCCAGAACAAGCTCCCGGAGGGAATCGGACACTCCGGACTGATTATTAAAGACCTTGCTGACGGTCACTCTCGATATATCGAGAGCGTCCGCGATATCCTGCATCGTGATTTTTTCCATATTTATACCCGTGCCTTTCCCGCGTGATGCTGTCTCGTCAAATTCCCGAGTCTAAGTATATCATGCAGAGGAAGAAAAAACAATGTTCATGTTTACAAATGTTAAAGGAAAAATAATGCAATGTATCTAAAATTTACAAATGTAAATGCGTGAAACGATAAACAAATGTGTAAACAAGAGATTATATGTCAAAATGCATAATTTAGATGGCGTAAAATTATGTATAATGATGAAAATGACATCCATAATTGACATATGTTTATATAAATGTTAATATCAAGTTAACAAAAATAAATAAGGAGATAAACAATATGGGAAATCAACAATCACCTGTAAAAGGAAAAAGCGGCAAAAAAGCTTTGAAAATTCCCAGAAAGCGGTGGACCAGAGACGACACGGAACTGTTTCTGCTCTCGGTGCCCACATTGGTATGGTATCTTTTGTTTACATATCTTCCGATGTTTGGCGTGATAATTGCTTTCAAGGTTTACAAGCTTGCGCCCGGCGGCCACGGATTCCTTTACAATCTGCTTCACAGCGAATGGGCGGGAATTAACAATTTCAAGTATTTCTTTACCTCCAATTCCTTTACCATGCTGCTTCGGAACACGATTCTCTACAATATCGCGTTCATCATCATCAGTGCCAGCGTCGCAGTGGGAGGCGCACTGATGCTCAGCAGTATGAGGAACAAGAGAGGATCCAAGGTATACCAGACCATGATGTTCCTGCCTTACTTTATGTCATGGGTAGTCGTGAGCTATTTCGTTTACGCCCTCCTGACACCGGAGAGAGGCTATCTGAACGGAATCATCACTGCCCTTGGCGGAGAGAAGATCATGTGGTATCAGGAGCCAAAATACTGGCCTTTTATCCTGGTCTTCCTGAATACCTGGAAGGGTATGGGATACGGAATGGTAATCTACCTGGCCAGCATTACGGGAATCGACCCCTCCCTCTATGAGGCGGCAGTCATGGACGGAGCCACCAAGGCGCAGCAGGCAAGACACATCACCATCCCGAGCATTAAGCCGGTGTTCGTTATGATGCTGATTCTTGACTGCGGTAAGATTTTCAACTCGGATTTCGGACTGTTCTATCAGGTAACGGGAGGAATTCCCCAGTCACTGTACACGACCACGTCGACCTTTGACACTTACATCTATAATGCGATCCAGTCCACGGCGCCGATCGGGCAGACGGCCGCGGCGAACTTTTTCCAGGCGATCTGCAGCTGTGCGACGATTCTGTTTGCAAACTGGGTGGTGAGCAAGATAGATAACGAGAACCGGATCATTTAAGGAGGTGGAAAAAGTGGAAAAGAAAATGAAAAACAACCATGCGTCCCTGAACCAGATCAAGACGTCTACCAATGTATTATTTAATGCGGTGTTTCTGATCCTGGCCGTGATGTGCGTGTTCCCTCTGCTGTTCGTGTTCTCCATCTCGATTTCCAGTGAGGAATCGCTGCGGATGAACGGATATCAGATCATACCGCCACAGCTCTCCTCGGCGGCGTATCAGTTTCTCTGGAATGAGCGGATGATGATCCTGCGGGCGGTGTTCATGTCCGTATCGGTGACTGTACTCGGAACAATTCTGGCCGTGATCCTCACCACTTCCATGGGGTACGTGGTTTCCAGAAGAACCTACAAGCTGAAGACCCTGTATACCTGGATTGTGTTTATTCCCATGGTGTTTAACGGCGGTATGCTGGCGAGCTATGTGGTGGTAAACAATATCCTGAACCTGCGCAATACCATATGGGCGCTGATCCTGCCTCTGGCGTGTTCCTCGTTCAGCGTCACCATCTGCCGAACCTTTTTCCGGACGACGGTGCCGGATTCTATCGTGGAGTCGGCCAAGATTGACGGTGCAGACCAGTTCTGTATCTGGTCCAGAATCGTGCTGCCGATCTCGAAGCCGGTGATGGCTACCATTGGGATGTTTGCGGCGTTCGGTTATTGGAACGACTGGTTCCAGGCATCCTTGTATATTCAGGATAAAAATCTGCAGACACTGCAGTCTTTGCTCAACAATATACAGAAAAATATTGAATACATTGCAAACAACCCCTACGGCGGACTTTCTCTTCAGCAGTATAAGTCATCCATGCCCACGGAGAGTGTGAGAATGGCCATTGCGATTGTCATTATCGTACCGATTGCTTGTACCTATCCGTTTTTCCAGAAGTATTTCATTTCCGGCCTTACCATCGGCTCGGTGAAGGAATAAAACAATTATAATAGGAGGAAGATTATGAAGGTGAAAAAATTATTGGCGGCAGGACTTGCGGCAGCGATGATGCTGGGGACGCTGGCGGGCTGCGGCGGCGGAAAAGAAAACAGCGGCGGCAATACCGGCGGCGAGGACAGTAAGTCCCAGGAGGCATCCGCAGAGACGAAGGAAAGCGAAAAGGAATCCGGCGGCGAGACGGCTCCCGGCGAGATCGTGAATCTGAAATGGGTGACCATCGGAAACGGAATGCCCACCAACTATGACACATGGATAACAAAGGTAAACGATTATATCGGCGAGAAAATCGGCGTCAACCTTGAGATGGAGGTCATTCCCTGGGGAGACTGGGATAACCGCCGGAATATCATCATCAGCACCAATGAGCCCTATGATATTATTTTCGGAAACGGAAACAATTATCTGGCGGACATCAACCTTGGAGCTTACTATGATATCACTGACATGCTGGATGCCAATATGCCGGGGCTTAATGAGCTGATGCCTGCAAAATATTGGGATGCGGTGAAGGTAAAGGACAGAATCTACGGTGTTCCTACCTACAAGGACAGCTCAATCAGCAACTACTCCATCTGGGACAAGGAGCTGGTGGATGAGTACAGCCTGGATGTGGCTTCCATGACGGAGCTTGCTTCCATGACGGAGACCTTTGAGACGCTGAAAGCGGATAAGAATGATTATCCCGTGTATGTAAAGAACGACGGTTTGTATTATATCTTTGACGTTTATGATCAGATCGGAGGAGGAACGCAGATTCTGGGTGTGAGATATGATGATGCGGACGGCAAGGTATGCTTTACTCTGGAAGAGCCTGATATTTACGCACAGCTTGAGATTCTCCATGACTGGTATAAAAAGGGAATCATCAATCCGGACGCTTCCGCACTGTCGGAGGGACGTGTTTACAATATGTGGAGAGTTGCACAGGGCTGGGAGTCTGCGGGAACCACGGTCTGGGGACCTCAGATGGGAAAAGAGGTAGTGGTTCAGAAGCTGGGAGACACGATTCTCTCCAACGAGACCGTGAGAGGCTCTCTTAACATGGTTTCCATAAATACAAAATATCCTGAAAAGTGTCTGCAGTTCCTTGACATGGTAAATACGGACACAAAGCTGCGCGACATGTTCTATTATGGGGAAGAGGGCGTGAACTTTGAGTACAATGCGGACGGCAAGGCGCACAAGATCAACGAGGAGTGGGCTATGGCGGGCTATACCCAGGGTTCCTTCTTTACCGTAACACAGATCGACACGGATGAATTTGATCAGTGGGGTGAAATCAAGGCGCTGAACGAAGCGGCGGTATCCTCCGCAATGCTGGGCTTTAACCTTGATACCAGTGCGATCACGGATCAGCTTGCAAACTGCCGCGAGATCTGGCTGCGCTACCGCAGTGAGGTGATGACCGGCGTACAGGATCCTGCGGTTGCGGTTCCCCAGATTAAGGAGGAGCTCATGAATGCGGGCTGGCAGGATGTTATGGATGAGGCGCAGAGACAGGTTGACGAATTTTTAGGCAAATAAAAGAGACGGGTGGTAGCGACGGGATGACGAGAATAATCGGAAAGGATCTGCCGAATATACCATGGCAGGATCCAAAGGGCGAAGAGAAGCTGCCGGTATGGCGTTACGATGCAAACCCTATTATTGAAAGGTTTGCCACAAAGAATTCAAACAGCATTTTTAACAGTGCGGTGGTGCCCTTCGGGGAGGGCTTTGCGGGAGTGTTCCGCTGCGACAGCAGATCTATCAGTATGGATATCTTTACGGGATTTAGTAAAGACGGCATTCACTGGGATATTTCCGATGAGCCCATTGTGTTCCAGGGGGCGGATCCGGAGGTGGCGAAAAGGGATTTCCGATATGATCCGAGAGTGTGCTTTATCGAGGACAGGTATTATATCACATGGTGCAACGGGTATCATGAATACCCTACCATAGGGGTGGGATATACCTTTGACTTCAAAACCTTTTACCAGATGGAGAATGCGTTTTTGCCATTTAACCGCAACGGCGTACTGTTTCCGAGAAAAATAAACGGAAACTATTATATGCTGAGCCGGCCCAGTGACAACGGGCATACTCCTTTCGGGGATATTTTCCTGAGCGAAAGCCCGGATCTTACGTACTGGGGACGACACAGATACGTGATGGGCACGATAGGGGGCGACCTGTCGGCATGGCAGTGTACCAAGATCGGTGCCGGGAGTGTTCCCGTTGAGACGGAGGATGGCTGGCTTCTGATCTATCACGGCGTGATTAACACCTGCAACGGGTTTGTATACCGGATGGGGTGTGCGCTTCTGGATCTGGAGGAGCCATGGAAGGTGAAAAAGAGGACCAGAAATTATATTCTGGGACCTCATGAATTATACGAATGCGTGGGAGACGTGCCGAACGTGGTGTTCCCCTGTGCCGCTCTTGCGGATGCGGCCACGGGAAGAATCGCAATCTATTACGGATGTGCGGACACGGTGACCGGACTTGCGTTTACGACAGCGGACCGTTTGATGGAATACATGGAGTAGATTCCACACAAAGACAGGCCGTCGCAAAATGAAGAGTGAGATACCTGCTTTGCTTTGCGGCGGCCCTTTTGCGGCATTATGGGAGGCTTTTGCGGTCATATTCCGGTGCCGCCGGATATATAGAAAGGAAACGACCCGGCAGAGGGCGTACAAGGAGGCGGAAATGCAGTTTTTAGACAAAAGGGTCAAGGTAATCTGCGAGGAGCTGAAAAAGCTGAGGGTGAAGCAGACATTTGCGATGGATAACTGGAAGTACAGGGAAGGGAATTTCATAAGGCCGGAGGATGCCGCAGCCTGTGAGGAAGCGGAGCCCGGCAAAGAGGTGTGGGAGGACTTTGACTGCCAGACCATGCACTGGTATGGAAAGGACCGCCATTACTGGTTCAGGACGGTTTACACGGTTCCAAGGGAGCTTGACGGGAAGCGTATGTGGTTTCATGTGCGCACACAGATCGACGAGTGGGACGATGCAAAGAATCCTCAGTTTCTGCTGTTTGTGAACGGGGAGGCGGTGCAGGGAATTGACATGAACCACAGGGAGGTGTTCCTTAGTCCCTGTGCGAAGGCGGGTGAGGAGATCACTCTGGAGCTGCAGGCCTATACCGGAATTCTTCACAGCGAATTCAATCTCATCACACAGATGCAGGAGATTGATGAGAAAATCGAGAAGCTCTACTATGACCTGTGGGTGCCCCTTGCGGCGTTCACCCGGATGGAGGAGGATGACAAGAACCGCAGAGATATCGAGGAGATCCTGAATCACACGGTGAATTTTCTGGATCTGAGAACTCCCTACTCGGAGGAATTTTACCGTACGCTGGATGAGGCGTCTGCGTATATCGAGGAGGCGCTGTATTCAAAGCGGGCGGGCTACAGTGATGTGATTGCCACCTGTATCGGGCATACCCATATCGACGTTGCCTGGTGGTGGACTGTGGCCCAGACCAGAGAGAAGGTGGCAAGAAGCTTTGCGACGGTTCTCAAGCTCATGGAGGAATACCCCAATTACAGGTTTATGTCCAGTCAGCCTCAGCTCTATGTGTTCCTGAAGGAACGATATCCGGAGCTGTACGAAAAGGTGAAGGAACGTATCCGGGAAAGGCGCTGGGAGCCGGAGGGCGGCATGTGGGTGGAGGCGGACTGCAACCTGACCTCCGGAGAGTCCCTGGTGCGCCAGTTTATGCACGGAAAGCGGTTTTTCCGGGAGGAGTTCGGGGTGGATAACCGGATTCTCTGGCTGCCGGACGTGTTCGGGTATTCCGGAGCCCTGCCCCAGATCATGAAAAAGTGCGGGATCGACTATTTCATGACCACGAAGCTTGCCTGGAACCAGTTTAACAAGGTGCCCTATGACACCATGATGTGGAGGGGAATCGACGGAACGCAGGTACTGACTCACCTTGTTACGACTCTGGGAGTGGAGCAGCCCGTTTCCAATTTCTTCACCACATACAACGGAATGCTTCATCCGGATGCCATCATGGGCGGATGGATGCGCTACCAGAATAAGGACATTAACAATGATATCCTGATCTCCTACGGCTACGGGGACGGAGGCGGCGGCCCTACCAGGGAGATGCTGGAGACATCCCTCCGTATGGAAAAGGGGGTTAAGGGAATTCCCAAGGTGAGACAGGAATTTGCCCGAACCTACTTCGATGAGCTGAAAGAAAGGGTGGAGAAGGACAGACGTCTTCCGGTGTGGGAGGGAGAGCTGTACTTTGAGTACCACAGGGGAACTCTGACCTCCATGGGAAGAAACAAACGTTCAAACCGCAAGTCCGAGCTTGGGCTTATGGATTTGGAGCTGCTGTCCGTGCTTGCGTCAGGGACTATGAATTATCCCGTATCCGAGCTGGACTCCATGTGGAAGGTGGTGCTGCTCAACCAGTTCCACGACATTCTGCCCGGCTCCTCCATTCGGGAGGTGTACGAGGTCACGGGGGAAGAGTACGCACAGCTTGCGGGGCAGATCTCTTCCATGACCGAAGAGCGCATGAGAGCCGTTGCCGGGCCGGGCGGCGGGATAACGGTCTTTAACACCACAGGAAAGCGGCGGGACGACGTGGTCAGTCTTGAGGGCTTTACCGGCGGGGCGCTTATGGACGGTGAGGGAGAAGTATACCCGGTTCAGAGAACGGCGAACGGAGCGGTTGCGTATGTGAAGAACATTCCCTCAAAGGGCTACAAGTCCTTTGCCGTGGTGGATTCGGCGGCTGATGCCGGGACGCTGTGTCCGTTTGAGCTGACAGATGATTATGAGCTGGAAACTCCTTTCTATAAGGTAAAGCTGGATAATCAGGGAATGTTTACCAGCATTTACGACAAGGAGAATGACCGCGAGGTAGTACAGGAGGGGCACAGGGCAAATCTGCTTCGGATGTACGAGGACAAACCGATTTACTTTGATAACTGGGACATTGACATTTATTATACGGAAAAATTCTGGGATGTTGATCAGGTGGAACGCATGGAGTGGACGGAGCTTGGCCCGGTGAGGGCGGTTCTTTCCATGACAAGGAAAGCGTCGAATTCTGTGATTGATCAGGAAATCATTTTCTATGCAAAGAGCCGGAGGATTGAGTTCGTAACTCGTGTGGACTGGAAGGAGCACCAGACGCTGCTCAAGGTGCATTTCCCGGTGGCGGTGCATACGGACGAGGCCACATTTGACGTGCAGTTCGGAAACCTGACCCGGAAAACCCATCAGAATACCAGCTGGGACGTGGCCCGCTTTGAGAGCTGCGGCCAGAAGTGGATGGACCTCTCCGAGGGACATTACGGAGTGTCTCTGCTCAACGACTGTAAGTACGGCCATTCCGTAAAGGATTCCAATATGGCTCTGACCCTGATCAAATCAGGCATTGAACCCAATCCGGTGGCGGATCAGGAGGAGCATGTGTTTACCTATTCCATCTATCCCCATGCGGAAGGGTGGCGGGCGGCAGGCACCGTGGAGGAGGCCTATAAGCTGAACCAGCCTCTGCTGGCCCGGATCGGGACGGAACCGGGAAAGGAGTATTCCTTTGCCTGTGCGGACCGGAAAAATGTGATTCTGGAGACGGTTAAGAGAGCCGAGGACGGAGAGGGAACCGTAATCCGTATGTATGAATCAGAGAATGCACTGACCAAAACAAAGCTGACCGTGAATGCTCCCTTTGAGCAGGCCTGGATTTGCAATCTTCTGGAAGAGAGGGAGAGGCAGGCCGTGGTTTGCGGAAATGAAATAGAAGTTGTGCTTAAGCCTTACGAGGTGGTTACGGTATTGATCAAGTGAAAGGAAAAGATAAATGACAGGAATAAAAAATAAGAAATGGATCAGTATTCTTCTTGCGGCGGCTATGACGCTTGGAATGACCGGCTGCGGAGGCAGCGGTGAAAAGGAGCCTGCCGTGGAGACAACGGCTGTGGAGGAAGAAGGTCGGGAAAACGCCCGGGTTCAGGAGACTGAGGCGGAGGAAGAGGAGACCGCCGGGGAAGAGGAACAGGAGAATACGCAGGCGGCACAGTATTCGGTGACGGAAGAAAATGATAACAAGGAGCTTACCATGAACCGTCAGCCGGAATCCTCCTACTGGTTTCCCGCAGGACTTCTTGAGTGGAAGGCGGAGGAGGACGAGGACCTGCGGTTTAATGTAAGCAGCGTGCCTCTTGCAAAGCGCGCGGATATTGCGGAGCTCGAGACTGTGAATTCCACGCAGAATAAGGACACGAAGGTGATGGCGATCTCCATCATGAACGGCAGTACCAGCGGAAATTCTCCCCACGGACTGAATAAGATGAACGCAAACACCTTCTCCTACTGGCAGTATGTGGATCTTCTGGTTTACTGGGGCGGTTCCTCGGGGGAGGGCCTGATCGTGGCACCCAGTGCGGACGTGGTGGATGCCGGACACAGGAACGGCGTGAAGGTGATCGGAACCATATTTATGCCCCAGGCGGCTCACGGCGGAAAGATGCAGTGGCTTGAGGATCTCCTCACCAGAAAGGAAGACGGAAGCTATCCGGTGGCCGACAAGCTGATCGAGGTTGCGGATGTCTATGGGTTTGACGGCTGGTTTATGAATCAGGAGACCGAGGGCACGGATGAGGAACCTCTGACAGCGGATCATGCCGCACGGATGCAGGAATTCCTTTCCTACTATAAGGAGAAGGCTCCGGAGCTGGAGCTTATCTATTATGATTCCATGACAGTGGACGGCAAGATGGACTGGCAGAACGCGCTGACTGAGAAAAATGCGGCTTACCTCATGAATGAGGACGGAGAGGCCGTTGCGGACGAGATGTTTTTGAATTTCTGGTGGACTACCGAGAAGCTTGCCGGGGAGGAGCTGCTTAAGGCCTCCGCCGGGCTGGCGAAGGAGAAGGGAATCGACCCTTACGATCTGTATGCGGGAGTTGACATCCAGAGCAACGGATATGACACGCCTATCAGGTGGGATTTGTTTGAGAATCCGGAGGGCGGCACCTATACTTCTCTGGGGCTCTACTGTCCCAGCTGGGCGTACTTTTCGGCAGGTACCGTGCAGGATTTCTGGAAGCAGGAGAATAAACTGTGGGTGAATTCCAAGGGGGATCCCTCTTACGAGGCGGATGTCAGCGGAGATGATACGCAGTGGAGGGGCGTTTCCACTTACGTGGTGGAGCGGACCGCGGTTACAGAGCTTCCCTTTGTGACAAACTTCTGCATGGGCAACGGCTATGGGTTCTATAAGAACGGACAGCTGATCAGTATGCTGGACTGGAACAACCGGAGCGTGTCGGATATTCTGCCCACCTACCGTTATATCATCGAGAACGGCGAAGGGAACACTCTTGCGGCGGATCTGGACGTGGGAGACGCTTACTATGGCGGCAACAGCCTGATTCTGCGCGGAGACGTGAAGAAGGATACGGAATCCGTGATCAAGCTTTACAGCGCCGATCTTGACGCACAGGAGCAGATGATCTTTACCACGGCGGCAAAGGTGAGAGGTCCCGAGGTGGCGCTGGATGCGGTGCTTGCCCTGGACGACGGCTCCGAAGTCATTTTGGAAGGAGATAAGAAGGTAGGGGAAGAGTGGACGGTGGTATCCTACGATGCGGCCTCTCTTGCAGGAAAGACGATAAAGACAATCTCCTACAGAATAAAGGCCGGAGAGGATGCAAACGGGCTGCAGCTGCGTCTGGGAAATATCACCATGGCCCGGCCGGAGAGCTTTGAGAGCGCCAGTGTGAGCAATGTGCAGGTTCTTGACAGCGAGTTTGACGAGGACGGCATGTATGCGGGTGTGCGTCTGGCCTGGGAGAGTGATGCGGATTCAGAGTATTATGAGATCTACCGCATGAACCAGGACGGGACGAAATCCTTCCTTGGCGTTTCGAATACGGACAGCTTTTACATCAACACCCTGCCCCGGACGGACGAGACCAACAAATCCGAGTTCGAGGTGGTTCCGGTTAACGGACTGCTGGAGGAGGGAAGCGGAAGCACGGCTGTCATGGACTGGCCGGATAACAGCATTCCCAAGGCGGCGTTTACGGCGGATGTCACACTGGCGGCACCGGGGCAGACCATAACCTTTACCAGTCTCTGCTCTCAGAACACCCAGAAGGTGACATGGACGCTGACAGGCTCTGATACGGAGAGCGCGCAGGGCGATACGGTCTCCGTCACTTATCCGGAGGCGGGCATCTACGGCGTTTCCATCAAGGCCGAGAACGAATCGGGAAGCGGGGAGGCATCCCATGAGAGCTATATCGTGATCACGGACAGCGCTGCGCAGGGCCTTGTGCTCCTGTCACAGGGAGCTGCCACGGAGGCGGATACTTACGTGAATGACAATGAAGCGCCCCAGTTTGCGGTGGACGGCGATATCAGCAAGAAGTGGTGTGCGACGGGAGGAGCGCCTCACGAGATCACCATTGACCTTGGAGAGGTGAAAGCGGTCAGCGCCGTGGATATCAGCCACGCAGAGGCAGGCGGCGAGAGCGCCGACATGAACACCAAGTCCTACGCTATTTACGTGAGCGAGGACGGAGGGGCCTTTGAGGAGGTAAGGAGCGTGACCAGGAACACGGCGGGGACGACCCACGATACCTTCGCACCGGTGAACGCCCGGTTTGTGAAGCTTGTGGTGAACAAACCCACGCAGGGAAGCGACAGTGCGGCCCGGATTTATGAAATCGAGGTATACGGACTGGAAGCGGCAATGGAATAACGGACAGAATCAGGGAAGATTTCCGGGGGAGGAGATCTTCCCTGATTTTAAATACGATGATACCAGGGTCAAAAGCCCTGGCTTCGGAGTGCATCTGGCAATTTGGTACACGAATCTAAATGTAAAAATCTGAAATTAGTTGTGGAAATCAGAGGTGCTGTCCGGTAAAATATAGAAAATGGTAAGTCCCGGTAAATCGGGCGGACAGGAGGCGGATATGCATTTTTTGGACAAGAGAGTCAGGGTGATCTGCGAGGAACTGAAAAGGCTGAAGGTCAGGCAGAGCTTTGTCATTGACAGCTGGAAGTACAGGGAAGGGTTTTTCGTCCGGCCGGAGGATGCGGAGGTCTTTGACGGCCCGCAGGCCGGGGAGGAACAGGCAGATACCGGGGCGGATGGAGGCGCTCATATAGCCGGCAGCGCATGGGAGGATTTTGACTGCAATACCATGCACTGGTATGGAAAGGACCGCCATTACTGGTTTCGGACGACCTGCCAGGTGCCGCGGGAGCTTGACGGAAAGCGGATGTGGCTTTATGTGTGCACGCAGATTGAAGGATGGGACGCAAAGAATCCCCAGTTTTTACTGTTTGTAAATGGGAAAGCGGTGCAGGGGATCGATATGAATCACAGGGAGGTGTTCTTAAATCCCTGCGCAGAGGCGGGCGAGGAGCTTACTCTGGATCTGCAGGCTTATACGGGAATCGACCATCAGGAATTCAGCCTGGTGGTCAGGCTGATGGAAATTGATGAGAAGATTGAGAAGCTGTATTATGACCTGTGGGTGCCTCTTTCGGCCTTTGGCAGGATGGAGGAGGACGACAGAAACCGGAAGCAAATCGAAGAGATCCTGAATAATACGGTGAATTTTCTGGATCTGCGCACGCCTTACTCGGAGGAATTTTACCGCACTGTGGATGAGGCATCGGCCTATATTGAGAGGGCTCTGTATTCGGAGATGGCGGGCTTTAGTGACGTGGTCGCCACCTGTATCGGACATACCCATATCGACGTTGCCTGGTGGTGGACTGTGGCCCAGACCAGGGAAAAGGTGGCAAGAAGCTTTGCGACTGTGCTTAAGCTCATGGAGGAATATCCGAATTACAAATTTATGTCCAGCCAGCCTCAGCTCTATGTCTTCCTGAAGGAGCGCTACCCGGAGCTGTATGAGAAGCTCAAGGAGCGTGTCCGGGAGAGACGCTGGGAGCCGGAGGGCGGTATGTGGGTGGAGGCGGACTGCAACCTGACCTCCGGAGAGTCGCTGGTACGCCAGTTTATGCATGGAAAGCGGTTTTTCCGGGAGGAGTTTGGGGTGGATAACCGGATTCTCTGGCTGCCGGACGTGTTCGGGTATTCCGGAGCCCTGCCCCAGATCATGAAAAAGTGCGGGATCGACTATTTCATGACCACGAAGCTTGCCTGGAACCAGTTTAACAAGGTGCCCTATGATACCATGAGGTGGAGGGGGATCGACGGCACGGAGGTGCTGACTCACCTGATCACTACTCTGGATGTGGAGCAGCCCGTGGCCAATTTTTTCACCACCTATAACGGAATGCTTCATCCGGGCGCTGTCATGGGCGGATGGATGCGCTATCAGAATAAGGATATTAACAACGATATCCTGATCTCCTACGGCTATGGGGACGGGGGCGGCGGCCCTACCAGGGAGATGCTGGAAACCTCTGTCCGTATGGAGAAGGGGGTCAAGGGGATTCCGAAGGTGAGGCAGGAGTTTGCCCGCACCTACTTTGACGAGCTGAAGGATCGTGTGGAAGGAAACAAAAGGCTTCCTGTGTGGGAAGGGGAGTTCTATTTTGAATACCACAGGGGAACGCTGACCTCCATGGGAAGGAACAAGCGGGCCAACCGCAAGTCCGAGCTTGGACTTATGGATCTGGAGCTGTTATCCGTGCTGGCGGAAGATACTGTGGATTACCCGGCATCCAAGCTGGACTCCATGTGGAAGGTGGTGCTGATCAATCAGTTCCATGATATCCTGCCCGGATCCTCCATTCGGGAAGTGTATGAGGTCACCAGGGAGGAATACGGACAGCTTGCCAGGGAGCTTGCGGATATGGGAGAACGTCGCAGGAAGGCCATTGCCGGTGCGGGCAGTGCCGTGATGGTTTTCAACACAACCGGAAAAGAGAGGGACGATGTGGTTAACCTCGGAGAGTTTGAGGGAGAAGCCCTTGTGGACAATGCGGGAGAGGTATATCCGGTTCAGAGAACGGCGGACGGGGCGGTGGCGTATGTGAAAAGCATTCCCTCAAAGGGCTATAAGTCCTTTGCCGTGATGGATGCGGCACCCGTTTCCTCTGACGGTGATGCGGAAGGTGTTCCCTTCTATCTGGCAGGCGATTACCGGCTGGAAACTCCTTTTTACAGGGTAAAGCTGGATGAACAGGGAATGTTTACCAGTATCTATGATAAGGAGAATGAGCGTGAGGTGATACAGGAGGGGCACAGGGCCAATCTTTTTCGGATGTATGAGGACAAACCGATTTACTATGACAACTGGGATATTGATATCTTTTACACGGAAAAGTTCTGGGATGTGGACCAGGTGGAGCGGATGGAGTGGACGGAGCTTGGCCCGGTGCGGGCAGTTCTCTCCGTCACGTGGAAGGCATCCAATTCCGTGATCGATCAGGAGATTATCTTTTATGCGCAGAGCCGGAGAATTGAGTTCGCAACCCGTGTGAACTGGAAGGAGCACCAAACGCTTCTGAAGGTACATTTTCCCGTGGCTGTACACACGGACGAGGCTGCGTTTGATGTGCAGTTCGGAAACCTGACCCGGAAGACCCACCAGAACACCAGCTGGGATGTGGCCCGGTTTGAGAGCTGCGGACAGAAATGGATGGATCTTTCCGAGGGGCATTACGGGGTATCTCTGCTCAACGACTGCAAGTACGGGCATTCCGTGAAGGATTCCAACATGGCCCTGACCCTGATTAAGTCCGGGATCGAGCCGAACCCGGTAACGGATCAGGAGGAGCATGTGTTTACCTATGCCATCTATCCCCATGCGGAAGGATGGCGGACGGCAGGCACCGTGGCGGAGGCCTATAAGCTGAATCAGCCGCTGCTTGTTCAGACGGGAGCGGAAGCGGGAAAGAATTATTCCTTTGCGTCCGTGAACAGGCCCAATGTGGTGATCGAGACAATCAAGCAGGCGGAGAGCGGGAGGGGAACCGTGATCCGTATGTATGAATCGGAAAATTCCCTGACAAGGGCCAGGCTGACTGTAAATAAGCCTTTCGAGAAGGCGTGGATCTGCAATCTTCTGGAGGAGGAAGAGAGCGAGGCGCATGCGGAGGGAAATGTGATTGACGTGACCCTGAAGCCCTATGAGGTGGTTACGGTGAAGATCTGCTGACAGAAGAAAATCCGGTTTTGGCAGTAAAGATAGTTTTGCGGGGAACAGCTGAGGCGGCTGTTCCCTTTGCTGTTGTCGGCGGTGCGGATTTGGCGGCCCGCCGCTTGCAGCGGTGTCTTTGACTGCAGCGGGGTTGTTAATTAAAATTTTATATTTTTTTGTACGGCAGAATGCTTGTGCTGATGCGGAAAAAGTGATATAGTAATCTTGTTATCAATAAGTGATACATGTCGAATGGTTTTCTAGCCCTCGTGCGTTCCATGCATGAAAGGGAATCTTAATTTCAGGCTTTTCGCCAATGAATCAGAGAACTTGACAGATGAATGCGGACAGGCGGAAAGACGTTCTCCTGTCTGAGAAGCAATGAACAAAAGACAGGAGGAAATGAATGAAGAGACGAAAAACAAAAAGAACGCAGCATAAAAATGGGGGCGGGGTGAAGGGAAGCCGTAACACAAGAGATGTGAGTAACAGAAGCGTGCTGAAGGATCCTCTTCTGTGTGCGCAGTTTTTGAAGGATTATGTGGATGGCAGTCTGTTTAAGGATCTGAGGCCGGAAGATATTGAGGATGAATCCGAAAAATATCAGGCCTATCTGGGAATTGCCTTTGAGACAGATACGGTCAAGAAAATACGGATACGCGCAAACGACAGGGAAACGGTTCCCGTTTATCTTATCTCGCTGGTTGAACATAAGAGCCGGGTGGATTATAATGTATCTATGCAGCTGCTTCGGTACATGGTCTGTATGTGGAATGAGTACCCTCAGTGTATAAGGGGATACGCGCCCCAAGTGCCATCTTTGGGAGGTTGGCGGCGTTAACCTCAATCGGCGTACGTCCAGTACGCCTCATTCCGTTGCCTTGCCAACCTCCGAAATCTGGTACTTGGGGTCTGAAAGAGTTTTGCGTCGCAGATTTGTGATTCTGCAAGGCACTGAAACGAAGCGTACTGGACGTACGCTGAGCGACAGTAACGAAGCAGAATCACAAATCTGTGATGCAAAACCGTGTGCCCCCTTGTACACTGAGGGTATGGCAGGGAAATGGCGGGCAGAGGTAAAGGGGATCCCAGGAATAAGAGCTTTCGTTATCCGCCCATTATTCCAATCATATACTATGAAGGGGCTGAAAGCTGGTCGGCAGATCTGAACCTGAGGGACAGGATTCTCATGAATGATATTTTTTCTGACTTTATTCCTGATTTTACTTATAAGCTTGTCCGATGTCACGATTATACCAATGAGGAGCTTCT
>CAJUIO010000084.1 GCA_910586025.1 uncultured Lachnospiraceae bacterium
GTGTCAGGAATTGCTGAGAAGCACAGGTATAAAAACATGATTGATAACCAGAAAGGATAAAGAGTGAAAATGAAGAATAAGAACATAGAGAAGTGGATAAATACTGCTGATGAACTGCTGAAAAGGCTCTACTCGTACAGGAGCCCGGGCGTATGCCGTTATCTGTATGGAGATCCCCCGGGCTGTGAAGGGAAAGAATTTGATGACGATATGTGGGATCAGGTTTTGCTGTATCAGGAGTTCTTTGAGAGATTTACTGAGCTGGGGGCCGTTGAGAACCTGGGAGATTCTGTTAAGGCGGGCATAGACTGGGCGTTGGAGGATGGACCCATAACGCTTAGAAAGCATCTGCTGATACCGGATATGATTGAAGGGATTCCCACAGAGGGAACGGAAATCAGATTGTGGATGGAGATGCTTAACTCCATACAGATTTATGTGGATGGAGAGCTTGTTACGGAATATACATACTGGGCCGACAGCAGAAGATGCGAGATACGTCTTTGCGAGAATTATGAGGCCGGCAGGGAACATGTCGTAACCTTCAGGATTCCAAAGGGAGAAGGAGATGCGCATATGCTTGTCCGCTTTAAAATTGATGCGATAGAGGAACGCATTCTGGAGCTGTCAACTGCGATTGAACAGGTGCGTTTCGCATGCAGAATTGCGGATTTCCATAAAGCGGAGTTTGCAAAGGCTCTGGGTAATCTGGAGGAACTTCTGGATATAAAGCATTTAAGGGACAGAGACTGGCAAAAAATAGAACGGCAGCTTCTCGATATAGATGAATGTCTAAAATCAGTGGACCATTTTGCGAAGGATTACACGGTTCATATTATAGGGCATGCGCATCTTGATATGGACTGGCTGTGGAGCTATGAGAATACGGTAGAGACATGCCTGAACGATGTAAGAACAATTTGCGATATTCTGGATGAATTTCCTGACTTCAGATATTCCATGAGCCAGGCCGGTATGTATGAAATAGTCGAGAAGAATGCTCCTGCCCTGTTTGAGAGAGTAAAGAAGAAAATCAAAGAGGGGCAGTGGGAGGTGACGGCCGGGGCCTGGGTTGAAAACGACTTAAATATGGCAGGCGGGGATTATATCGTTCGTCAGATAAAGCTTGCCGCGGATTATGCGGTCAGACATTTGGAAACCGGTCCTTCAGAAATCTTTTTTGAACCGGACTGCTTTGGACATCCGACGACAATGCCCGATATTCTGGCAAGAGCCGGTATCAAATATTATTATCATATGCGCTGCCCGCAGAAAGAAGGTATTTACTGGTGGCAGGGGAAAGGCGGATGCCGGATTCTGGATTTTGCGTATGGAAATTATGCGAATGAGATGACACCGTCAGGCCTGATGGATTCCCTGTATAAAATGATAGATGAGAACGGCCTTCATCAGACCATGTTTATGTTTGGAATCGGAGATCACGGAGGCGGACCGTCCAGAAAGGATATCAGGATTAAGCAATGGCTGGATACTAAGGCATGCTTTCCCAGACTGCATTTCAGTACGACGAAAGAGTTTTTTGAAGGGGTACTGAAAGAAGAGATGCCTTTGGCAGTACATACGGGAGAACAGAATTTTACTTTCGAGGGAACATATACCCTGAAATCACGGATAAAAAAAGCGGTCAGAGACAGTGAGAGAGCCTTGCTTGATACAGAGGCGATGCTGGCGTATCTGGGAACGGAAGCGGTAACTTCCTGTGAAGAAACTTTGCAGAATGAATGGAAATCCGGCTGTTTCCTGGGATTTCATGATATCATAGCGGGCTGCAACACATCGCATGCGGATGATTACCATATGGAGCTGGCCCGACATACTTTGAGTGAGGCCAATCGGATAAAGGAGCAGTGTGCGGAAGAATATTTTGAGGAGAGAGATCGGAATTTTACCGTATTGAATCAGCTTGGCTTTGAGAGAACAGAGATCATTGAAGTGCCCGGCATAAAAAGTGAGATGAGCGGAAAAGCGGTTGTGGACGGGGATGGTAATTTTATGGAATACCAGCTTCATAACGGAAAGCTTTGTCTTGTGGATAGGGTTCCGGGATTTTCGGTCAAGTCCTACGGAATTGTAAATGGTATTCCCGTGAGGAAAGAGAATGCGGTGAAAATCACCCGGGAAAAAGAGTTTTACTGTCTTGAGAATGAATACATCAGCCTAAAAGTATCAACGGCCACGGGAGCTGTGGCATCATTGTGGGACAAGGAGACAAGGCAGTCTGTGTTAAGGGAGAATATATTGGCACCTGCCTACAGCTTTCCCAATGGATATTGCGGCCACAACGATTCGAACGTGATCAGGATAGAAAAGGAAGCGCCTCATTATTGGGGAGCGTGGGTTCTTGGCAGAGTTACGGATATTCACTATGTATCCGCAGATCCGCAGCTGAAAATTATTGAGGAGGGGCCGGTCAGAGCAACTCTCAGAGTTCGCCATATGTTTGGAGACAGCTGGTTCGAGCAATCTATATCGGTATCTTCCGGACTTAAGAGGGTAGATTTTTCACTGAATATGAGCTGGAGGGAGATGGGAGACCGTGAGAGCGGAATCCCGGTGGCTAAGATAGAATTTACATGTGGTCATGGTATTCCCGAGGCTTTTTACGAGATTCCAATGGGAGAGACCGGGAGAGAGGGCGGCTCCGCTGAGTATCCGGCATACAGATATGTCAGATGGTCCGGCAAAAAGAACTCCTGCCTGTTGGTCAGTGATTACAAGCACGGTTTTGAAGTGAACGGTGATAAATTGAGGATGACAGTGGCAAGAGCCTCTTATTCACCTGACAGGAAGCCGGAAGAGGGGGAAATGGAGACAAAGTATTCCTTAAGGCTTCTAAGCCCGGATGCCTCCGAGGCGGAAGCAGTTTGCGGAGCGGATTCTTTTGACAGGCCGTTCTTGGTATTCCCCGGGAAAAAGAGGGATTCAGAGGAACGGCGGCTGATATTAGAAAACGGAAATGTGGTGATTACGTCTGTTAAGCCGTACGAAACGGGAAAAGGGATTACGGCTTATTTGCGCAATACCAGCGGCACAGGGCAGAGCGTTACCATGCGGATAGGCCGGGAGTTTTCCGGTTTGGTTGAAACCGACCTTACAGAAAGGATCATAGTTCAAAGTTATGAGATAGAAAATGGGAAGATTGAACTGAGATTTCGGCCTTATGAAATAAAGACAATAATTCTGCAATGATTTCTCGCTGTGCTGCCGCTGCTGTCCTCTTAAATCAATATAACGGTTATCGGTAAATAATCTTCCTGAGGGTATCTGCCGAAAGATTATATTCACCGGCAAGCACCTCGATGCTTTGATGTCCCTGATGGAACTTGTTGCGGATCTCGTTATTTCTCTGATGATAGTAGCCAAGGGCGCCGGAATCGGCGCCCCAGCTCTTTCGCTGCGTGGCCTTGGGGATATAGACCAGCTCTCCGGAGGAGTATTTCTGTATTTCTTTTAATAATTCATCAGGAAAAATTTCCGTCGCTTTGCGGTATTTCACGGCTTTCATCCTCCTGGTTATTTTGTGCGGCCTCTGACTTGCCTGCGGGATTTGCGGCAAGGAATTCCTCAAGGGATGCGTATTCGTTAATCCTTGCTCCATGTGAGGAAAGGATTCGGCGTATGGTCTCTTCCAGCTTTTGGCTTCGCAGCTTAAGGCCATCCAGGGAGTCATACGAGAAGGAATCCACAAGATTCATCTCCCCGATCTGGAAATCACCTGCGATAATGATCAGCTCGTTCTGGAGATAGCAGGCATCCTTGAAGGCCTCCTCCGGCATATTCTGATCACAGAAGAAACGGATTCTGCGAAAGGTGAGGGAAAGCTCCTGGTACCAGTCGGCAAGCGCGCGGTAGTCAGATCCCTGCGAACTCCCTTCGCTCCCAGGTCTTGTCTCAGGCTTCCTTTCCAGGACAAAGTCTCTGGTTATGCGGATCAGAGTATGAACAATCTCGCTGATCCCGCAGACACTCTTCGTTGTCAGAATGCGGTGTGCCTGTTCAAAAAAGGAATCGGGGACAGCTGTTAATTGCGGGCAGTGATAGGAGCTGTTCTGCTCAGTGCTCACATAAGCCTGCCGCTCGCTGAAAATCGGGGAATCCGTGAAAGTATGATTCAGATACGCCACGGCCTGGGACAGATACAGATGGATGCAGCAGGCCTCGGATCTGGCACGGTAGAACCGCTCTTCAAAGGCCAGGGTGCGGTACAGCTCCAGGGCGCTGCTGATCCGCTCTAAGGCTTTTCGGTATACGAATATGGGATCCGCCAGATTTTCGCAGAGCCTTTTTTGCATGTCAAGAAATTTTTCTCTGTCTTTCTCAGATCTTGCATACAGGATTTCGGCATTGGAAAGAACCATGGTCATCTCATCCAGAGTCACGGAATTTTCCATCCGCTCCCAGCTTCTGGGATAAAGATCATGACCCACGCCGTCAATGATGAAGGTCCGGGCGAGACTGCAGCCCCGCTCTGTCTCCGGGATAAAATAGTCGAACACCTCTCCGTGGCCGTCGCCGTCTGTGGAGTGTCCCTTCACGGAAAGAAGCAGAGAGATATCGTCTCTGTACTCGTTTCTGATTTTGTCTATCACCCACTGGGTCAAAGTATTCATATTTGTGCGCTCCTTGATTTTGGGATTTATTTTTTATCATAACCAAAAAAGGACGGAAGGGGAAGAGGTGAGATTGATTTAAATTGTTTTGGCGCAGGCTTCGAAAGCGCGGAGTTTCTTATTCCAACCTTATTCCTGATGTGTTATAATCAAAAAAAGTCGGATGGGAGCGGATTATGGACATCATAGAGAGAGACATATTCGCCGCAATCTGCGGCAGCGACGGAATCAAGGCCAGTAAGATCGCAAGGAAGCTGAATCAGGACAGAAGCGTGATCAATCACTATCTGTACGCCTCGCCCTATATGCATGAGCTCTGCTATCAGGACAAATCCTACAACTGGCACGGATATATCAGGCAGATGAGGCCTCACAGAGGGCTTGAGGATTTCTGCGGGTATTATTCCACGGTAAGGGAATTTCTTGATCTGGGGGAGGAGGAGTGGTTTGAGAGCCTGAAGGATGGCTGTGCGAGAATCGGGCGTAATTTAAATGACACCAGGGGCCTGTTTCATTCCTTCCGGGATGCGGCGCAGACCATGCGTAGATTGTTTGACGATCTTGAGACGGTGGAGTACGGAGACTGGGAGATCGCATTCGAGCTGCGGATCAGGAAGGCCCGGTATATCCGGATTTATGCGGACGTGCTGGTGATCACGGAGAAATATGTGTTTTCCCTTGAATTTAAGATGAATGACAAAATAGAGGAGAAGGAGGTGTCCCAGGCGGCAAAGTACAGCGCTTACCAGGAGGTGCTCTTTGGGCCGGAGTATGACGTGATACCGGTCCTGGTGCTGACAAGGGCGGCGGATCTTTACCGGTATGTGCCTCTTGCCGGAACCACGGCGGAGCTTCCCGTATGCTCCGGGGACATGCTGTTCAATATTTTTGATGAGTATATGGGGTTTTTGGATTAAGCGACGGAACAATATATAATGGATGCATGGGAGAAATCAGGATTAATTCTGTCAGAGTATGACAGATAATTAGAAAAAGAAAGGAAGGGAAAGGATGAGACCATTAGAGGATTACAGTCATATCAGGGGATTTAATTACACCGCAAGCTATGCCGGAAATGATGTTTTTTTCTGGGAGGATTACAGGCCGGAGGTAGTGGAGAAGGAGATGGGATATGCCCGGAGGCTGGGACTGAACAGTGCCAGGATTTTTCTGCCTTACAGAAGCTACAGGAAAAATCCGGAGCAGTTTCTCAATAATGTCAGCGACTTTGTGAGGACGGCCTGGAAGCACGGCGTTTCCACCACGCCCATTGTCTTTTTCGGAAGAGAGTTCTATCCGGACATGAAGGAGGAGGACGGGGCCGTGGATATGCTAAAGCCCCAAAACCGGCATTTGTCGGAGGAATATTTTTCCGCTCTCCATCGGACGGTTGGCAGCGAGGAGGGGCTTCTGTTCTGGGACATTGCCAATGAGCCGGGATATCACACGCCGGAATTTGTGACCTATTATCCCGGGGAGCCGGAGTTCCGCAAGGAGTTCTCGGACTTGCCGGAGGATATGGAGGCGTTCCGGGAAAAGCAGGAGCGGGTGTGGAGCTTCCTGCGGGAAATGATTGCCTATATCCGCAGGGTGGATCCCGTTAATGCCATCGGAATTGGCAATACCTTTGCTTACGAGATCGAGCCAAGCAAAACGGCGGAGCTGGTGGATATTCTGATTTATCATGATTATTTTGAGACACGGGGGCGGGTTCGTCAGATGTGCGAGCTGATGAAGGAGCTCAAGGAAAAATATCACAAACCGGTGATCAATAACGAGACCGGCTGTCTGGCAAGGTCGAATCCTTACGATATGACTCTGGAGCTTATGAAGGAATACGGCTTCGGCTTCTATGTGTTTGAATTGATGATTGGCTCGAGCGGCTGGAACCGTGTGCATGGAATCTGTTATGCGGACGGCACGGTGCGGGATCCTTCCGTGGTGGCGGCGGTTCAGGGATTCTTCCGCAACCGGAGCCAGACGGCGATCCCCACGGACGTGAATCAGGAGGGAGCTGCCTACAAGGCCATTACCATGGCAATGCGGGCGATTGAGAGTGCCGTAAACGGCCACGCCGGAGTGGACAGATCAAGGGATGCGTCGGAACTGCTGGAAGCGGCGGAGTACATAGCCAATCTTCTTGAGGCCGGGGAGCATGTTCCCATGCATTATCCGCCCACGGCCAGGATAGAGGCATACCGGAGACAGGAAAACCCCAATACCGAGGAGATAAAGGACTGGCTTTACGAGCTGGTGGAAACCCTGAAGAGAGCCTGCCATATCGTGGGCTTTGGGAGCCATGGCAGCAGAATTTAAAACAAGAGGAAAGGGCTCCGCTGTAAGAATATGACAGGGAGAGCGGGAGACGGAATATGGTATCAGTAAGTGAAAAAAATACAGTGAGCCTTGCGGTTTACACGAGAGACGCGGATGCGGCCTCCTATCCGGACGGGCTGGCCCGCAGCGTTCATTTTGCCATGAGCGTGGACGGGTGCCACTTTCAGGCGCTGAATCAGAATTACGGCATTTTGTTTGCGAAGGCCGTGGTCAGGGAGGATGACACCATCTGTCCCAGGTGCGTAAAAAATCCGCAGGTTTTCCGGATGGAGGGAAACCGGTACGGGATTCTTGCGGTCCGTGTCTGCGAGGACGGCACGGCGGACGAGGAGAGCCGGGGAAAGGCGCTTTTATGGATTACCGGGGATTTTGCGGAGTTTGAGGACGAGAGGCTTATTGACCTGGGAAGGGATGTCCCGGTGGAGAGAGTCTGGTGCCGGTATGAGGAGAAGGAGCGGTGTTATCACATTTTCTGGGAGGATGAGGCCGGAAACAGCTATGAGAATACTGCGGAGAACATGAGGGGGGAGCTGGGGAAAGCCGTGGAAGGTCCGGCGGCAGTCCCGGAGGGAAATACCATAGAGCTCTCATGGAGTCTGGGAGAGAGAATCCGGATGCGCTGGAGCCGGATTCATAACACGGAGATTCTGGTGCCTGAGGAGATTACGGCCTCCCGCAGGGAGGATGTGGAGCGGCTTACGGCAGCGGCTGTCTATTCGGACGGCTCCGCGGCGGTAAAAAACGTCGTCTGGGAGACGGATAAGATTGACTTTGAGGTACCCGGCACCTATGAGATCAGGGGAGAGGTTCAGAATGAAGAATATCAGTTTCCTCTGGCCCGGGGCTATGGAGATCCTGTGATTTTCCGCTGGAAGGGAAAATGGTACTTCATCGCCACCAACGACAATCTGGACGATATCGGGTTTTACGTGAGGGTTTCCGATGATGTGGCGGGACTCTTTAAGGAGGGAATTACGGAGCACCTGATCCTTGGCGTTGACGAGGAGAAGGGCTTTGTTCAGACCTTCTGGGCACCGGAGTTTCATGTGATCGGGGGAGAGCTCTATATCCTGTTTGCCATTGGCGGAAAGGTATGGGGGCCGCAGTGCTGGCTCATGAGGCTGAAAAAGGACGGCGACATTACGAAGGCCTGTGACTGGGAGGAGCCGGTTCGGGTGAGGAGGAAAGACGGAAGCTGGCTTGCGGAGGATGGAATCACGCTGGATATGACGTATCTTAAGGCCGGGGAGAATTCCTATATGGTCTGGTCTTACAGAAGGGGGATCGGCACGGCGGCGGATACGGGCTCCATGCTCTATATTGCGGCAGTGGACGAGAGAGAGCCCTGGAAGCTGACCAGCGATCCGGTTCTGCTCTCACGTCCGCTTTACGGCTGGGAGAACGTGAGCCATACTATCAATAATGAGGGACCCCACGGGTTTGTTTCGGGAGACAGGGTCTTCCTTACCTATTCGGGCGGCGCTGCCAACGGCTATACTTATGTGCTGGGGCTGCTCTCGGCCAGAATCTCGGACGATCTGCTTACTGTTTCCAATTGGAAAAAGAGCAAAGCTCCCGTACTTTCGTTTTATTCCGTGGAGAACGAATACGGATCGGGACATAATTCCTTTTTTGAGGATGAGACGGGAAATCTGATGATCGCTTATCACGGGGAGACGGCCCTTGAGAGTAATCTCAGATGCGACGGGATCCGGAGAGTGCATTTTGATCTTGCGGGGAATCCGGTCTTTGATCTGTCCGCCAAGAGGGATCTGGATCCGGAATTGCGGCATGTAAAAACAAGAGTGACGGTCAAAAAGTAAGAAAAGCGGGTATCAGTCATAAGAAAACGGAAATAATATAATACCGGGACTTTGAGAGAAAACTGTGAACAGAGGGAAAGTGTTCACAGTTTTTTCACAAAAGAATTAGCACTCACCTATTGACAGTGCTAATAATAAGTGTTATATTACAAATATAACAAAGAAACAAAAATCCCGGCAGGGATTCAGAATTTTAGCTTATCGAAAGGAGATATGACTTATGATGATGCCCAGTATTTTCAGAGAGAATTTATTTGATGATCTGATGGAGAGCTTTGCTTTCCCGTCCTTCCCGGATGTTGACAGAGCGCTTTACGGAAAGAATGCAAAGAACCTGATGAAAACCGATGTCAAGGAGACGGAGGGAGGCTATGTGGTGGATATCGATCTGCCCGGCTTTAAGAAGGAAGAGATTCAGATGCAGCTGGAGAACGGCTATCTCACCGTCAACGCCGCAAAGGGCCTTGACAGGGAGGAGAAGAACGAGGACGGCAGGTATGTAAGGCGGGAGCGCTATGCGGGAAGCATGAGCCGCAGCTTTTATGTGGGTGAGAATGTCACAGAGAATGATATCCATCCCAGGTATGAGAACGGTATTCTCACCTTCGCTCTGCCCAAGGAGGAAAATCGGGCGGTTGAGCAGAAGAAATATATTGCCATTGAGGGATGAGGAATTTGATCCGGCAATGGAGAGCTGGAAGTGAATTATTATAACAGGCGGGAAGACGCGGCTCATTCAGGCCGCGGCTCCCCGCCTGTTTTTTACACAAAAGCACACCATCTTCATACGGAATTCATAAGGCTGTGTTACAATAACATCACAGGTGAAAGCCTGGAAGAAAAATGCGTGAAACGCAGACAGGAGAAAAGGATGCGGATCTTATTTTTGGAGGATGAACCCACGATCCGGGAGGTTCTTACGGAATATATGAAGCTGCAGGATTACGAGGTGATCTGTGCGCAGGACGGTGCGCAGGCGCTGGAGCTGTTAAAGGATCTTCCGTTTGATCTGGCGGTGCTGGATATCATGGTACCCAGGGTCAGCGGCCTTGAGGTTCTTTCCTATATTAAGGAAAATGTGCCGCAGACGGCGACCGTGATGCTCACGGCCCTGGAGGATGAGAGGACGCAGATACAGGCCTTTGACCTCTATGCTGACGATTACGTGATCAAACCGGTCTCGCCCATTATTCTGCTGAAAAGAATGGAGACCATTCTGCGACGGGTGAAAAAGACGCGGCAGCAGGAGGAGAAGGGGCTTTCCATACACGGGGATTCCTACCAGGCCTTTTACAACGGGGAACCTCTTCCTCTGACGCTCAGCGAGTTTCTGCTTCTCCAGGTTCTGGCAGGAGAGCCGAAGCGGGTCTTTACGAGGGAACAGCTGATTCTGCGGATCTTTAACGAGGATTATGTGGGGAATGACAGGATCATAGACGCCCATGTGAAAAACTTAAGGAAAAAGCTTCCGGTCAACTGTATTAAGACCGTGATCGGAGTGGGGTATCAGTTTCAGGAGGTGGACGGAATATGAGCCTTTCAAAGAAAACCTTTCTCTACAGCATTGTATTGGCAGTGATTATGGCGGCCTTTATCACGGGCTACTTTACGCTGATGCTGCCTTCCCTGTATGTGGATTATGTGAAAAGAAGCGATCTGGATTCCGCGGTGGAGCTGCAAAAGGGCTATATGGAGAACGGAAGCTATGACGGTCTTACGGTGAAAAATCCATCGGCGGCGTTATCGATTGAGATTCCCTGGGAGAAAGACGTGGTTTATGCGACGGGAAAGTTTTTTTCCCTGACGGTGGAGGTTCAAGATGAGGAGCTTCGGGAGCTGCTTGCACAGCTTCGGGACATGGCAAGGAGGCTGGACGGTGCGCAGGGATACGGCCTGGGAGAATCTCTTCCGGAAGACGAGGAGCCCTCCTGGGAGGAGGTCTCCGCTCTCTGGGCCGGGTGGGGAGAAAAGCTTCGGGACAAATTTGCCTTCCGGGAGGAAAGTGCAGGACAATATCCCGTCAGGGTGCAGGCCAGGGCCAGACAGGAGCAGGGGGTCTACCGGGAGGAATACACGAAGCTGCATACGACGGCCTCGGGTATTCTGGTCTGTGAGATGGGGGTGTCGGACGGAGATTACGGCTATACGACCTACCTTGCCGTTTCGCAGACGGATCGGGCCTTTATCCTGACGATCCTTCCGACCATGACACCCGGAATGGGGGAGATCACGCCCGTTGTGCTAGAAAGCCTTCCCATGATTGCGGCTGTGGTATTTCTGGTGACCCTCGTGCTGGCAAGATTTTTTTCCGCAAGGATCGTGAATCCTGTGATACGGCTTGCGGATTATGCGGAAAGCGCAAGACTTTCGGACCGCTTTGAGGAGGAAGCGTTCGGAGCCGGAGGCGAAGCGGCAGAGAGCGGCGACGAGATTGCGGCTCTGGGGAGGGCGCTGCAGGAGCTTTACGACAGGCTGCGGAAAAGCTGTCTGGAGCTGGAGGAGAAGAACCGGTTTCTCGAGGAGGAGAATATCAGGAAGGAGGTATTCCTGCGCTCTTCCTCTCATCAGCTGAAGACTCCCGTTGCGGCGGCCCTGCTTCTGGTGGAGGGTATGATGGACGGAGTGGGCAAATACAAGAACACCGGAAAGTATCTGCCGGAGGTGAAGAGCCGGCTCCTTGCCATGAAGAAGATTATTGATGATACGCTGCATACTCTGTACCTTGGCGGACATGGGGAGGGAAGGCGAAAAGAAGTCGTCCCCGTGGAGGAGCTTGTGAGGGAGCTGACAAAGGCTTACGCAGTCTGGGCCGGAGTGAAAAACCTGGATATTGTGGTGGAAGGCCGGGGAGAGGTTCTCACGGATGTGGAGCTTTTGAAAAAGATTCTGGATAATCTGCTTTCCAACGCCGTGCAGTATACCGCTTTGGGCGGACGGATCGAGATCAGGGCGGACGAGAAAAAGATCTGTATCAGGAACTGCGCAGCGCATATAGAGGAGAACATACTCCCCAATATTTTTGAGCCCTTTGTCAGCAGTGACGCGGAAGGAAAGGGAAGAGGATTGGGCTTGTATGTGGCGGCCTATTACAGCCGGCTTTTGGGATATGAGCTCACAGTGGTAAACGGGGAAAACTGTGTGCAGGCCAGATTGCTGCTTTCACCTGCGCAGGAGCGCTGCGAAGCGGCGGACGAATGTTTGGAGAGAAAGAGACGGGGATGAAGAATGCTTCTTAGGATTAATCAACTGCTGGTAAAATATGGAGATCAGACGGCTTTGCGGATCGAGAGCCCGGTCTGCTTTGAGTGGGGAGAGCGTATCGGGGTCATCGGCTCTAACGGGGCGGGAAAGACCACGCTGGTCAAGGCTCTTCTTGGGCTTGTGCCTTATCAGGGAAAGGTTATTACGGAGCTTACGCCGGAACAGATGGCGGTTCATATGCAGTCTAACAGGTATGTCCGCACCATGTCGGTGAGACATATTATGGAGACCATACTGAACACCAGGCTTCGGAAGGATAAGGAGCTGCAAAGGCTCATAGATTTTTTTGAATTTGGATCGTGCCTGGATAAGAGATTTGCGGCTCTCTCCGGAGGTCAGAAACAGAAATTCACCATTATTCTGGTGATGATGCAGAAAGCGGAGCTGACCTTTTACGACGAGGTTACCTCGGGTCTTGATTTTGAGACCAGGCAGAGGCTGATGGAAAAGATGGCTGAGTGGTACCGTGATAAGGAGAATACGCTGGTGGTGGTATCCCACTATTATGAGGAGCTGGAGCAGCTGGCGGATAAGCTTCTCATTCTGGATCAGGGAAGAGTTATCGCCTGCGGAAAAAAGGAAGAGCTGTTTCGGGCCTATTGCGGAAAGGCGATCCTTATTCTGGAAAACACCCTGTCAAACCGGGACCTCGTCAGAGATTTCACCGCATTGAAATCTCCGGACCATCTGATCGCTCTGTCCTGTGCGGACAGGGAGGAGGAAGAACGGATCACGTCCATTCTGATACGGAATAATGTGAACTTCAAGAGAAGTAATTCGGATATCGAGATCATGTCTATCAATGCGAAGGAAGCTTTTTATGAAGGGAGGGAGGATAAGTGATGAAAAAGAAGAAATGCAGCCTGCGCATGGTCGCATACGAGTGGAGAAACCTGAACGGAAACTTCATGTCCCACTTTTTCGGAATAGTGTTTCCCAATCTGATGTGTCTGCTGCTGTCAAAGACTATTGGCGGGCAGATGCCGGAGGATATGAGAATACAAATCAATACCTCCATCATGCTCTCCATGGCAATGGTCATGCCCATGGCGATCATGCTCCTGGGCTACGGAGCGATATATTCCCTGGAGGTGGAAAACGGGATTCCCTTAAGGATGCGGCTGTTCGGTTTCCCGGAACCCAGCCTGATGACGGCCAAGATTGCGGCGCATTTGATACTGCTCACGGTAAGCTTTGTGATATTCGGCGCATTCCAGATTTTGGTCATAGGGATTCAGCTGCCGGCCGCTTCCTCCCTCCTGTGCCTTCTGGCATGCCTGTATCTTGTGGGAATCATACTGCTTGTCATATCCCACTCGATTGCCAACATCTGCCGCAGGTTCAGCGTTACCTTTGGAATCGAGATGTCGTTGTATTTTGTGATGATGGTTCTGACCGGCATGATGGGGATAAAGACCGAGCAGCTGCCAAGAATCCTGCAGAGAGTGGCGGCAACACTTCCCATGACATATATCGGCAGGGATTTTGCGGATTTCTGGCAGGGAGGAAGCTATAATTTCATGCCCCTGATCCAGTCGTTTCTGTTCTTCGGGGCACTGGCGGGGATAATGCTCCTGCTGTCATGGCATATGGAGGGCATAGGGAAGAGATAGGGGACGGGCGCATACAGCTGCAGACGGGCATTGAGATCTGTTTCTCAATGCCCGTCTGTTACTTTAGTCATTTACTGTAGCAGTAACAGTTCCCCGGCTGGTAATCGAAGATCCGGATCCTGCAGTCACGGCCATAGGTGGTAACATGACAGTTCATGGAAGAATCTGTGCCTTGCTCCACGGCATCCTGAAGGAGCTGTGCGAAGGTCCCGCTGGATTGCTTCCCTTTGGCATCAGGATAGACGGCTCTGCGTCTTTCACGGACTGCTTTCCCAACATGAGGTACGGCCTCTACTTGCTGCACCATAAAAATACTCGACAATGCTCTTGCTGCGACAATCCCTCCTTGGATACGTATTTCAACAGTGACTTTTCTTACTATATATTTCGTATGAATTGGCAGAAAAGTTAATATGACAGAACGAAATTGTTTATACATTTTTTGAAGTGACCGGAAGTGTGAAAGGATACGTTTCGCTCATGTTTTGCTCCATCTCAAGGGCAATTTTGACGAGACAAAATATAAAATCTATTTTGCGGACAGCGGCCTGCTTGTGGCCATGCTGGATGAGGAGGCTCAGGAGGATCTGCGTGCAAACCGGAATATGGGAGTGTATAAAGGCGCACTCTATGAGAATGTCGTGGGTGAGGCGCTTGTAAAGAGCGGTTACGATTTGTACTATTATAAGAAAGAGGACTCCACTCTGGAGGAGGATTTTTTTGTCCGGACGGCAGGCGATCTGATTCCGGTGGAGGTGAAGGCCGTAGGCGGCAAGGCGAAATCTCTGAGGACACTGATCACTGGAGAGAGATATGAGGATATCCGATATGGGATAAAGTTTACGGGAGATAGGATACGATAATTCAATTTATACGTTTCCCTATTTCTGTGCGTTCTTGTTGAAACGATATCTGAAGGGGGCTGGGGATCTCGCACAGGGCCATTAAAAAATCCTTTTGTTTTCGGTAGATTTATATTATAATAGAAAGGTAGTGCCAGCACTGTCCCTGGCAGCTGCACAAAATACGACTAAGGGAGAAATGGAAATGGAAAGAAGAGTTGGAACTGTATCAAGAGGAATCCGCTGCCCAATAATCAGGGAAGGTGATGATTTGGTAAAGATTGTTACAGACAGTGTATTGGAAGCGGCGCAGGGAGAGGGATTTGAGATCCGTGACAGGGATGTGATTGCGGTGACGGAGTCCGTGGTGGCAAGGTCTCAGGGAAATTATGCGGCTGTGGAAGCCATTGCGGCGGACGTAAGGGCCAAGCTGGGAGGAGAGACGATCGGCGTTATCTTCCCTATCCTGTCAAGGAACCGTTTTGCTATCTGTCTGCGGGGAATCGCCATGGGAGCGAAGAAGGTGGTTCTGATGCTCAGCTATCCCAGCGACGAGGTGGGGAACGAGCTTGTTTCCCTGGATAAGCTGGATGAGGCGGGAATTAATCCCTACAGTGACGTACTGACATTGGAGAGATACCGGGAGCTTTTCGGAGAAAATAAACATCCCTTCACGGGAGTGGACTATGTGTCCTATTATGGCGAGTTGATAAAAGAGGCGGGAGCGGAGGTGGAGATCATCTTTGCAAATGACTGCCGCAGCATCCTTCCCTATGCGAAGAGGGTGCTGAACTGCGATATCCACACAAGAATGCGTACCAAGAGACTGCTCAAGGCGGCGGGAGCTGAAGTGGTGGTGGGTATGGACGATATTCTGACCAGCCCTGTTGACGGAAGCGGCTGCAATGAAAAATACGGTCTTCTGGGCTCTAACAAATCCACCGAGGATACCATCAAGCTTTTCCCGAGAGAGTGCACGGATCTGGTTATGAATATCCAGAAGGAGATTCTCGAGCGCACGGGAAAGCATGTGGAAGTGATGGTATACGGCGACGGTGCGTTTAAGGATCCGATAGGAAAGATCTGGGAGCTTGCAGACCCTTGCGTGTCCCCGGCCAGCACGCCCGGACTCGAGGGAACTCCCAATGAGGTCAAGCTGAAATATCTGGCGGACAATGATTTCAAGGATCTCTCCGGCGAGGCGCTTAAGGATGCCATCTCCGACAGGATCAGAGCGAAGAAGGATAACCTGGTTGGCGACATGGAATCCCAGGGAACCACGCCGAGGCGTCTGACAGATCTGATCGGATCGCTCTGTGACCTGACCAGCGGTTCAGGGGATAAGGGAACGCCCGTGATCCTGATTCAGGGATATTTTGATAATTATGTGAGCTGATGCCGTAAAGGCGGGCCCGCTATGAAAAACCCATTCCGGTGTGGGAGACGGATTCCCTGCCGGGATGGGTTTTTGCGGAAGAGAAATCCTGGGAAGCGGGGAGAAGCTGAACCATTTGCTGGTGAGGAAATTTCAGGGGTTTGGGGAGGACAGGTAACACATGACACCCTCCTGGGAAGCGTCCAGCTGCACCACGCAGGGGTAAGTGTCGTCTGCGGCCACTCCCCACACGTAAATCCAGAGTAAAGACCGGTTTTCGTCAATGGGCCGGCTGGGAACCAGACTCGCCTGGTAGGTCTGAACAAGCCGGTCATATTCTTCCTGCGGCAGAGTGCCTATTTTCCAGCCCTCGCAAAAGTGGGCTTCATTAAAATAGTCCGGAACACCCTCCTTTAGTTGGGCCTCCATGAGGGTGCTGCCGCCGGAGGGCGACAGCTCTCCGTAGAAATCCGTGATTTTGGAAAGCACCTCTTCCTTTGTGCTGCTGTCAATGGTCATGACAAGATTGCACAGCCCGGCGGAAAAGCTTTCGCCGTCCGCATTTTTCAGATTATTCTCTCCCACGTAAAAAGTCACATTGGAGCAGTTCCCGAGACTGCCGGGTATGGGTGTCTCATAGGTCAGGGCGATTCCGGCCTCGCTGCGCTCCGTGGAAGCAGGCTCCCCGAATAGGGA
>CAJUIO010000085.1 GCA_910586025.1 uncultured Lachnospiraceae bacterium
AGATCCTCTCATCCGTCTTTTTCACGCCAAAGGAGCGGGAGACGGCGGCGGATTTTCTTACAAAGGAGGGTATTTTTCCGCTGGTTTACGCCTATGTGGAGGGGCAGGAGAGGGTATCCTGGCTGCCGGAAAAAGAAAACGAGGGCTTTCGCCGGTATTTTGCAAAGAGGAAGGGCGACCGGCGGTTTCGACCGCTTGCGGATGAAAAGAAGCTCTACGAGGGCGAGATTTTTTATTTTACCTGCATTGGGGAGTGCAAGGAGCTTCTGCCTGTCTATGAGAGGTTTCGGGAAGATGAGGATTATATCTGCACCCTGCAGCAGGAGCTTTACAGCACGGAATATTTCTGTGAGATCATGCCAAGAGGGGCCACCAAGGCGAATGCCATCGGAAAGCTGAAGCAGATGTGGGGGTGTGAGAGGGTGGTATCCTTCGGAGATGCCGTTAACGATATTCCCATGTTCCGCATCTCGGATGAATGCTATGCGGTTGCAAATGCGGTGGATGAGCTGAAGGCCATGGCGGACGGCGTGGTCGGGGATAATGACAGCGATGGAGTTGCAAGGTGGCTGCTTGAGAATGCGGTTATCTGAAAAATAGTAGAAAGGAAAAGAATTATGTTGGAATTTAAGTATGACACGCAGCTCTTAATTGAAGGTGAAAATCTTGACGAGGATGAGATCAGCGAATATTTTGAGGAGCACTTTAAGGGAGACTGTCTGCTGGCGGTGGGAGACGAGGAGCTGATCAAGATTCATTTTCACACGAACGAGCCCTGGGACGTTCTGAAGTACTGTGCGTCGATCGGGGAAATCCATGATATCGTGATAGAGGATATGGACAGGCAGTCCAGAGGACTTAAGGGATGATGACGATGAAAGGTATTTACTATGACGGAAGGGATGCGCTTTACCGGGAGGACATCCCCATGCCCGGACGGGAAGAGGGAGAGAGCCTTGTGAAGATCCGTATGTGCGCCGTCTGCAATACGGACAAGGAGGTTCGAAAGGGCTATCGTCCCGACTTCCGGGGAGTGATGGGACATGAATTCGTGGGTGAGGTGCTGGAATCTCCCAGGGAAGACCTGATCGGAAAGAGAGTGGTGGGAGAGCTCAATGCCTCCTGCGGGAAGTGCATCTATTGTAAGACAGGACGCACCACTCACTGTAACAGCCGCAGGGTTCTTGGCATGTCGCACAAGGACGGAGCGTTTGCGGAATATATGACCATTGACACGGGACTTCTCCACGTGGTTCCGGACGACCTTTCGGATGAGATCGCCGTTTTTACGGAGCCTCTTGCGGCGGCTCTCGAGATTCTCACGCAGATTCATATTTCTCCTGACAAAAATGCGGCGGTTTTGGGGGACGGAAGGCTTGCCCTTCTGACAGCCCAGGTTCTGGCGCTTACCGGGCTTGACCTTACGGTGATCGGAAAGCACGAGGAAAAGCTGGAGCTGTTTAAGCCCTTTGCGAAGGTGGCTGCGAAGGGCGAGAGGGAGGGCTATGAGTATGTGGCCGAGTGCACGGGCTCCGAGACCGGGCTTCCTGCCGCCTTCGAGCTGGTACGGAAAAAGGGAACCATCATCTTAAAGAGCACCTATGCCGGGAAGCTTGGCCTGGATATGAGCATGGTGGCCGTGAATGAGATCACCATTGTGGGGAGCAGGTGCGGCCCCTTTGAACCGGCGCTCAAGCTGCTGAGTGAGGGAAAGGTGAAGCTGCCGCCCATTGAGCTGTACAATCTGAAGGATTTTGAGAAGGCCTTTGCGTCAAGGGCGTTTAAGGCGGGATTTGCATTATAGGGAGGGAATTATTTCTTAAGTGAAATTGCCGGTTTTTCACAACAGTCCCTAAGCCAGACGTATCTCCCGGGCAAAGGCTCCCCGAAACGGACCGTCAGCCGCACTGATGAAAAATTCTCTTTACACCGCAAGGCCAAGAGGGCTATAATGGGACGGTATAAAGAGGAGGACAGAAGCATGGATATTAAAGATCAGGTAACGAAGGCAGTGGACAAAATTATGAAGGACAAGGAATTGCAGGAGCAGTTCGAGAAGGAGCCGTGGATTCCTTAAAAGGATTTTTGAAAAAATAAGATACATAAAGGGTGTTTAAGCCGCAGGGGTGCCTGCGGCTTTTTCGCTTACAAATCTAAATCAGTAGTTACAATGCCGAATGATTCAAGCTTTGCTTTTAAAATCTTTATTTGGCAATCTAGTTCTTTCTCGGCATTATCTGATTTTTTGATGCGCTGCAGACTGGTGTAGCTGTCAATCAAATGGTTAATCATTTCCGTATCACTTGGCATGGAATCACCTGCTTTCACGTTGCGGTTGGTTGTGGCTGCTGTAATTTTATTATAGCGAATTGAACAGAAAGTGTAAAGTCCGCAGAATATCAGAAAATCTAATATCTCAAATCTGTTTTTGCATATATTTTCAGATCTGTTCCATTAAAATAGAATCAGTGGTATTGTAAGATGAACAAAAACTGTGCATATGGGAGGAGGAATACAAAATGCTTAATTTGAAAAAACTGACAGGGGAAGAAACCGGTGTGGCAAAAGAGCTCCGGATGGACTGGGAGAAGAGGGGAATTGATTTTTACGAGGATGTGGCTTACGGCATGGGAGGAGATCATCCCATGTATCTTGATCTCATGGTTCCACAGGAAAAAACACAGGGGAAGCGTCCTGTGATTATCTGGGTTCACGGAGGCGGATGGAGCATACCGGAGCTGACCAAAAAGTACCGGCCCACGCAGGCGCTGGCCCAGGCCTGCGAGATGGGATTTGTCTGCGCCAGTATCGAGTACCGCCTGGTGACGGAGAAGCCTTTTCCGGCACCTGTCGAGGACTGCAAATGTGCGGTTCGGTTTCTGAAGGCGCATGCCGGGGAGCTGGGGATTGATCCGGAGGCGGTGGGAATCTGGGGAGAATCCGCAGGAGGCCAGCTGGCCGCCCTGGTGGGAGCATCCTATGGCAATCCCCGATTGGAGGGAACCGGCGGATGGCAGGAATTTGGCAGCGATGTAAGAGCGGTCTGTGACTGGTACTGCGGTGGCGATATGACGCACATGGGAGCCTATATGTGTCCGGAGGTACAGGAGCGGGCAAGGGAGCTTGGGATCAAGCTGACTCTGATGCCGGGGCAGCAGGAGAGTGATGAAAACCTGAAGGATCAGGCACAGGACGGCCTCTTTATCCAGATGTTCGGGAAGCCGGGAAGGGAAGCGCCCGAAATGTCCATGGATATCAGCCCGATTTTCTATGTGGAACACAGACAGCCGGCCTATCTCCTTATGCATGGCGATTCCGATCAGACGGTGACACCGCAGTTTTCCTATAATTTTTATGACGCTTTGCTCAAATACGGCCATGATGCCACCTTTGTGCTGATTCCCCGCCAGGGGCACGGATTCTTCAAGGGACAGGGGTATTACGATATTGTCCTTAATTTCTTTAAAAAGAAACTGGTTTCTGAAAATAAATAAGGAATGCCTGAAAATGAAAAACCGTTCCATAAAAGGATATCTTTTGGCAGGAGGAATCGGAAGCTTTGCCCTTCTGCTGCTGCTTCTGTTTATCTTTGGAGGATATGTGATAACACAGTACCGCCATGTTTATGAGAGGGAGCACGAACTTCTGACCTCGGATTACGCCCAGAGGCTTGATCATGACATCAGTCTGATGGAGTCCTATATTGAAAATTTATATGGTGATAACGTGCATTATCAGATGCTCAGACACCCCCAGATCGCAGAGAGCAAGTGGATGCAGTCCGCCTATTATCTGAATAACAACTTTCGGGCAAGGGCGGGGATTCTTGATTATTTTGGAGGAGTTTTTTACTATGATGAGGGATGGGACACTCTGCGAAGCGAGTTTTCCGGATATCCCTTTGAGGGTGACAGTTACCGTCTGAATCAGACCATCAAATGGGAGGTGCGTTCTCACGCAGGCTGCAGGCTGCCTTATGAGACTGTTATGACCTACGAGGGGGAATCCTATCTCATGTATACACTGGGAGATCACGGAAAAATACTGGGATACGTGATCAATCTGTCCCGCTATTTTGTGCTGCGGGAAAACATGCAGCTTGTGATAATTGACCATGACGGAAGCATTCTGATCAGCCAGGGGGATCCCATTCTGGATGAGAGGGACATCTTGGGCGGAGGAAAAGGGGAGGAGAACGGAGCCGGCTTTACCTGTGTGGTTTCCCGGAAAAATGTGGGGAATCGCAGCTTGCAGATCATACTGGCTCATCAGGACAGACAGCTGGCCTTCTGGAACAGGATTGAGTTCTGGCTGCTGTTTATCCTGATACCCTTTACCGCATTTATAATCCTGTGGATCGGATATCGTTTTGTAAAGAGGATCATCTATCAGCCCATTGACCACTTTATGCGCCGGCTGATGGAAATGAAGCGGGAGGATGCTTCCGAAGAATCCGTTCAGGAGGAAAGAGAAGGGCAGCTGGCGGAGATCCGTCTGATCAATGAAAAGCTGGACGGGCTGATCGGGGAGATGCGCAGGCTGGAACAGGATAAATACAGGAAAGAGAAGGAAGCCGGCGCGGCTCTGCTGCAGTATTATCAGCTGCAGGTAAGACCGCATTTTTTCCTGAATTGCCTGAATATCATAGCGGCCCTTCTGAATGAACGGGACGTGGAGACGGTGAATACCATGATTTATTCGGTATCCAGCCATTTCCGGTATGTTTTTCAGGATTATAACAGTCAGGTCGCATTAGAGAATGAGATGGAGGAGGTCAGTGCATACTGCAATATTTATATGATCAAAAATGCGGTTCCGCTTCTCCTACAGGCACAGGTCAGTGAGGAGGCGAAATTCTGTCTTGTTCCCATTTTGTGCATTCAGACATTTGTGGAGAATTCCATTAAGTATGCGGTGAGCAGGGACAGGGTACTTTCCATCACGATCAAAGCGGAGTGTATCGAGGATGATGGAAAGGACTATATCAGAATCTCTGTCACGGATAATGGCGGCGGATACGGCCCAAAGAATCTGGAACAGCTGAACAGGCCGGTGAGGGAATTCCAGTATCATTCCGACCATGTGGGGGTTGATAACATAAAATATCGAATTTATCTGCTTTATGGAGAAAGGGCAAAGCTTTACTTTTATAACAGTCCTGCGGGAGGGGCTGCCACGGAGATATTGCTGCCACGGGAGAAAAATGAATCTGCTGATTATTGATGATGAAAGAACTGTCTTGAAAACAGTGTATTCCCAGCTGATAAGGATGGGACTGGAAGTGGACAGAATTGATGCTGCAGTCAGTGCCCGGGAAGCCAGGGAATGTATGAAAAAGCATCGCTATGACATATTTGTCTGTGATATCGTCATGCCGGAAGAAGACGGGATCGCATTCGCAAAATGGGCGTTGAAGGAATGTCCTCAGTCAAAGATTATTTTCCTCACGGCCTATGCGGATGTCGGATATATGAAGGAAGCGATATCCATGCAGAGCTTTGAGTATGTGCTGCAGCCTGTGAGCACAGAGGAATTAAGAGGCGTGGTGGAGAGAGCCGTATCACAGATCAAGATCGAGAAAAGAAATCTGGAAATGATCAATCGTGGCGCCTTTTTTCAGACTCATGAGGAAAGCATACTGGAGGCGGGAACACTGCGCTGCCTGAATGGACGGGATAAGGATGATTCCTATATCTGCCGGCTTATGACCGTATGTGAAGGGGACCGGGAGGAAGAATATTTGTATCTGCCGGTTCTGGTTCAGGTGCTGAGAACGCAGAAAAAGCTGGATCAGATAGAGAGACCGCTTCTGCGCATGATTTATCAGAATATTTTGGATGAGGTATTTCAGGCTCTTGAGGTGTCCGCAATAATACTGCTGGGCGAACGGGGAGGGGATTTTACCACACTTTTTTACTGGAAACAGGGGGAGATATGCGAGAGGGAGGTCTTTGCCGACAGACTGGAAACCTTCCGGATCCTGGCCTTCCGCGTCCTGCAGACCACTGCGGCGGTCTATTGCGGCGAGATCTGCGCACGGAAGGGACTTTTCGGATGCACCATGCCCTTGTTGCGGGCACGGGAAGATAATGTGCGGCAGGTCAGCCGTATTTTTCTCACAGGGAGCAATGAGAAGGACTGCGGCGGCCAGGCCTATAAGCTGCAGATCGGTTCCTGGAAAAAGCTTCTTGACCAGAATCAGTTCGCAAGCTTTCGGGACAGTATTCTCTCCTATATCCAAAAGGATTACCACGGGCACATGAACGCCTCGGGAATGATAAATCTTCACCAGAGCATAACACAGCTGATATTGGCGTATCTGGTGGATCATCAGATCGGAAGCGACAGGATTTTTGACGACAATCTGTCTTATCTGACTTATATGAATGCCTGGCAGGGAATTGACCAGTTTGAAAAGGCGCTGACCCATATGATGCAAAAGCTTCAGGAGCTCGTGGGAAGAGGCGGTACGAGAGACGTGATTCAGGAGATCCGCAAGTATATAAGACAGCATCTGGACTGCGACCTTTCCGTGACGGAAATTGCGGAGTATGTGGGAATGAATCCGGAGTATCTGACAAAGCTTTTTAAAAAGAATACGGGGTACACCTTAAAGGAATACATTATCAACGAAAAGATGGAATCGGCCAAGCTTCTGCTTGCCACCACCAGTCTGCCGGTGACGCTGATATCCAGTCATGTGGGATATGGAAACTACTCCAATTTCACGAGAAGCTTCAAGCAGCTGGTGGGCTGTACTCCCATGGAATACAGGAAAGGGGTTCCGAATCAGAAAATGCAATAAACGGTCTCTGATTTTGCATATTTTTATCCTGTCGGATTGGCTAAAATAAATTTATCAGAAATGTGGCTTGCGGCCCAATAGATGGCTTAAGGAAAATCAGTAAAAAGGTGCTGCCGGCTGTTATGGCCGGCAGTGATTTTTTCGTCGGAAGGGAGAAAAACAATGATGGAGACAAGGAAAGCGGCAGCCAAAGAAAAAGCTGCCAGAAAAGGAAAGACGAAAAAAAAGCTTCGAAGATATGCGCCCTTATATCTCTGTGCGCTGCCGGGCTTCGTCTATCTGATTATCAACAATTATCTGCCGATGGGCGGCCTGGTGCTGGCGTTTAAGAAGTACAGCTTCGCAAAGGGGATTCTGAAAAGCCCGTGGAACGGGATCAGCAACTTTACCTATCTGTTCGGCTCCAAGTGGGCGAAGATCATGTTCCGGAACACCATTGGCTATAATATTCTGTTCCTTTCGCTGGGAACGATTTTTGCCATTTTCGTGGCGATTCTTCTGAATGAGGTGCGGAAAAAAACGGCGCAGCAGGTATATCAGACAACCATACTGATCCCCCATCTGGTGAGCACGGTTCTGATCGGTTATCTGGTATATGCATTCTTGTCCAGCACCAACGGTTTTGTAAATAAGGGAATCCTGGAGCCTTTGGGAATTGAGGGAATCCAGTGGTACACAGAGGCGAAATACTGGCCTATTATTCTGACAATCGTGCAGTTGTGGAGGAGCTTCGGTTTTCAGAGTATCGTGTACTTTGCAACGATTATCGGGTTTGACCGAACCTACTATGAGGCGGCCGTTGTGGACGGGGCCACTGTCTGGCAGCAGATCACGAAGATTACGCTTCCTCTGCTGAAGCCAACGGTCATTATTCTTACCATTATGGCGCTTGGCAGGATGTTTGCCTCGGATTTCGGACTGTTTTATCAGGTGCCTCAGAACAGCGGAATGCTTTACTCTACGACGACCACCATCGATACCTTCGTATACCGGGCGCTGATGCAGGATCATGATGTGGGAAGGTCTCTTGCCGCAGGATTTCTTCAGTCCATACTGGGCTTTTGCGTGGTCATGCTGACAAATACCATCGTGCGTAAGACAGAGCCTGACAGTGCGTTGTTCTAAAGAAGGAGGAATCAAAATATGGCTGGTACAAATAAAGGCTTTCGGATTTTTGCAAATGCAACAATGGTTATTTTAATGCTGTGCTGCCTGCTGCCGTTTATTCTTTTGATTATGGCTTCCATTACGGACGAGGCGACCCTGACTCTTTACGGATACTCCTTTTTCCCGAGAAAGTTTAACCTTCGGGCATATGATTATCTGTTTCAGTCGATAGAGAGAATTGCCAGGGCCTATGGCATCACGATTCTGGTTACGGTCGTGGGAACCACTCTGAACGTGACGATGACCATGTTTATGGCATACCTGCTTTCCAAGCAGGATCTGCCGGGGAGAAATTTCCTGTCCTTTTTCATTTTTTTTACCATGTTGTTTTCGGGAGGCATGGTGCCTTCCTACATCGTGTGGAGCCAGTATATGCACGTGGGGGACAGTCTGATGGGACTGATTTTCCCGAACCTGGCGCTGGGGGCTTACAATGTGATTCTGATGCGGACATATTTCACCACTAATGTGCCGAAAGATATTCTGGAAGCTGCGGAAATGGATTCCTGCAGTGAACTGGGGATGCTTTTTCGGATAGCGATACCGCTCTCAAAGCCTATGCTTTCCACGGTGAGTCTGTTTTCCGCACTGGCATACTGGAACGACTGGATCAACGGTCTGTACTATCTGACCAGAAGAGGCGATCTGTATTCCATCCAGAACGTGCTTAATTCCATGATGAATAATGTGCAGTTCTTAAAGGAGAGCAGCATGGATATAAGCAGTTCGCAGATCACCACCCAGATACCGACTTCGGGAGTGAGGATGGCGATTGCCGTGATCTCCATCATTCCGATTATGATTATTTATCCTTTCTTCCAGAAGGCATTTATCAAGGGAATCGTGATCGGCGGAGTGAAGGGATAAGGAACCTGCGGAAATAAAAATTAGAGAGGTGTGAGAAGATGGCTGATTTATCGATTTCTTTAGAGAAAAAAAGGTTTTGCGTATGTGATTCCCTCTACGGTCTCTTTTTTGAGGATATCAACCGCTCCGGAGACGGCGGACTCTACCCTGAGCTGATAAGAAACCGGGCGTTTGAGGACAGTCTGTATCCGGAGGATCTGATTCCCAAGGGAGACGACCTTGCAAATACGGAGGGATGGCTGTTTGAATATCAGAAGGGAGAGGGGCAGAAGCGCTGGAAGGAATGCGTGGCTCCCACAAAAATCCCGGCCTGGTATGGGGAAGGGGCGGAATTTTCGCTGGACCGTGAGGATACTTTGAATGAATACAGACAGGCGGCTCTTGCAGTGTGCTTTGAAAAAGGCGGGAGTATATGGAACGTGGGCTATTCCGGAGTGCCGGTGCGGGCGGGCGAAGCCTATCACATGTATTTCTTTGCCAAGGCGGACCGGGAAATTCCTCTGGAGATCTCCATTGCAGGGAAAGAAGGGATATTCTGCAGTCGTAAGATCCGTATATATACAAAGGGATATGTCCGTTATGACCTGACGCTGGTTCCGGATCGGACATCAAAGGAAGCCAGAGTATGCATTGCGGCGCCGGAAGGGGGAAGCCTGAAGCTGGGATTTCTTTCCCTGATGCCAACAGACACTTATTGCGGCCACGGGCTGCGCAGGGATCTGTGCGAAAAACTGGAGGCGCTTCGCCCGGGATTTCTTCGTTTCCCCGGGGGCTGCATCGTGGAGGGATTTTCCAAGTCAACGGCCCAGAGGTTTAAGAGAATGGCAGGACCGGTGTGGGAAAGACCCGGTGTGCTGAACCTTTGGGGATATCGCTCCACGGAGGGACTCGGGTTCCATGAGTATCTGCAGCTGTGTGAGGATTTAAAGACGGACGCCATGTATGTGTGCAACTGCGGAATGACCTGTCAGGTGAGAGGACCCATCCTTATGGAGGAGGACGAGATACAGGAGCTTCTGGACGATGTGTTCTGCGCCCTGGAATATGCCATGGGAGGCAGGGAAACAGTGTGGGGTTCCCTTCGGGCCCGCATGGGGCATCCGGAGCCTTTCGGATTAAAGTATCTGGAAATCGGAAACGAAAACAACGGCCCGGATTATGAGGAGCGCTACGAGCGCTTCCGCAAGGCGGTCTCCGAAAAATATCCGGAGCTGATTATTGTGGCGAACACGCATGTGGAGGAGGCCGGACTGCCGCTGCATATTGCGGATGAGCATTTTTATAATAAAACGGAATGGTTTGCAATGAACACCCATCAGTACGACCATTATGACAGGAGAGGCCCCGGAATCTTTGTAGGGGAGTTTGCCGTGGTGGCGGGAGATATCCGGACATTGTATACCGCAGTGGGCGAGGCCATGTTCATGGTCGGGATGGAACGCAATCAGGATATCGTAAAACTGGCGGCCTATGCGCCCCTGTTTGAAAATGTGCATTATGCGGCCTGGGAGCCGAATCTGATCGCTTTTGACGGTTTGGATCACTATGGAATTCCTTCTTATTATGTATGGCGGTTGTTTGGGAACAACAGGGGGAAAACCGTGGTGGAGAGCACGCTTTCCTGCGACCGGATTTATGCGCCCTACTTAAGGGGAGGCCCCTGTCTTTGCGGTTCCCAGGGAGTGCGCTTTAAAAATGCGCTGTGGAGAGGAGAGCCGGTGGCGGCATCCCAGGAGATATTCGGAGCCGTGCAGTCTCTCGGGGACGGGAGTTTTACCACGCAGATCCTTCCGGACAGCGGGCAGGCGGAGAACGCCAGAAGGTTCGGAATGGAAGGCAGCGTGCTGATCGTCCTTGGGGAGGATCAGACTTCGCGGGAGGGGCGCTTTGAGATCGAGCTGATGGCTGACCCGGAAAAGGAACTTGGCATTGGCATGTTCGCCATTCCGTACGGCAAGGGCAGAAACAGCGAAGACAGTCCATGGAACCTGTTTTCCGTACAGCCCGTCCGCTGGAAGATCCAGGGGACCAGGAGCCGTCTGGTGGCGGATGCGGGCTTTCGGGAGAAAGATCTGACAGAGCCTGTGGAGGTCGCTGTCAAAGCAAATGCTTATCATAAATTTGTGATGGAGACCGACGGCAGAACACTCCGGTGCATTCTGGACGGCAGGAAGGTGATGGAGGCGCAGCTTCCGCACTATGATGAGATGCAGGCCGTAGTCACGGAGGATGAGGAAACTGTCTTCGTGAAACTGGTGAATATCGCACAGGAAGCAAAGAAGGTGGAGATTTGTCTGGATCTTGACGTGTGTGCAGATTATGAGGCGGATGTGATCTCCGGGGATCCTGCTGATAAGAATACCCTGGAGGAGCCGGAGAAGGTGCGGGAACGCTGCGTTGAGTGCTCCGGTGCGGGCAGGAGGTTTGCTTATGAGGCTCCTGCAACCTCTGTAAATGTTTTGAGATTAAAGAAAGGATAAAAAAGCGATGATAATTGACGGCAAATTAATACATGATTCTCTTTATGCGGAAAATGGCGGGCATGTCCCGAAGGAGGGCGGGAGCTGCTGTGTGCTGCTCAAGAAGAGATACAGCAGCGTGGTGTACTGTCCGGGAGAGCCCTATGAGGGACAGAGAGGCCCCGGTTCCATGTATCCCCGCTGTATCTGTTTGGAGCACAATGGGGAGAAGAATGGGACTCTGCTTGCCACGATGGAATATTATACCAAGGAGACCCCTGTTTTTCCTATTTATGAGAGCACGGACGAGGCTCACAGCTGGCATTATTTAAGCGCCGTAAAGGACACTCAGCTTGAATGGGGATGTCGTTTCCAGCCGCATCTGTTTGAGCTGCCCTGTGATATGGGGGCTTTGAAGGAGGGGACGATCCTGTGTGCGGGTAATATGATTCCAAAGGATATGAGTCTTACGGCCCTTCATATGTATAAGAGCGAGGATGCGGGAAAGACGTGGGAGTTTGTCAGTGAGATCGTCAGAGGGGAGAAGGACGAGAAGCATATTATGGGACTTCCTGTCTGGGAACCTTTCCTGCTCCAGTCTCCGGACGGAAAGCTGTTCTGTTATTATTCGGACGAGAGATACAAGGATCATGGAAATTATAATCAGCTTCTTGCCCATAAGGTGTCGGAGGACGGAGGCTATACCTGGAGCGAGGAAAAAATAGACGTTGCGTTTCCTGACGGGAATCTCCGGCCCGGCATGCCTGTTGTGGCCTATCTGCCGAACGGGAAATTCATCATGGTCTACGAGATGGTAAACCAGGACAGGATTCCTGTGTATTTCCGCATTTCCGATTCCATGGACGACTGGGGAGATCCTGATTTCATGGGCAGTCCCGTGGTTGCCGTGGACGGTAGCTATTTGACCGGCACGCCCTACGTGACATGGATTGACAAGGGCGGGGAGAATGGAACCATTTTGGTGACAGGAAGAGGATTTTCCCATATTTTTGCCAATTCCGAGATGGGAATGGGATTCTGGGAAAAGATGGACAGCCTGATCCCCATTGACAATAACTATAATTACACCGGCTACAGTCAGTGCATCCTTCCGCTCAGGGGCGGAAGCCGGATTTTAAATCTGAGTCCCTGCCAGATCTCGGACAGGCAGTCCCTGATCGAGGCTGCCGTGGCGGATGTCTATGTGCGTTCCTAGGGGGGAGCGGACAGAAAATACGATAAACATGTCAGAAAATGAATATTTTACAGGGAGGCCGAACTGTAAAATAAAAATAGATATACAGATTTAAGGAAAGCAAAAGGAGAGAAGGATATGAAAAAGAAATTGTTAGCGCTTATTCTCGCCCTATCAATGGCAGGAACAGTGATGGGCTGTGGATCCGGATCGGACGATCAACCGGCAAAGGATGATTCCAAGCCGGCAGAAGCATCTTCTGATTCTGAAACAAAAGAGGCGGACGAGGCGGCAGGCGGGGAAGAAGCCCAGTCTGCAGGAGCTTTTGTGGCAGCTGAAAATCCCGATGACTGGCCGGTCATTACCGTTCAGGTGGCTGCCCTGAGCAACATGCCGGACGAACAGCTGGTTGAAGATGCGATCAATGAGTATCTGGTATCAATCAATGCGGGGATGAAGGTGGATGCGGTACAGACTGTATTTGGCGATATCGCCACACAGCTTACCCTGATGCTGTCTGATAATCAGAATCCACTGGATCTGTTCTGCTGGAGAATTTATTCCACCGTGGACGGCTGTGTGAAGAACGAGCAGTGTATTCCGCTGGATCCCTATCTGGACGTGTACCCGGATCTGTGGGAATCCTATCCGGAAAATGTATTGAAGACACAGCGGCTCAACGGTGTGCAGTATGCGGTTCCGGCCGTAGACAGCTATGCCACTTTTGAGACTTATATGCTGCGGAAAGATGTAGCGGAGGATCTGGGAATTGCGGATCGCGACGGCGAACACATCACTCTGGAAGAGATGACACAGATTATGAAGGATGCGAAGGCTATCCATCCGGAATACGCTTATATGATCAACACTAACAACGAGCTGGTTCTCGATATCGATACCTTCGGAAATCCCAAATGGCTTGGCGTTCTGTTAAACCGGGGTGTGGAAAACAGAGAGATCGTGAATTTTTATGAGACTGAGGAATGGCGCGATTACTGCTATCTCATGAAGGACTGGAAAGAATCCGGACTGATGCTGGATGATCCTCTGAACAATGAGCTGACCTTTACCCAGTACAATAATGCGGTTGCAGCAGGCTGTTATATGGGCGGTTACAGTGTCGACTATATCAGGGCCATGAATTCGAGCAGCCCTTATGAAGCTATTTTTTTACCTTTGACGGATCTTTCCGGAACCACCGCTTCCGTGCTTGGCGGCTGGATGATCTCCAGTGTCTGCAAGAATCCTGATGCGGCTATGAAGCTTTTGTATCTGATGGCTACCGATGAAACTCTGGCAAGATTCTTCATCCTTGGAGTGGAGGGACATAACTATACGGTTGCGGAAAACGGAACGGCCCGTTATCCGGAAGGAATTGACACCACAAATCAGACATGGCAGTCAAACGCTCCCTGGTGGTATCCTAACCAGTGTCTGAGCCTTCCGCTGCAGACGGATATGACGACCTATTATACCGACATGCTGGATGCACCTAATCATGCGAAATTTTCAGAGGCTATGGGCTTTATCTTCGACAGCGCTCCGGTTTATGACCAGATGGCGGCATGCACCTCGGTTGTTGACGAGTACAGAGATGCGCTGCTGTATGGCCTGGTGGATGTGGATTCCTACCTGGAGGAGTTTAACGCAGAATTGAAAGCAGCCGGAATCGACGAGATCATTGCGGAAGAACAGAGGCAGTTTGACGCATGGCTTGCGCAGCAGTAAGCGGCGGAGTATGGTGCAGTCAGGTACTGCCACGTTTTTCAAATCAGTCTATTGAGTGAAATCACGCTGCCGGCTTTTACAGCCGGCAGCGTTCAATTATAGGAATAAGGAGGGGACAGACAATGAAAAATTTGCAGGTTACAGTAGAAGAGGGAAAGATCCGGGGTATACACGGATGGGATCCGAGGGTTGCGGTATTTCGGGGAATTCCATACGCCGCGCCTCCTGTGGGAGAGCTGCGCTGGAGGGCGCCTGAACCGCCGGAGAAATGGGAAGGGGTGAGGGTGGCGGACACCTATGGGCCCATAGCCTGCCAACCCGTGCCGGGGAGCAGCCCGGAGGAATTCTGGACAAGGGAGATTCATCCCACAGGCCAGGAGTTTGAGATGAGCGAGGACTGTCTGTACTTGAATATCTACACCACGGCCAGAACAGGGAAGGAAAAACTTCCGGTTCTGATTTACATCCATGGCGGCGGCTTCAAGGGAGGATACCCTTATGAGGTGGAGTTTGACTGGGAGCATATGGCGAAGAAGGGAATCGTGGTGGTCTCCATCGCATACCGTCTGGGAGTGCTGGGTTTTCTGGCGCATCCCTGGCTGTCAGAGGAATCTCCGGATGAAGCCAAAGGCAACTATGGAACGCTGGATCAGCTTGCGGCGCTGAAATGGGTGAAGAGAAACATTACCGCATTCGGCGGGGATCCGGACAAGATCACCATTGCCGGACAGTCGGCGGGAGCCATGAGCGTGCAGAACCTCATGACATCACCCCTGGCCGAGGGACTGATTGGGGGAGCCATTATAGAGAGCAGCGTGACCGTGACCTTTGCGGAAAAGGCGGACAGAATCCACCCTCTGAAAGGTGCGGAGAAGCTGGGTGCGGAATTCTTTGAGAAGGCCGGAATCGGGAGCCTTGAAGAGGCGAGACGGCTGCCTGCCAGGGAGCTGGTGCGTCTTGAGGATGTTGTTTTGGGGCCGGGCGTTCATTTTGAACCTGTGATTGACGATATTCTAATCAAAGAATCGAATTTTGAAGCTTATAAAAGGGGACATCACCACCGGATTCCGGTTCTGGCGGGCTACAACCGGGGAGAGGCACAGTCCTTTTCCAAAATGTTTGGCAAATCTTATGAGACACTGGAGGATCTTCGCAGCTACGCTTCCGGATTCGGGGAGAAGGCGCAGGAATTTCTCTCCTTATGCGGTGCGAAGAGCGATGGAGATGTGAAAGCGCTGTTTGAAAGCGACGCAATGCTGGATCTGCCTGCGGGCGCAAGGATGTTCGGGTATATACAGGCAAAGCAGGAGAGAAAAGCGTATCTCTATGAGTTCGATGCGGATATTCCCGGGGAGGACAATGCGGGAAGCTATCACGGAAGCGAGATGTGGTTTGCCTACGACGGCCTTGCAAGATGCTGGAGGCCCTTTACCGGAAAGCACTACGATCTGGCAAGACAGGTCAGCTCTTATTGGGTGAATTTTGTAAAGGCCGGAGATCCCAACGGGAAGGATACCATAGGGGAGGAGCTTCCCAGGTGGGAATCCTTTACGGCGGACAATGAATTCGTGATGGAATTTACCGATGGACCGGCCCAATCGGAGAGAAAAGTGGATCCCCTTATGAAGTTCAGAATTGATTATACGCTGCAGAAGTAAAGCAGGAAAAGGAGGAATGAGACGAAGCATGACACAGAACACCATACGAATTAATACGAAAAAAGTTAAATTTCCCACGGCACCGGAGCTTTACGGTCTGTTTTTTGAGGATATTAACCATGCTGCGGACGGAGGGCTTTACCCGGAAATGATAAGGAACAGGGCCTTTGAGGATTCCC
>CAJUIO010000086.1 GCA_910586025.1 uncultured Lachnospiraceae bacterium
AGAACGTCTGTTATTGTCCTTTGAATGATAGTTTTCGCATCCTCACGCATACTTCCCATACCCCTCTCCGTTCTGTTACTTCTTTTTACTGACAGCGCTTCCCGTCATCTTTTCATAATATTTAACCAGGGCGGAATGATCCTTCTGTCCCTGTCCGTCCGCACGGAGCTGCTGCAGCATCTCCATCACCTGGGAGGTAAGGGGAAGCCCCATTCCCACTCCGTGGGCCGTATCCAGCGCATTGTTCAAATCCTTGATATGAAGGTCGATCCGAAAGCCCGGTTTGTCTTCGCCCTCCAGCATCATGGGCACCTTGGCATCCATAACGGTGGAGCCCGCAAGACCGCCCCGGATTGCCTCATACACCAGAGCGGGATCCACGCCGGCCATCTGCGCCAGCGTGAACGCCTCCGAACAGGCGGCGATGTTCAGAGCCACCACGATCTGGTTTGCCAGCTTCGTGGTGTTTCCCGCCCCCAGTTCTCCGCAATATACCGCACTGCTTCCCATCACCAGCAGGATCTCTTTGATTCTGTCATAAATTTCCCGCTTTCCGCCTACCATAATTGACAGTGTTCCGTCAATCGCCTTTGGCTCTCCGCCGGATACGGGAGCGTCCAGCATCTCAATTCCCTTTCCTGCCAGAGACAATCCGATTTCTCTGGATGCAAGGGGCGCTATGGAACTCATATCCACCAGAATGCTTCCTCTTTCCATGCTGTTTCTGATTCCGTTCTCGCCCATCACCACTTCCTTCACGTGGGGAGAATTCGGAAGCATGGTGATCACCAGTTCACGCCCTGCGGCGGCCTCCATGGCGCTGCCGCATGATATCGCCCCGCATTGCGCCAGCTCCTTCATCGTTTCTTCCATAATATCATATACAAGGCATTCATGTCCTGCTTTCAGTAAGTTTTTGCACATGGGCTTCCCCATGATACCCAGTCCGATAAATCCGATCTTCATCCCGAAACCTCCCTTATTTGTTTACCACGTTCACAGGATCCCCCGCCAGATAGGCCCTCAGGTTTTCCACCGCCGTGTTCATCAGCCGCTCCCTGGCCTCTCTCGGCGCCCATGCGATATGGGGCGTGATGATCAGGTTGGGTGCGGTAAGCAGCGGGCTGTCCGCCGGGATCGGTTCCCGCGCCGCCACGTCCACCGCGGCTCCTCCCACTCTTTTGGACAAAATTCCCTCCCTGAGGTCCTCCTCGTTGATAAGGGGACCTCTGGCCGTGTTCAGGATAAACACCCCCGGCTTCATCTTCTCTATGGATTCCCGGCAGATCATCCCCCTGTTTTCCTCCGTCAGGGGGCAGTGCAGGGAGACCACGTCCGCCTGTGCGTACAGCTCCTCAAGCGACACGCCGCGCATCCCCTCCTCCAGGAGCTCCCCCCTGATCCCGTGATGCCCGTACGCCAGCACCTCCATCCCGAAGGCCTTTGCCAGCCGGGCTACCGCCTGTCCGATTCTTCCGAACCCGATGATTCCCATCTTTTTTCCCGCAAGCTCGACCAGCGGGTAGTTCCAGAAGCAGAAGTCCGGGCACCGGCTCCACTCCCCGGCCTTCACCGCATCCGAATGCGCCCCCACGTGGTGGCACAGCTCCAGCAGCAGGGCCATGGTGAGCTGGGCCACCGAGTCCGTGCTGTATGCGGGCACGTTCGTGACGGTAATCCCTCTCTCCCTCGCCGCCTCCAGATCTACTACATTCACCCCGGTGGCCAGAACGCCCACATACTCGAGATTCGGGCATTTCCTCATAGTTTCCTCCGTAATCGGGGTCTTGTTCGTCAGGACGGCCCGGGCATCCCCGATGCGCTCCTCTATCTGTTCTTCCGCCGTCCTCTCGTACACCGTCAGATCTCCCATGGATCCGATCCCCTCCCAGGAAAGATCCCCGGGGTTTTCCGCATGTCCGTCCAAAATCACAATCTTCATCCTCAATCCTCCAAAAGAGCCCATGCTCTTTTTATCACTCGTTTCGTGTTCGCCAATACGATGTCCGCATCCTCTCCCGGACGGGGGGACACCTCCATGGATAATACCAATGGCTCCTCTTTCCTGAAAAACCCTTCCTCCCTGAGAACCCGGAAGAACTCCAGAAGCTGTCCTGTGTCGTTTGCGCTCTCCGGGTATCCGAATCTGGGATGCTTGTCCCCGTAGGCGTCACAGCCCTCCCTCATCACCGCGTTCCCTATGTGCAGGTGCGTGATGTAGGGGCGCAGCGTCTGGATCACGAAGCGGCCGCTCTCATAGGTGGTGGGGAAGTGGGACAGGTCGGCCAGAAGCCCGAAGTTGCGGCAGCTGCACCGAACCTGCGCCGCAAAGCGGGCTGCCAGGGGTGCCGGGCCGATGAGGGCCGCCTTGTCGCAGTCGTGGTCAAAGACCTCGAGATTCACGGACATCCCCTTTTCCTGCGCATACCGGCACAGGTTTGTCGTGGTTTTCAGAAGCTGCCCCAGCGCCTGCTCCCGGGTCTCCTCCCGCCACTTCCCGGCCAGGAAGGCGATCCCGCCCGCCCCCAGGTACTGCGCCTCGTCAATCCCCTCCATCAGGGTCCGCTCCGCCCTTTTTCTCCCCTCCTCGTCCAGGTCATTGGGGTTCAGCCCGGTGGAGAGCAGCCTGGGCTGCGCCCCGTAGCAGACCCTCATGTGGGACTGGGCCAGGAGGTCCCTGACGCGCCGCCTGGCCGCATCGTCCTTTTCCTGGGTGATCTCGACGCAGGTGAAGAAGTCGTCCCGAAGGATCTTGAGCAGCGGCTCCGCGCCGCCCTCCGGGCATGCGTCCGGCGGATAGCTCATCCACAGAACCGTCCCCACGTCAAAGTAGGTGTAAATACTCTCTTTCATTCCGATACCTCCACATAAATTGCTGTATATTCCTTTATACAGGAAATTTCCAGAACAATATCTGTTCCTGTATCCCCCTGTTCTTCCTTTACGCTGCAGATTCCCTCACAGCGCAGTATTCTGTAATCTTTCAGCCTGGTTCCTGGAATTCTGATGCGGATTCCATATACCGGAAGCACCTCCCGCACCGGGCGCAGCCCGGCTCCCGATGTATTTACCAGGGAAAATACCCTTCTGCGGGGATTTTCTACATCTTCCGTCATAGAAATATGGACGCTGTGCGGCGCACTGGCCGTATAGGAGAACGCATCTCTTCCCGCCCACCGAACTGCGTTTTCAAAGGTCTGAATCAGATCCTCGTGTCCATTGTCATAGCAGGATCTGTCCGTCTGGTTGGCAAAATAAACCACTCTCCCTTTTCCATAGGTTCCCGCCGTAATGGTAGGATAATCCGTCTCTTCCTCCTTAATCTGTGCGAATTCCGGCGGCTGGTTGTAAATCATGGGAACATAGGTGCAGACCGTCTCACAGTCCTGCCTGGCCTTTCTGCACAGCAGCGTTCTTCCCTCGTTAATAATCATTTCGGTATTTCCGATATCCATACCCTTAAGCACGGGATGCTCCGGACACCTGACCTTCTGATAGCAGTCCCACCGGGTATCCTTCTCAATTCCGCTAAAGGAAACTCCAAACAGGCCGCTCAGTCCAAAGTCCTCCCGCCCTCTTCCCTCCTCGTCATAAAGCGATGTCCGGTAAGTAGCCACAAGGCCGCCGCCCTCCTCCACATATCTGCGGATGATGTCCATGTGCTCCCGGCTCATACAGGCCGCATTGGGCAGGATCAGAACCTTCAGTCCCCGGAGCCTTTCATAGGAAAAATCAAGATCGGGTATGTATTTCATTCCCATATGAGCTTCAAGCAGAACCTTTTCAGTTCCCCTGATACCGATCCCGTACTCATCCTCCTGCATACTGTCTTTTCCGAATCTGTCCCGGCTTGGCCTGGAATAATAAATTCCTATGTCTCCCGCCGGTGTCTGTCCGTTCAAAAGAGCCTCATTTTCTTTCAGATATTGATAAATCTCCCTCTCGATAAATGCATTCCTGCGATCCACCGTATTGTTCGGATGGCTTCCGTTAAAATAAGTATTCCACAGATTACCGCCTGTGCTCACCGCCTCCCACATCCAGACTCTGCTCTCTGCCGAAGGGGCTTTCACATATCTCCATTTCGTTCCGTTTCCTCCGGTCAGAGCGACGCACTGCTTCCTTGGCGACATAGCCTTCAGGAAACGGATCCCTGATGCCGCATGGCCGTAGTCCTCATATTTCTTTTCCGGCTGTCCGCTTCCATCCAGAAACAGGGGTGTCACAAGAAAATCAAACCTGTCTGCCGCATCATACAGATCTATCCCTGAGTTAAGCGCCGAGGACACGTGAAACATACCGAATATTTCTGAGACATAGGCCTTCTCTTCTCCATAGGCCTTTACACTCTGCCGAATCCTGTCCATATGCTCCAGCGCACGGGCCGATTTCCATTCTCTGTACTGCCTGAATTCCTCGGACTGATAGTCTCCCACCGGTATCTCGCTCCCGCTGTAAGCTTTGTATTGTTCACGGCAGCTCCTGCAATAGCAGGGCCCATATCCGAAAACCACACAATTTTCCCAGATTCCGTCAGGATCGTATTCCTCCATCAGATTCCGAACGATACGCCGGGCATGAGCATTTCCATAAATCCCGGTATAACAGGGGCGGAAAATCCTGTCATTCCATCCGGTAAGAGGCTCCCCCTCCGGTCCAAGGCCGAACCAGTCGGGATTTTTCTCATATCTTTCCCTCTCCACGCCCCTGAAATCCACCCGAAAAATCACATGCATTCCGTTTTCATGACATTTCCCGACCAGTTCCTTTAAGATATCCCTCTCTGCAAGGAACCGGGAATGGCGGCTCATTTCCAGCTTATTTGGGAAAAAATCCACCACTGTGCCGGCGCTTACCACCAGAGTGTTCGTGTGGCTCTTCTTCATATACTCCACCACGCTGTCCGCATCATATCCCTCAAGATCCCTTTCCCGCAGGACAGTCTGAAGAATCCTGAGCTGATTCTGGTACCAGTATTTTTTCATCTCCCTATTCCTCCTCCACTACGATCAGCTCATGCTCTTCCAGATGAGGAATCCGGATCACCGCCCCGGCTTCTCCCCGTTCAATTTCCCAGATTTCCTTGCTGACCAGACCCTTCGCCTTCTTTCCTGCCAGATCACCCTCCAGGTGCACGCACAATGGGCCTATGGGCAGATTTTCCTCCAGAGTGCCAAGGGGCACCTCACAGCCAGCCAGATTTATCAGGTGAATCAGAATCCTTTTTTCCTGTCTGTAGGCATCGCACTGCACATGTCCGGGGGCTTGGACCGTCACGGGAAGAGCCCGTCTCCCGGCCCACCGCACGGCTCCCTCCAGAAGCTTTCTCTGATCCGGAATGCGCAGCGCCGCATAACAACGGTCCACATCAGCCGGAATATATACAACCCTCGAACCGCTCTTTAGAGTTCCCGCATAGACGGCCGCAAGAGACGGGCGCTCCCTGATCCAGGAAAATTCCGGAGGATAGATGGGAAATGGCGGAATGTAGGCGGCGACACCCCTTAAAGCCCCCTTAGAGGCCGTTCTCCGGATTCTCCCTCCGAAGGGAAGAAGACCTGTACCCTGCAGCTTCCGGAAAATCGGATGAGGGGGCTGCGCAATTTCCAGATAATTATGCGTATCCGATACCATCCAGTTATCCTCATCCTTTGCGTCTGCGCCCTCAAGCTTGGATTCTATCTCCACACCCAGCTCCTCATAAAGGAGACCCGGGCCCCTCCACTCTCCCTCCTCATCATAGAGGGCCGTATCCCCGGTTACGATCAGATCCTTTCCCTGCCGCAGCCATGCGGTCACGGCCTGCTCCTGGTCTTCGCTCATAATCGCCGTTCCGGGCAGGATCAGAAGCTCCAGACGGTCTTTGTATTTTCCTATATCGTCCGCATGGATAGGAAGATAGGGAATTCCCGCCTTAGACAGGCTCCGGGTTATACCCCGAAAGGCTCCGGAGCCCCGCCCGTCAGGATCCTCCCGCCCGTAATAAACGGCAGTCTCCTGGTTCCAGACAACCCCGACTTTGGCCAGGTTCGTCCGCTCCTCCAGATATTCTCTGTTTTCCTTCATCCACCGAAAGAGATCCTGCGATATCTCAAATTTCCTGCGATCCAGGCATCCTCCGCCAACAAAGTGAAACCATGGGGCAATCCCCCCGCTCATCCCTGTAAGCATCCACTTGCGCACCTCCTGGCGGGATGCGGCACAGAGCCGGAAGGTTCTCTCTCCCTTATAGTAATGAGCCATGCTTTCCGCTGCGATCACGTTCTCGCCGCTGATCATCCGCAGCAGTGCTCCGTTTCCGGAATTGCACTCAAAGCCTCCCTTCCTGTCTCTGGACTGATGATCACAGAAGATAAAGGGCGCATCCTCAAGCAGCCTTCTCATGTCATAGAATCTGCCCCCTGTGGAAAAGGGATCCGCATTTACCATACCGAACCATTTACAGTCACCGCCCCCATACCGTGTCGTGACTTCATTAAAAAGCTTCCAGTTTGAAACCCGCAGCTCAAAGCTCCACCGGATCCATTTTCGATAGATTGAATCCTCCCAGTCAGGCCCATCCGGGAGATTGCAGCCGGTATCCTCCCGGAAGCGGCGCCTGCAGTTTTCACAATAGCAGATCGTCTTCATTCCCGGCCCGGCCCAGCTGTTATCCGCAAATCCGTCAGGATGATAGCTCTCTATGATCTCCCGGAATACCTGAGGAATAAACTCATGGTAATAGCCTCCGTTCACACAGGCTGCATACCTTTCCTGACTGAGAATGGGATTTCCCTCTTTGTCCATGCAGTACCAGTCAGGATGCCGGTCATAGATATCCCTTGTGGTACAGCTGATGTCCATGCGGGCTATGACGGCAAGATTCGCCTGCCTGGCGGCCTCATTCCAGATACCAAAGTAATCCTTTTCGCCAAGACCAAGCGCTCTGTACTGATAAGGGAAGCGGCTCCTGTAATAGCTGACAATGCCTCCGCAATTGATAATCACGCCCTCCACGCCCGTCCTCTTCCAATAGTCCTTCCAAAAATCCAGATCACACTCCTTCGGATCGTTTTCCGTCAGATTGACCTGTCCCCACAAAAAGGTTTTCCGATACCAGGGTTTACTCATCTTCCTTTTCCTTTCCCGTGATCAGCAACGCCTTGTAGGATTCCCGCAGATGAATCCTTGCTCCCCAGGCACCGCCCGTCTTCTGCTTTCCCTTCAGCTCCAGGGCCTGAATTCTCTCGATCTCCATCCCCGGAAATTTCACCTCCACCTCCACCGGAAGCGGCGCATGAAAGGTAGTTCCGTTATATCCGGAATAATTCAGAAGCTGCAGAAGATACTGCCCTTCCCCGCACCGGTCAAAAAACACTTCGATACAGGGCGGTGCCTCCACCTCCACCTTTTTTCTCAGCGGCACCTGACTTTCCAGAATATCAAGAAACATATTTTTAAAATCCTCATACCCCTGGGAATAATACAGGGTTCCGGGCATCCAGGGGAAATACACGGCTTTTCCTTCCCGGACCGTGATACAGCTCTGATCTGTCACCACGTGACCAAAGCACCTCTCCGGGGGGCCGTATCTGGCAGAGGAAATAAAGGGAACATAATTCTTATTCTCCTTCTCCGGCTCCATGAGGCGGAATTCCTGATCCAGATAGACCCAGTCCCTCTTCTCAAAGCTTCGGAATATTTCCTTGGGCTCCGTCAGCATATAGCTGCCTCTCACAGGAACCACATCCTCCTTCAGCCTCAGGCAAAACAGCTCCCCAAGGGCCGGGGGATGATTTTGGAGGGCAAGCCCTGTCCCGATTATCATGGCAGGACTCTCCGACAGCTTCCGCACCGTGCCCTCCGGGAGTGTCTCCACGCCAGGCAGAATGATCACTCTGTAATCCCCCGCCCTTTCCTCCAGAATCTTTGTCTCCCTTCCGTCGAGAACATCAAAAAGAAGATGAGCCTCCTTCAGCATCTTAAAGATACCCCGGTATTCTGTCCCGGCCCGCTTCCCCTCCATGGGATTGACCAGAAGGATATCCGCACAGGAGGCAAGGCAGTTCAGATACCGTTCATACTTCTCATGAAAGGAAAATACCTTCCTGGTGCCCTCGAAGTTCTGCCCGTCCGGATAAGTCTCGAAATCTCCTATAATGCACCAGTCAAGATTTCCTCCTGCCGCCATAGCTCCATAAAGGCGCAGCTCGTTCAGATAGGGAGAAACTCCCATGAAACGATAGAAAATATCCACCGCATTGATCACACAGTTACTGGAAAATCTGTCGCTGTACGTTCCCTTTACACAGGAGACATTGTCCTCGCTCGTCATCATCCAGAAGGGGAGCGGTCTGTCCACCGCTGAGTTGGACTCGTTTCTCACAAGATCCACACCTTTGTGACTGTACGTGCATACCGCTGCCTCGGGATTCCACTGCTTCACCTTCCGATAGATCTTATTAAGCAGCCCGGTTGTGGTATCTCTTTTAAATTCCTTATATCTCCGAAAGGCCGGATCTGTCTCTTCCTCCCCTGCGGGAAGCTCCATACCGCTGTATTCAAGGAAACGCCGTTTGCAGCTCTCACACTGGCAGATTCCCACGTAGCGTCCGCTGTAATCATAGGTCTGATAGCCGAACATATTAAAAAAGACTCCGTCCACCGGATACTGCGAGATCACCTCTTTCAGGATTTCCAGGGAGAGCTCCTGTTGATAGGGACCGTTCACGCAGGTCGCCGCCGTGTCGTGAAACAGCACGGGATCGCCCAGGGCCGTCCGGCTGAACCATTCCGGATGCGTGTTCAGAAACTGGCTGTGTGCCTTACTGAAATCAAACCGCGCGATCACACGGATCTGGTTTTCATGACACCTTGCCAGAAGCTTTCCAAAGAAATCATCCCTCAGATAAGGGCTGGTCTTCTGGCACTCCAGCCTTGTGGGATGAAACGCCGTGATGCCTCCGCAGCCCACCATACAGACATTGGCTCCAAATTCCTTCAGATATTCCACATACCGGTCAACATCCATACAGGCATCGATATCCCGCAGGTTATTCTGTATCATTCGATATCTCTTCTGTGTCCACCAGCTCATTCCTCCATCGCCTCCCGCCACTTAATCCTGATCAGCTGCCATACATGCAGGCACTCCAATGTAATTGTCAGCATCTCACCGTCTCTTCTCCACTGTACCTTAATGTCCTCCAGGACGCAGTCCACGCTTTCCACATCTCTTTGTCCCACTCTCAGCCCAAAGCAGAGCCCATGACAGGGCTGACAGCTCCGCAGCGGTCTCTCGCCGATTCCATTTACCAGATGAACCAGATACCCCTCCGGTGTCCTGTAGGGATAGAAAAAGACTCCCTCCGGAAGCTCCCTCGCCTCCGCCTCTCCCTTCCCATCCGCAAGATATGAAAGGCAGTTCTCAAACAGGATTTTCCAATCCTCCAGCCCGATTTGCCGTATGAGACCGGACAGGCCAAAAAAGCAGGAGACGACCCTTCCTTTCCCCACGGTGTTATCCAGGATCAGGGGAATCCGGGTACGGGAAACCGGCAGGCTGGCCCTCTCCGGAGGCGCTCCCACACCGTCCGCAGGGGCAAAGGGCGGCACCAGGGTCATCCGAATTTTCGCACCGTCATTTTTCTTTACATACAGCACATCCCCCTTTACAGGAATATAGAGGGTTTCCCAAAGTCTGTCCGAAAGGCTGCCATCCTCTTCCTCCAGGACTCCGTAGGCAGCCGAAATCCCCTTTCCCCGGGCCGGGTGCTCCCCAATTCCGAGAAGCTCTCTTAGCTCCTTGATTCCGCCGGCTTCTGTCTTTTCCACATACAGACTTCCTCCCGCCTCCACATAGGAGAGAAGCATGCTGCAGAGCCTTTCATCCGCATCAAACCCGTCCGGCAGGAACACCGTGCGGTATTTCCTCAGAACCTCAGGGGCCGCATGGGCTCCGTCACACAGGTCAAAGGGAATGTGACAACGCATCATGGCATCCACCGCATTCAGACAGGAAATTCCCGCATCCCACAAAAGCAGTATGTCTGCGGCAAAAACCGCTTCCCGCATAAGGCCGCCGGATATCTCCGCACCGGTATTGATGCGTTTCACTGACCGGAGCAGCCTTTTATCCGTGATCGTGGCATCGAATCCTGTAAGGGAATGCCACAGACGGCCGCCCGAGGCCGGAATCTGACTCATCCAGAACTCATATTCCGCCGCCGGAAGCCCGGTATGTCTCCAATCCATTCCCGGACAGGAGTGAATAATCCCAAAGGGTCTTGGCTTTCCGCCAAGGCACTGTCCCAGCCTCATATTCAGAGACGGCTTCCACAGCTCCGGCAGATCCTCCTTTCCGGCAGACAGAATGTCCTGGGCCTCCGTGCAGATCAAATCCGCCGTCGCATACCGTGCGTCCAGATCCTCAGGCCCGCCCTTTCCGTCCTTCCTGTAAGTGCCGTAATACAGAATCACAGGAATGTCCCTTGTCTCCTTCACCGCCCGGTACTGCACCATGATGTTATCCTTCAGGCACTGCCGGGCCCAGTCGGGATGCCATGCCTCCTGATCCTCCGGCAGCTCCCTGCCGTAATTCTCTCTGTACTTTCTCCGGCAGTTTTCACAATAGCACTTTTCCATATGGGGCGCATTGAAAAAAACACCGTCCAGCCCAAGCATACTCACCGCTTCCCGAAGAACCGGGGCCGCCACCTCCTCATTCCGGTATCCGCCGTTCGTACAGGTGGACATAAGAAGAGACCAGGTTCCCATTCTTCCGCCTCCATAGCAGACCGGATTTCCCTCCGGATCCTGCACAAACCATTCCGGATGCTGCAGATAAACCACGTCGTCGGTCTTACTGAAATCAAACCTCCCGATCACATGGATTCCCTCCTCATGACAGCAGCGGATGATCTCGCAAATCAGATCGCTCCCCGACCGGAGATATTCGTTTCTGTGATGAAAGGGCACCCGGGTCTCATACCAGGCGTAGATCCCGCCCGCATTCAGCACCACGGCATTTCCTCCCATCCCCTTTACGCCCTGCGCAATCTCCTTTGGAATCATCTTTTCCGTATCCTGTACCTGCAGGTTATACTGTATGATCCTCAGATCCTCATTCCACCATTTTTGTCCCATTGTCATACCTCAATACCAATCCCATCCGCCATGCCGCCTTAAGCCTACTGCTTGATACCGCTTACCGCCACACTCTGCACAATATATTTCTGCAGGAATAAAAACATGATGCTCAGAGGAATGGCGCTGATCACCGCCACGGCCATTCTCGGCCCGTAATAAATTGCATCCTGCTGGGCGTTGAAAACCGACACTCCCACGGAGATCAGCTGCTTCTCCGAGCTCCGAAGCACCACCAGCGGCCAGAGATAGCTGTTCCAGTTGCTGAGAACCTGCAGGATGGAAAGCGTGGCAATAAGAGGCTTTGATAGAGGAATAATGATCTGGAAAAAAATCCTCCATTCACTGGCTCCGTCAATATAAGCCGACTCCCGCAGGGAATCCGGAATCGCCTCAATGTTCTGTCTGGAAAAAAAGATTCCGTACACATAAGCGCAGGCTCCCATCAGAAGGGGCGCATAGGTATCCAGAAGACCCCAGCTCTTGTACTGCAGATACAGAGGCACCATCCTCGATTCAAAAGGGATCATCATCACGGCAAGCATGAAGACAAACCAGAAATTCTTGCCTATGAATCTTCCCTTTGCAAAGGCATAACCGCACATCAATGCAAAAAACACCGCCAGAACCGTATGCACCACTGTCACGAAGATCGTGTTCAGATAGTACCTCACCAGAGGGATCGTGGTGAACGCAACCTGATAATTGAAGATGGAAAATTCATGGGGAATCAGAGAAAATTCCGGCAGAGCGGAGACCGCCTTCCTGTCAAAGGACAGGACGATACACCACAAAAGGGGCACCAGCACGATAGCCAATATGAGCAAAAGCACTACTATAATAATACATCTTCTGATTTTCTTAGCTCTCATAAAATTCTCCTATCTCATACGTCCTTCTTTTTGAAGAAGCCTGTCATTTTCAGATTAACCAGAGTGATAACAAAGGTCAGAACAAAAAGGATCATGGCTCCCGCCGACGCTATCCCGTACTGCGGGCTTTCAAAGCTGAACTGGTAAATATACATGAGGATAGTCTGGAGCGTCCCGCCAGGCCTTCCCGCCGAGGCATTCCCCCCGATAATGAACAGATCCGAGAATCTTGCCAGCCCGTTTATGATGGAAGTGATAAACAAAAAGGCAAAGCAGGAAGCCATCTGAGGAATCGTTATGTACCACCACTGCTTAAAGCCGTTTGCACCGTCCACCTCCGCCGCCTCATAGATCTCCGCAGGGATGGACTGCAGGCTTGCCAGATTGATCAGCATGGAGTACCCCATACTTCCCCATACACCCAGGATCGTGGCACCGAACCGGGAATAATGGGAATCCGAAAGCCATCCTATGGCAACCTCCCGCCCTGTCAGAAGCGAAAGGGCGTTGTTCAGAAGCCCCCCGTTGGCCTTGAGCACGATCTGGAAGATCAGAACCACGCTGACACCGGTTATGATGTTCGGGAAGTAATACCCCACCCGGAAAAAGCTCTGCCATTTTCCTCTTCCGATATTATTGATCAGGGATGCCAAAATGAATCCCACCGGAATGGAGACAAGCCCCATAAACGCCAGAAGAAATGTGTTTCCAATAGATTTCAGAAAGGAAGAATTGTTCATGATCTTCTGATAATTCTGAAATCCCACAAACCGGTCCTCTCCAAAACCCAGAACCTGGACATCAAAAAAGCTGTATTTAATCGTGGTAAGCATCGGAATATAAGTAAGGACAATCAATGTCACGATACTGACCACGAGAAAGGAATACCATACAAGCTGCTTCTTTATCTTTACCTTCAGAGCCTGTCTGTTCTTCATATGTACACCTCCCTGTGCGCTTTGGCGCATCTTAACTCCTTCTATATACAAAGGGAAGCAGAAAAGCGGCGCTTTTCTGCTTCCGGGTTATCAGCTGCCGTTTAATACTGTCAGTTTAGAGTGCTCATATAGTCGTCAAGATTCTTCTTCACGTACGCCATTGCCGCATCCGCATCCATATTGCCCTGGAACATCTCATTTAATACCGTTGTCAGATCATTGGCAAAGGTTCCGAAGTTACTGCTGTCATAGCAGTTGTTAGCGGAAGCGCTGAACTCAAGAGGGCTGGTATTTACCACATAGGAGATTGCCGCCGCATAATCATCAGGCATATACTCTCCCAGCTTTGCGCTTGCCTCCTTGTTCGCAGGAATACTGTAGGTGTCCAGAAGCCACTGCTGAACTACCTCGTCCATAACCATGAATTTCAGAAATTCCCATGCCAGATCCTTCTGTGAGCTGGTGTTGCAGATCGCCATGTTCCAGTCTCCCATGTGACTGGACGTGATACCGTCAAATTCTCCGCCCTGAATCTTGGGAAGCGCCGCAAACATATACTTGTCCTCCAGGCCTGCCGCCTTGATGGTGTTATAGGCGCTGTATGCGCTCTCCGTAATCATGATGGCCAGATTATTGTCCTCCGTATAAGCGTTCGCCTTATCCAGTCCCTCCATATAATCCGGACTTGCATACCTGGAAAGCTCTGTAAGATAGTTCAATACTTCCTTTGTGGTATCGTTTACAAAGTTAACATTGGTAGTCGCCAGGCTGTCGCCCCATTCATAAATAGTATTGTTGAACGCCCTGGAAGCCCAGATATAATTCTTGTTTGCGCTTGCCGCCTCGATCATGCCCATTCCGTAGGTCTGCTTTCCGGTAACAGGATCTGTTCCCGTGGCCGCCTTTGCAAGCTCCATGACATCATCCAGAGTCCATGTCTCGGAATCGGGAAGCTCCAGACCGTAGTGCTCGAAAATCTCCTTGTCCACCACTACCATGACCGGGTTTACAGTCACCGTCAGTCCGTAAGGAATATACTCGGAAAGCGGGGCGATATCGGAATTCTTCCTCATAGCCATCATACCCACCGAATCCTTTACCTGGGGATCCTTTTCCAGATAATCTGACAGAGGCTCGCAGATCGGCACGATGGAGGATCCGTGAATGATAATATCCACATCCCCGGACAGAGCCGCCGTCTGGCAGGCCGCTTTCCAGTTATCCCAGGGAATTGTCTCAATCTGAAGCTCTACATCGGGATACAGCTCTTTCCATCTGTCAACCACCACATTGTAGCCGGGCTTACTCACTCCCGTCACGATATCCGTATTCCCGTCGGGACCCACATCCGTAAAAAGACCCGGTCCATACAATTTCAGTGTTCCCGAAAAGCCGCCTGTTCCCTCGGCCTCCTCCGTTTCTACCTCTGGCGCTTCCTCCTTGGACTCTGTCCCGGATGAAGCGGATTCCTCCTGCGCCGGCGCATTTTCCGCCTGCGGCGAACTTTCTCCGCTCTTTTTTCCGGAATTTCCGCATCCCGCAAACAGGGAAACCGTCATTGCCATTCCAAGGATCATCGCAAGTACCTTCTTGTAATTCTTCATTTGTTAACCTCCCGTTGTATTTTTTCTTGTTGCATCTGTAGTTACATTATATAGAGGGACACCGCAATACCCCATATCCGCTCAGACAAAGATGCTCCCGATCTTTGTGTTGGAGACACAAAAAATCGGAAGCCTGTTTTTGGTATGGTCAGTAAAGCAGCTCTTTTCTTTTCAGATAATTATAAAATCCGTTGACAAACTCTCTGTCATTATTATTTCCGATGGGATCCACATTCAGGGCCATGCGTATTTTATCGAGACGGTAAACCAGGGTGTTCTTGTGAACATGCAGCAGCTTACTGGCATCATTCAGATTAAAGTTGGCCTGACGCAGAGCCTCCATGATCTCCTTGAAGTTGTCCGTAAACTTATCTCCAAGACTTCGCTCAATGGTATAATAAGTCACCTGAAGCTCCTTCAGTGGCAGAATAGACATAAAATACGTACTGCAGTAATCATAAAAATAATAGCTTCCGCCGGCCTCCATTGTCTTTTTCAGCCACATGCAATGCCCATAGCCAATTCTGTAATACCGGAAATCGCTCTGAAATGATCCCACAAAGATCGTATAACGGTATCCGGCGCTTCTCATATAACGCAGCGAATCACTGATCGCATCCGCTATCAGATATTTATAATTCTGCATCAGCTCGGGAAGCTCACTGTCCATGGCTTTATACAGGAGAATATCCCCGTCTCTGGTAAGGCACTGCAGATCCTGAGCGGAGTGATATCTTCCGCTCCGGAAAACATCCAGAACGTTTTCACAGACATCACTCCCGTTCTCCAGGCTGATCAGCACAGGGATTCTCACCGTTTCCTCCTTCATCTGAAGAGGTCTGGTGAACCGGATCCAGTCGTCCGGCAAAAGCGCTTCATTATATAACAGCAGATTGAGGAGCTGCTCCTTCAGATTGCGCCTCTGCATCTTTTCATATTTAAACAGCTCATGCTCGAGCATGACCTCCACCGCCATACGGATCACAAGGGCAATCGGCATGACCTCCTGCGGATCACCGGTTATTCCGATCACGCCTTCCTTATGCTTTTTATAATAAATAGCCATATTAACGCCCTTCTTTACACCGAACTGCGTATCTTCGTTATCCACGATGATCGTATCCTGCTCTCCCTGGATAATCCGCAGAGCCACCTCGTGAAAGGTTCCGATCCGGGAGGTGTTCTTACTGGCTATGATGATCCCCTTTTCGTCCATGATATTGATATTGTATTCCGTGAACTGCGTGATTCTCTTGATAAATTTCCTCGCCAGTAAAGCATCGATCATTCCTCCGCCTCCTATTCTCAACGGTCTCCGGGACAGGTTTTGTGTTGACCAATTTTATCATAGCATTTCTCATTTGCAACCCTTTCGTTCCCGCCGAACAAATCTCTTTTTTTATTTTTGGTTTGAAAAACCAAAAA
>CAJUIO010000087.1:0-2450 GCA_910586025.1 uncultured Lachnospiraceae bacterium
CAGCGAGCGTACCCTCTCCAATCATTTACAGCATATATTTGAAAAACTTGATGTGTCCTCCTCTGTCGAAGCGGTAACCAAGGCGATTCAGTTAGGATACCTCCCGCCGATTTGTTAATTCGGCTGTTTTTCTTCCGAAAGTGCCCCAAAAAGCATTCCTACGGAACCGGAATCACAATCTTAAGAACAAAGCGTCCGTCCTTCATCCCCGCATTGCACTGCCCTGCGTATTTCTCCACGGACTTTCGGATATTGGCAAGGCCAAAGCCGTGCAAAAAGGCGTCCTCCTTGGCGGTTCTTTTTCCTCCCCGCTCCTTTGCCTCTTCCCTGGCCGCATTGTTTTCCACCGCGATTACCAGCATGTCCCGGATGCGGCCGGTTTTTATGGTGATCATCCGCTCCTGCCTTGGAAGCTTTTCACAGGCCTCGATGGCGTTATCCAGGGCGTTTCCGAATATGGAGCTGATATCCATGGGCTCCAGAAAATCCCCGTCCTCAAAACGCACCACCGCCCCAAAGTCAATGTCCAGCGCTCTGGCCTTTCTCGCCTTGTCCCGCAGGATCACGTCAAGGGACCGGTTCCCCGTATAAATATAATCCTCATAGGATGAGATCTGGCCGCTTAGCTCCTCGATGGACTGCCGTACAAGCTGGCTGTCCGAAGATGCGGCCTCCAGAACCAGGAGATGGTTTTTCATATCATGGTAGATGCTGCGGACACGCTCCTCCTCCCGCAGAAGATCCTCGTAATACCGGTGCTGCTTCTCCATCTCCTCCATATGGTAAGCCGTCTGCATCGAATTATAGATATAGGCGGCCAGATACATGCTCCCGATACTGGAAAAAATGGACGCCACGCAGATCGGATAGTTAACGATCATCTCACCGGGCATAAAATAAATAATGGTGAAAACCGCCACCATGGGGGCAAGCAGCAGCACGTCCACCAGCCACCACATTTTTACGGGAAGGGTTAACGCATTCCTCGCAAGGAAACGCTTCACAAAAAGGAAAATCCCCACCCAGAACAACAGCCGCAGGAAAATGGATCCCGTGTGGATCCCTGTGGAAAGGAGCCTCGTGGGGTCATCCCAGACGACCTCCCCTCCCACTTTTTCGATCCTGGAAAAGAAAAGCCTTGATCCCATATCCTGAAAAAGGTAGTTCACGGCGATCAGAATCGGGTAAAACACGAAAAGCACGGAGAACTTTTCCATCACCTGTCTGCGGTAAAACACCAGAAGATAGAGCCCCATCCCCAGCATGGTTCCCACCAGGGCGTAAATATCATTGGAATAAATAACCGTGTCGGAGAGCCACACGCCCAGCACCCAGGCCAATATCTGCAAAATCCGGCTTCTGCGAAGGGGCAGCATCCTCTTGAGGATCATAAAAAAGAGCGTTCCGGAAAGAGTGAAAAAAACAAAGGTAAGCTGATCCAGAAACCGTATCATAGCTGATCCCCCCAATACTCCGTGAGCTTTTCCATAAATTCCTTGCGCTTTGGCTGGCTGATCGGCAGCTGGGCGCCGTCAAGCAGCTCAATTTCCAGCTTTTTCACACCCTTCACAAAAAAAAGATTGACGATATAGCTGGTGTGGCACCGGACAAAGCCGCTGCCTGCAAGCTCCCTCTCCATCTCCTTCATGCTCCGGTAGCAGAGAATGTTTTCCTTCTCCGTGTGCAGCAGAAGATTCCGGTTAAAGGTCTCCACATACTTAAGCTCCTTTAACAGAACCCGGTACCTGCCCGAATCATTGACAACCACCAGGGACGGGGACTCTTTTGCGGGCCGGCGCTGCATCCACCGGTCCATCTCCGCCTTCAGCCTTGCGTACTTCATGGGCTTTATGATATAGTTTGTGGCCTGATATTTGTAGCCCTCCAGAGCGTACCGGGTGAGCGTCGTCAGAAAAATGATGCCGACCTCCCCGTCCATCTGCCGGATCCGCTCCGCCGCCGCAAGCCCGTCCATCCGGTTCATCTGAATATCCAGAAAAACCAGGTCAATAGAGGGGTCATAGCCGTTTACCAGCTCGCTCCCGTCATAAAAGACCGTGACCCGGATCTGCTGTGCGCATTCCTGCGCATACCGCATCAGCTGCTCCTTAAGGTTCTGTACAAAGCTTTCCTCATCATCACAGACCGCTATATGTAACATAACCCGTCAAAACCTCCCGCACCTAGAATCCTTTTATCCTCGGCAGATTCCATTTAAAGTGAATCGCCAGAAAGCGCATGGCAATCACGGCCAGCGCCCCTGTCAGCATGGCCCACTGCTCTCCAGCGCTCTCCCACATAAGGCAGCACAGGACGGCTCCCGCTATGGAAGCGCTGGCATACACGTGCTTCACAAAAATATAAGGCCGGTCCCCCGCCATCATGTCACGGAGCAGGCCGCCTCCCACTCCCGTGATGGTTCCCAGAAAAACCGGCAGAAAATATCCAAA
>CAJUIO010000087.1:2550-15873 GCA_910586025.1 uncultured Lachnospiraceae bacterium
CTGAAATCTCTCGCCCGAAATCTCCTGCTCCCAGAAGGACGGCCCGGCCACCAGCCTTTCGCTCCCACGGCCGTCCCGGTATTTCCTGACCACATGAAAAAACAGCACCGCAAAGATGAGCGCCGAGATCACGAGTGACACCAGGGCAAAGACAGGCTCCCGGAACGCCTGCGGCGGCGTGATGCCGAGAATAAGATCCCGGATCATCCCGCCGCCTACGGCTGTGACCATTCCAAGGATCATAACCCCCAGAAGGTCCATCTGTCTGCGCACGGCTGTCATGGCCCCGGACAGGGCAAAGGCAGCCGTCCCGATCAAGTCCAGTACAAAAAGCATGTATTCCATATCAGATCCCCACATCCACCTGACACATCTTCATGGTAAGAAGCGCCGCCTCGTGGCTCTCCCTCGTCACACCGGCACAGCATGCAGGATCCACCCTGAGCGGTGTCTCCGGAAGCTTTGCCTTGATGAGCAGGGCGTTGGAGACCACGCAGATATCCGTGCACAGGCCCGCAAGCTCTATGGAAAGCTCCTCCTGCTCCGCCATCTTCTGCAGCTTTCTTGCCAGAACCTCCGAGCCAAAGGTGGGCTTGTCGATCACCTGGGCATCCGCCTGTGCAAGAGCCCCGGCAATCTCCGGACGGATCTCCCAGCCCTTTGTTCCCCGGATGCAGTGGGGCACCGGCAGGTGTCTGCCCTCCGCTGTTTCCAGATAGTTTTCCTCATGGGTGTCCCTGGTGGCGAACACCGTCTGCCCCTCATATTCCCTGATCTTTTCCGCCACGCTTCCCACGATCTTCACTGCCTCGGCGGTTCCCAGCGCCCCGTCGATAAAATCATTCTGCATGTCGATCACTACAAGTACTTTTTTCATATACCCCGTCCCTTTCTCTTTAATCCAGCTCGCTTAACCCCGTATAGAGCTCGTAATATCTTCCCTTCTGCTCAAGCAGGTCGTCATGGTCGCCCCTCTCGATGATCTCCCCGTTTTCCAGAACCATAATGGCGTTGGCATTGCGCACCGTGGAAAGCCTGTGGGCGATCACCAGCGTAGTCCTCTGGGCCATCAGCCGGTCCATGCCTCTCTCGATATGCTTCTCCGTCCTGGTATCAACAGAGCTGGTCGCCTCATCCAGAATCAATATAGGTGCCCTGGAGACAGCCGCTCTGGAAATATTGATCAGCTGTCTCTGTCCCTGGCTTAAATTGGCCCCGTCTCCCTCCAGCATAGTGTCATAGCCGTGCTCAAGACGCATGATAAAGGAATGGGCGCTTGCCGTCCTTGCCGCCTGCTCCACCTCCTCATCCGTGGCATCCAGCCTGCCGTAGCGGATGTTGTCCCGGACCGTCCCGGTAAACAGATGCGTATCCTGCAGCACCATGGAAATATTCCGGCGCAGGGAATCCCTCTCAAGCTCCGTCACCGGTATGCCGTCAATGGTAATGCTTCCCGAATCAATGTCATAAAAACGGTTGATCAGATTGGTAATGGTAGTCTTGCCCGCTCCGGTAGAGCCCACGAAGGCAATCTTCTGTCCCGGCTTCGCATATAAGGATATATGCTTCAGGATAGTCTTATCCGGGTTGTACCCAAAGGTCACGTCCGTCAGCGTGACTGCTCCTCTCACCTCTTTATAATAATAGTCTTTATCTTCCTTTACAAGGTCTGTGAGGAAATTTCCTCCATCATCCGCGCTTTCTCCCGATACAAGCCTGTGAGTCCTTGGAATCACATAGCAGGTCTTCCCTTCGATTCCCTCCCGGATGCTGATGGCATCCGGCGCATCCCCGGCCTCCGGAGCCTCGTCCATGATGGCAAACACTCTTTCCGCTCCAGCCAGTGCGGAAAAAATCGTGTTCACCTGCATGGCCACCTCATTGATAGGACGGGAAAACTGTCTGGAATAGTTCACGAATACCGTAAGTCCCCCGATATCAAAGCCCCGCAGCACACAGAGAATCCCGCCGATGCAGGCGGTAAGGGAATAACTCACCTGACTTAGGTTTCCCATCACGGGCCCCATGATTCCGCCAAAGAACTGGGCTTTTATCTGCTTTCCCCGAAGATCCCGGTTCAGAAACTCAAATTCGTCTATGGAATCCTCCTCGTGGCAGAACACCTTCACCACCTTCTGCCCCGTGACAGTCTCCTCAATATAGCCGTTCAGCGTACCGATCGCCGCCTGCTGGGCCCTGTAATATTTCCGGCTTCTGCCCCCTACCGCCTGAACCGCTTTCAGCATCACCGGGATCATCACAATCGTAATCACAGTCAGCCACACATTGGTGTAGACCATGAGGGCAAAGGTGCCCACGATGCTTATGCTTCCGGAAATCAGCTGAACCACAGTGTTATTCAGCATTTCGCCCACCGCATCCACGTCATTGGTAAAGCGGCTCATCACATCTCCGTGATTATTGGTGTCGTAATAGCGCACCGGCAGCTTCTGAATTTTCTGAAACAGGTCATTACGCAGCTTCTGAATAGCGTTCTGGGACACGCCGATCATGATCCTCTGCTGCAGATACTGGGCAATTACCGCCACCAGATAAATACAGATCATGGCGATAATCCCCTGTAACAGAGAGGAAACGCTTCCGCTCTCGGAGGTCAGTCCGTTGATGATGGGACGCAGCATATAGGAGCCTGCCAGATTCGCAATGGTACCTGCAATAATGCACAGGACTACAATTCCCAGCTGCAGCTTGTTATGGGAAATATAGGAAAAGAGCCTTCCCAGCGTCTTTTTCATATTCTTGGGCTTTCCCCCGGGCATTCCTCTCCCCGGACCGCCAGGCCCGTGCCCGGGACCGGGTCCCCGCCCTCTTCCCGGGCCGCCCTTTAACTCTTCCTTGTCAGAAGGGTTCAGCCTGCTTTCGTATTTCTTCTGTAGATATTCTAATTTCTGCTGATTCATGACGCACTGGCCTCCTTCTCCATCTGGGAATAATAGATCTCCTGGTAAGCCTCGCAGCCCGCAAGAAGCTCCTCATGGGTGCCCAGCCCCACAATGCTGCCCTCATCCAGCACCGCAATCACATCAGCGCCCATCACGGAGGTGATACGCTGGGCAATAATAATCTTGGTAGCATCCCGCAGGGTGCTGGTAAAGCTCTCCCGGATCCTGGCCTCCGTGGCCGTATCCACGGCGCTGGTGGAATCGTCCAGTATGAGGATCCTCGGCTTTTTGAGCAGCGCCCTTGCAATGCAGAGCCTCTGCTTCTGGCCGCCGGAAACATTGACGCCTCCCTGTCCCAGCTCCGTCTCATACCCGTCGGTAAAGGTATCAATAAAGGGAGCTGCCTGAGCGTCGGCGGCGCACCGCTCGATCTCACCTCTGGATGCGTTCTCGTCTCCCCACATCAGGTTTTCCATAATAGTACCGGAAAAGAGAACGTTCTTCTGCAGCACCATGCCCACGCCCTCCCGCAGATTCCGGAGGGAATAATCCCGGACATTTGCGCCGTCCACCATAACCTCCCCCTCATCGGCATCGTAAAGCCTGGGAATCATGGAAACCAGCGTGGTCTTCCCGCTGCCGGTGGAGCCGATAATCCCCAGCACCTGCCCGCTCTCCACAACAAAGCTGATCTTATTAAGGACCTTTTCCTGGCTGTTCTTATAGTAGCGGAAGGACACGTTGCGAAATTCCACCCTACCGCTCTCCACCTTCTTCTCCGGAAGGGAGCAGCCCTCATCAGTCAGATCCACCTGCGTGTCGAGAACCTCCGTAATCCTGCGAAGGGAGGCAAGAGCCCTGGAGCTCTGCAGCAGTACCATGGCCAGCATCATGAGAGACATGAGGATCTGCACGATATAGCTGGTAAAGGCGGTCAGATCGCCCACAGGCATACTTCCCGCAAGGATCTGCTTTCCCCCAAACCATACCACCGCAAGGGTGGTGGCATTCATCATCACCATCATGATGGGCATATTCAGGATCACCACCTTAAAAGCCGCAAGACCGGACTCTTTCAGATCCTCATTAGCCCTGGCAAACTTCTCCTCCTCATAGCTTCCCCGCACAAAGGACTTGATCACACGCACATTGATCAGCATTTCCTGAATCGTGGAGTTCAGAGTGTCCAGCTTTTTCTGCATGATCTCGAATCTGGGGAACGCCACCCGAATCACCAGGGCAATCAAAAGCACCAGAACGGGCATCACCACCAGCACCACCAGCGCAAGCTGCGCATTCATCACAAATGCCATAATCAGGGCCCCGACCAGCATTCCCGGTGCCCGCAGCATCATACGGAGCGCCATATTGATCAGATTCTGCACCTGCGTGATATCGTTTGTCAGCCTGGTCACCAGGGACCCGGTGCTGAACTTATCCAGATTTGCAAAGGAAAATTTCTGCACCTTGTCAAACACGTCGCTCCTTAAATCCGAGGAAAAGCTGATGGCCGCCTTGGCCGCAAAGTAAGCGCCGCCGATTCCTCCCAGCATCATGAGAAGCGCCGTTATGATCATCACCACTCCCATACTGACAATATAGGGAACATTCCTCTGCGCCGCACCCACATTGATAATGTTCGCCATGAATTTCGGCAGCAGAACCTCTCCGATCACCTCCACGATCATCAGAATCGGCCCGCAGATAAAAGCCGCCAGATACGGCCTGATATACTTCCAGTATCTCTTCATTGTCTCAACTCTCCTGTCTCAATAATTTTTGGTAATATGTCTCCCCGTTTGCGATCACCCGGTGCAGGTAACCGCCAAGCAGCTCAATCTCCTCGTCGGTAAAATCCGCAAACATGGCCTCGTCAATCTCCTGAAAGTACCGGATGCTGACCTCGATCGCCTCCCGTCCCTTCTCCGTCACCTTCACATAGTTGACACGGTTATCGTTCTCATGGCACTGCCTGCTGACAAAACCGCCCTTCTCCAGCTTTTTCAGCGAAACGGCAATAGCCGCCGGCGATACCTCCATCTTCTCAGCCAGCTCCGTCTGGGAACAGTCCGGATGCCTTCCAAGCATCATGAGAAGCTTGTGCTGGCTCCTGTAAACCCCGGTGCTCTCCACCTTCTTGTCAATGGAACGCTTAAAATTCCTGTCCACTATGTGAAGCAGATGCACCAACTCATGCTCCCGCTCCCCCATTTCTGTCCGCCTCCTTTATTAAGCAATTAATAATTAAGTATTTAATATTTAACTAGTTAATTATTTGATATTATATTATTCTGCAAAAGGAAATGTCAACAGAATATTTGACGTTTTATAAAAATTTTAGATATAGAAAATGCAGGAGCAGCAGATGCGCCGGATAGAAAATATAAAAAACATATTTAAGATTCCATCCCTTTTTCCCATTGTAAAAGGCCACCGGAATAAAGGCCAGAGGCGCCGTGACCTCCCACAGAAACGCAACACAGCCTGCGGCGATCTGCGATGCCCGGTTTTTCCGGAACAGGTACAAAAGCCCCACGGCTATTATCCCCTTTGCCCCATAATCACAGCCGATCCACTCTCCCAGGCCGGCTGCCGCAGCAAAGATGAAAAACTGGCCAAGCCACCGGACCAGGATTACCGGACAGCGTCCCTCCAGCTCCTCCCAAAGAAGCATCATGACAAAGGAAATGAACAGAGTAAAAAACACATTACAGTGATTCCACTCAAAGGCCTGCCCATAAAAGGCCAGATCAAAGGGAATCTCCGAGACCAGACAGAAAAGAAAGAGACGTGACATGTATTTCAGACGGTTCCCGGTTCTCTGAAAGCCCTCCACCAGCAAAAAGCAGTAGATCGGGAAGGCCAGTCTTCCTATGACCATCCTCATAATCTGATATGCCACATACAGCACTCCCACAGAGCCATAGGAAAGCAGCTCGTTTATGTATTCCGGCGAGGTATTCCAGACGGAATAGATTCCTCTGCGCATCAGGAACAGCCCCAGAAGCACTGCCGCCGTATGGTCCGTCACCATGGATACCATGGCGATCATCTTCAAAGTGCTCCCGCTTATCCCTCTTACTCTCTGCATAAAATATGTTCTCCTTTTATCTGTTATCACCCTCCGTGGAAAAGGGTACTTTTTCATAGTACAACAAAAAGGATTTTCTTTCAACTGGCATGGTTAATAATTTATGATTTGGCACTTTTTATAGTGCCACTTGTGTGTATACTGTTGTTTAGTGACAATATATTGTTTAACGAAAACAACTCGAAAGGTGTGGTACTATTATGAAAAATCAGACAGCGCAAAAAATAGCATTGACAGGCCTCATGGCCGCACTCTCCTATGTGGTATTCACGTTTCTTCAGATTAAGATACAGCTTCCTGGAGGCGATGCCACATCCATTCATCTTGGCAATGCGGTATGTGTCCTGGGCGCTCTTCTCCTTGGCGGCTTTTACGGCGGTCTGGGAGGAGCGCTGGGGATGACCATCGGGGATCTCTTTGATCCTCAGTATATCATATACGCCCCCAAGACTTTCATTTTAAAGCTGTGTATCGGACTGGTCACCGGACTGATCGCCCACAGGCTCTTTCATGTGAGCCGGGAGACGGATAAAAAGAGGGTGCTTCTCATCACGATCCTTGCCTCTGCGGGGGGACTTTTGTTTAACGTCGTCTTCGACCCTCTTGTGGGCTATCTCTACAAGCTCGCCATCCTCGGCAGGCCTGCGGCGGAGCTGGTGCTGGCATGGAACGTTGCCTCCACCTCCATCAACTCCGTGACCTCCACCATTGCGGCCACCCTTATATACCTGGCTCTGCGGCCCGCACTCAAGAAGGCCGGCCTGTTCTTTTCCCTTTAAGCCGAGAGGAATCCTCTATCCGGCGGAACATACAGAGCCCTGATTTTCCAAAATCATATCCTCCAGCCCATGGCCGGGCGGAACAATCGGCATCACATTTTCCTCCGGTTCCATGATGAATTCAATCACCACAGGCGCCTTGCGGGCGCCTGTGGCCGCCTTAAGCGCAGGCGCAATGTCCTCCTGTCTTCAGGCCTTCCCCGGCTTCCGTATTCTCCGGATATGCGCCGCTTCCGTATTGCCTCTGTATGTCCTTTGGCAGGTCTACAAGCGCAACGCCCGGTTTCCCTGACCTTGCAATGACAAAGGCTTCTCTGATTGCCTGCGCCAAATCATCGCGCCTGTGCACTGTTACGGCATATTTACAGACGCTTTTTACAATATCAGTAATCGCAACCTCCTGAAAGGCATTCTTGCCGATCAGCCCGGTGGAAACCTGCCCGGTAAAGCATACCAAAGGGACGCTGTCATAATTTGCCGTGGCAATTCCGGTCACTAAATTCGTGGCCCCCGGCCCGCTCGTAACCAGACATACTCCAACTTTTCCCGTAGAGCGGGCATATCCGTCTGCGGCGTGGACCAATCCCTGCTCATGCCGCGGTAAAATAACCTCTATCTCCTTTTCTCCGTAGAGGGCGTTAAACAGGTCAATTGCCTGTCCGCCCGGATAGGCGAACAGTGCGTCTACCCCCTCCGCCCTGAGGGCTTTCACAAATAATTCCGCTCCTGTGATCAAAATATTTTCCTCCTCCCGAAATGTATGCATGTACTTGCTTGCTTTATTGGTCTGAGAAATGGCACTGCCTTCACAGTACCACTCTTATCTGTTTTCCTCTTCTCTTTTCCCGATCCCGTTTACGAATAACTTTACGCTGTTTTTGATATATTCTTCTCTGTGCGTCTCCGAAAGCTTCTGGCTGAAGGATGCATTTAAAAAGGTATAGCCAAACGTGGAAGAAAAAACAGTCATTGCCAGGCTTGCAAAATCGCAGTGCCCGATCTTTCCCAATTGCTCCATCCTCTTGAAATATTCCACAAGAGAGGAAAGAAACGCCTGCGGCACCTTCATAATCAGCGGAGCTGTCTCCTCATAGAGCTGGGGCGCTCTCAATCCAATAGAAAGATTTACAAAATCCGGGGTTATCCTGTCCATATAGGCATTCATGAACATCTCTAAATCAGGCTCTAACTCCCATTGGACATTCTGAAAAATCTCCGGTGTGACATTCGCTCTCCACTTTTCCTGAGATACCCCCTGCAGCACAATATCCTTTTTACTTTTAAATTTACGGAACAGGGTGCATTCATTTACATTGGCCGCATTTGCAATATCCTTTGTGGTAGTTGCCACGTATCCCTTGTCTCGAATCAGAGACATGGTCGCGTCAATTATCTTCTGGCTTGTCTCGTCCATTCCTCCACCTCACATGCAAGTACTTGCTGTCATTCTATAAGATTTTGATTGATGAGTCAAGCGGATTTTCCAAACATACATCCGGCTTGCGCCGCCGGGCGGCCGCTTATCCGCAGCACACCCGAAACGGGTTCAGCAAAAACCCTGCCAGCTTAAAGCAGGCCATGCCCAGGGGAATCATGATCAGGGTACAGCACAACACCGCTCCCAGCACGCCGATCACAATCGCACAGGGTACACAGACCAGAAGCTTCAAAGCAAGCTTCAAAATTCCTCCCACCAGATGAAAACAGAATGAGAGCACCAGTACTATCAATAAAAATGCGGCTATCACAATTAATCCGGCCATATCATCCCATCCTTTCTCAATCCTCAAAGCTGATTGTGATGTTTCCCATATCACACTCGATCTCAAACTTGCTTCCCGCATGGTTATTGATGTGACTCTCATCGCCAAAGCTTGCAAAGGAATAGCTTCCCACGTCCACATTGCCCATGGAGCACTCGATTTCATAATTATGATCGCTCTCGCTTCCCGTCAGGGACAGATCAATGTTCCCCATACCGCACTCCAAATCCAGATTACCGGATATGGTTCCGTCATAGACGCATTCTCCCACGCCCACCGTGATATCGCCATCCACGATCCGTACGTCCTGCGCCTCGATCCGTCCGGCCCCCACGTCCGCATCCATCTCATACAGATCCAGATCCGTAAGTATCAGCTCCGCCGCTCCAAGAGACACATCCATCTTTCCCGCTTCCACACCTGAGACCTCCATGGTGCAGGCACCGATTTCCAGGTCAATCTCATCAAAATAGCTGCCCTTGGGAACTCTGACCTCTACCCGGTTTCTATTAATCCCCTTTGCGCTATCGAACATATTCTGAACATTCTGAAAGCCCGAGATATAGAGCTCTCCCTTCTTTACCTCGTATCTGCAGCGGCCCACAACCTCCTCGATGTAAACATCTATCAGACCATCGTCCTCCTCCTTCTCCACAAGATAAAATGTACCTGCCCCCAGCTCCATCTCAATTTTTGAGACATTCGACAGGGCAATCTGATCTCCCTCGTCCGTCCTGCCTGACAATCCGCCTGACTGACTGCTGCTGTCACCTGATGCTCTCGTCTCCTTTTCCTTCACAGCCTCCGCACTGCTTTCGGCTCTGTCAGATGCCAGGTATCCCAGCCGTCCGTCCGTGGCATGATAGACAGCCCTTCCTATCCTGTCAAGCGTTCTCTCCGCCCATATGTCATTATTTATCGCTGTGATGCCCCCTCCCGCAAACGCACTGATTGACCCGAGCAGACATCCCGCGGTAAAAAGTCCTGCCGCCGCTAATAAGCTGAATTTTGTAAATTTTGTCATAATGCTTCTCCCTTCTTTCTGAAAATCTGATGAAACAGCCAGCTGCCGCCGCGCCAGATGGCCGGAATTCCTCTTCCCACAAACCAGATTGTTACCACCATGGCCAGAATTCCGATCGCCAGACAGATGCAGGCTCCTCCGATCAGGCCTATTGCATCAATGGGACTGTAGATCAGACAGCCCATCCCGGCCACAAAAAGTGACACTCCCACTACAAAAAGGATCAATGCCGTCAGCCCGAAGGCGAATACAACGGCCATCACCGCAGCCACAAGCCCGAGAAGAGCTCCTGCGATCCCGCACACCGCTCCCAGAATGACAGGAGAGACGAAAAAGCAGCCCACCACGATGAGAACGATCGCCCATGTGGGCAACCCCTTCTTATCCTCCCCTCTCTTATTTTCAAACTGCGCCTCCGGCTTCTCCTGTTCCTGATGGATGCCGCCGCTATCCTCCGCCACAGGGATGGTCCGCTTTGCCACCTGGTTCCTTCGTTCCTCCGCGGCGGCATCGCAAAAGCCCGTCTCCGTGAATTCCCCCTGCTCTTCCGGATCGGAAAGCCCCTCCTTCACAATATTCGCCACCTGCTCAGGAGACCCCAGAGCCTCGATCACGGAAGCCTCATTCTCCCTTCCGGCATCGTTGAAATAGTCATTATAATATTGAAGCGCCTCCTCTCTTTCGTTGGGCGAAATGTCCGATAGCAATTCTTCAAGCCGTCTCATAAATTCCCATCTGCTCATACTGATAAATTCCCTCCCTCAAATATACTGTTGATCTTAGCCGAATATCTGCTCCATTCACATTCATACAGATTTAATTGAAGACGCCCTTTTTCCGTCACTTTATAATATCTCCTGTTCCTTCCCGCACATTCCACGTCATAGACCTCCAGACATTCATCCTTCTGCAGACGCCTCAGCACCGGGTAAAGAGTGGATTCCGAAAGTTCCATGACCTGCCTGACATCCTGTGTTATCTTATATCCATATGCCCCCTCGGGTTCCCTGGATACCACCGCAAGCACGATTGCGTCAAGAAGCGCCGCTCCTGTATTAAAAACCATCCCCGATCTCCTTTCTCTCCCTCCATCTGTTCAGGAGAAATTCAGCTGTCTATAATATTACATATCGTATAATATTACCTCTGATATACATACTATATGCTATATAATATTGTTTTGTCAATAGGTTTTTATTTTTATCACTTCACGGCGGCAAGGTCTTTCCTATGTAGCTCCGCAGCCAGGGCCTCTGACACCCGAAGCCTATGAAGTCAAAGACCCCGCTGCAAGCAACGGGGCATCAAATTTGCAGCGCTGCAAAGCAGCGGGGTATTTGACCCTCGCGGCAGTCGCCAAATGTGCATGCAAGCATGCTCACTTGGCTCGTTGCTCGCGGGAATAAAAAAGACCGATTCATCAAATATAACGTTTGACGACGGTCCTTTTCTTCATATTATAACGTCTCTCATTCCTCCGATGCCACAATTTTGGCATTGGGATAAATCCTCTCCATCCTCTCGTCCGTAAAGCGTTCATCCAGAAATTCCTCCAGGGCGTTTTCCGCTTCTTTGGTCTGCGTATTCCTCTCCGTATATCTGGCAAGGGCAAGGGAGGAAATCATGCAGTTGAATATCATGAAAACCAGAGCCGCCCACACCGTCACCTTTCCCGCTCTCTCCGGCAGTCTTTCGATCCATGCGGAAAGCCTGGGATAGAGAAGCTTCATCCACACCACGGCCGCAATTCCCCAGAAAAAGCAGTAGAGAAGATTGATTCTTCCCCCGAGATTAAAGGCAAACCCGCTGTAATCCCAGAACACGGTTCCAAACACCAGCTCCGTGAAGACGCTGCATATGTACTCATAGGCGCCTCCCAGCAGAGTGCCCGCAGCAAAAATATAGGAATCGTTCCTTCCCCTGATGCGGTACAAAACCATGGTGAGGAGGCAGCATCCCAGTCCCCATACGATGCTGAAGGGGCCATAGACCACGCTGCTGCGGCTCATCAGTCTCCCGGTTGTCACAAGACAGAACACTGTCTCCGTGACATCGCCGAGAAAGGCTCCCACAAAGAAAAGACTCACCAGCTTGTAAAAGCCGCACCCCTGTGCGAATACCTTTTCCCTCTCCTGTCCCTTCGGCCAAGGCTCCGCCTCCCGGGCAAGCGCCGGGAAAGCCTTCTCCATACGTCCTCTGATCCTTCCGGTAATTCTGTTCTCCAGAAGGCGTGAGAGCCGTCCCATGCCGGCAGTCCACTCCGAAACCTGCCGCGCCTCCTTCTGCATTCCCAGAAGTGCGAGAGCCGTTCCCGTTCCGTCTACAAGAAGCAGCGCAGAAAGACCCCAAAGCAGAACAACTCCGGCAATTCCCGGCACGAGCCTCAGGAGCACCGCAAGCAGCGGATTTACAAAAAGCACCATCAGCACGGCAAAGACACCCCACAAAAGAGAATACCGCAGACACACATAGCCCTCGAAATTGAATCGGATCCCGGAATAATCCCACCATTTCTTATGAAAAATTTTTTCCAGCAAGAGCCCCGTGACAAACTCTATGAACGCCCCCAGGATCATTCCTCCCAGAAACAGGAAAAAGAGATTGTCTGCAAGCTCCGGCAGAAAGACCGCATAGGACACTGCGCCGATCCCATAGACCGGGCACAGGGGACCGCTCACAAAACCCCGGTTAATAAATCTTTTCCTCTCCACCGCCGCCGCGCAGACCTCGCCGCACCAGCCCGCAAAGGAATAGACAAAGAAAAACCACACAAGCTCATAGAAAGAATATATCATTTGTAATTCCTCATCCGCCGTTTTCCGGCGTATCGCCTTTCACCTACATCCTTTTCTCATACACCTTACGGGCGACGAGATAGCTGAACAGAAACACATACACAATAAAAAGAACCGCTTTCACCAGTATAGGATAAAAAATCCCTCCGATCAAGCCCCCGGCCAGGGCAGCAAACATCATGACCTGAACCGCCGTCTTAATTGCCCGGGAGCTGATCTCCAGAAGCCGCTCATCCGAATTCTCAAGCCTGCTCTGCTTCAGCTTCTCCTCATTCCCCAGCAGAATCATATTTCTAATAATCATGATAAGGCCGCCCAGGGCAAGCCCAGCCCCCGCCCCGCAGTATACTCCCATCATATAGTCGGGCAGTCCGGAAACTTCTCCCCTCCACGCCAGAGCCGCCGTGGCCGAAACCGCAATTCCCACCGCACACAGCAGCGCCAGCTTCCAGTTCCTTCCGATCAGCTCTCTTCGGTATTCCTCGTTGGTAGCTGCCTTTGTCTGGCAGAAAATACCCTTTGCACTCATAAATTCTCCTCCTCCTTGTCAAACAGAAACATTTCCTCAATAGTCACCCCGAAATACTGTGCGATCTTGTGGGCCAGAACCAAAGATGCCTTGTATTTCCCGTTCTCCAGGGAAATGATCGTCTGCCTCGTGACATTTACCGCATCAGCCAGCTCCTCCTGCGTGACTCTCCTCTCCTTGCGGAACTCCATAATTCTGGTCTTCAAAACACCACTCCTTCCGCCATACGGCATGGCACACACGCTCCACTTGAGCCCTGCACTTATGTATCCGCCGTATATTGTACAGTTCACTTTACATCCAAAGTATAGTCCGCTTTACATGCAATGTCAAGTGCATTTTACTTTTTATCCGGAATCCCCCCTCACGGTTATTGTTCACTCGGATCGGGTAGGAGGCTACCCATTAGTTGAGCAGCCGACCTCCCACACCACTGTAC